>NZ_JBNJOG010000003.1:0-479276 GCF_050113695.1 Vibrio sp. TRT 17S01 | reverse complement strand
CAACGTTGAATTTCAATCTGCGCGTCGATGGGCTAGAAGACGGCACCTTAGTGGTTCGGGAATATCATGGCAGTGACTCCCTTTCTCAAAGTCGCTTGAATGATGGCAGCCTGTGTCACGGTTACCGATATGAACTGGCACTGGCCAGTCGCAAAGCTAACCTCACCGCAGACCAAGTGGTGGATAAAGCCATTCAGTTGGAAATTGAACTCAATGGTCAGATTGTTCAACGGGTTCATGGCATTGCCCGTAACTTCACTAAAGGTGATACTGGCCATCATCACACCTTCTATGCCTTAACCTTAGTTCCTGCCCTTGAACGTTTATCCCTACGCCATAACAGCCGTATCTTCCAGTTAAAAACCGTCCCTGAAATTCTCTCTGTTCTGCTTCAGGAAATGGGGATTAACGACTATGCCTTTTCCCTAAAGCGTGACTGTGCCCAACGTGAGTTCTGTGTTCAATACCGAGAGACCGATTTAGACTTTCTCCATCGCTTAGCAGCCGAAGAAGGCTTGGTGTACAGCTTTATCCATGAAGAAGGTAAACACACCCTGCTGTTTACCGACTCCAGTGAAAGCCTCCCTCAACTTGGTTTACCAATTCCTTACAACGTATTAAGTGGCGGCGCCATCGATACGCCTTACATCTCTCAATTAGAAACCCACACTCAAACGGAAGTCAGTCATACCGCATTAAAAGACTACAGTTTTAAAAAGCCCACTTATGGGTTTGAGCAACAAGCCCTTGGCACTGAGATGGCTTACCAACGCACTGACGTGTATGAACACTTTGATGCGCCGGGACGTTTTAAAGACGATGACAATGGCAAAGCGTTTAACCAAATCCGCTTAGACTACCTCAGACGCGACGCCCATACTGCAACCGGGAAAAGTAACCACCCACAGCTTCAGTCCGGTTACAAGTTTGACCTGCAAGAGCACCTTGATACGGCATTAAACCGAGACTGGTTAGTGGTTCAGGTTCACCACCAAGGGACTCAGCATCAAGCTTTGGAAGAAGAAGGGGGCAACGGTACCACCACTTACACCAACCAGTTCAAGCTGGTGCCCGCGAACATCACTTGGCAGGCTACCCCACAAAGTAAACCTCAGGTGGATGGCCCGATGATAGCCACTGTCGTGGGCCCTGAAGGGGAAGAAATCTTTTGTGATGAACATGGCCGAGTCAAAATCCACTTCCCTTGGGACCGCTACTCGAATGGGGATGACAAGAGCTCATGCTGGGTACGCGTCTCACAAGGCTGGGCCGGTAGTCAATACGGCATGATGGCAATCCCTCGTATTGGTCATGAAGTCATTGTCTCATTCCTAAACGGTGATCCAGACCAACCAATCATCACTGGGCGCACCTATCATGCGACCAACACCTCGCCTTACACACTGCCAGACAATAAAACCAAAACCGTGATACGCAGTGAAACTCATCAAGGCAGTGGCTTTAATGAAATTAGTTTTGAAGACCAAGCGGGGGTAGAGCAGGTTTACCTGCATGCTCAGAAAGACTTCGATGCAGAAATCAAGAACGACCACACCACACACATTAAGCATGATAAGCACCTGACGGTGGAGAATGACAGCTTTACCCAAGTGAAGAATAATCAACATATGACGGTAGGTGGTGAGTCTCGCGAAAAGGTAACGTCTAACAAAACACTTATTGTGGACGGTTCTCTACACGTAAAAACCGGCAAAGTTTGGGTTAACGAGGCTGCAAATCAGATCCATGTTAAAGCAGGTAAAAAAGTAGTTATAGAGGCTGGCTCAGAAATTACGGTAAAAGCAGCAGGTAGCTTTGTAAAAATAGACCCTGCTGGTGTGCACATGGTGGGTGCAGGAATTAACTTAAATTCTGGTGGCAGTGCGGGTAGTGGAAGTGGATATGCGGGTCAACAAGCTGAATTACCCAATGTACTTAAAGAGTTAGCGACTCCGGAAGAATTAACACAAGCTGATATCTTAGCATCGCAAAGAAGTGCAGATGTACGGGTTATCTCAGAGATTGAGTTACTAAATAAAGAGGTTATTGGTATTAACAATGCGGAAGTTTCGGCGTCTCAGAGTAAAGGAACATCGGATGAACCCGGTTCAGAGGTAGCAGAGGAGGCAGCGTTAAGGTTGAAATCCCCGCTTTTAAAGCAATCTTTAATCTTAGACAAACTCGCAAACCGTGAGTCCGCTTCCTATAAAAAAGGTTCGAAAGGGCAAGAGGTTGAATATATTCAGCAAGCATTGATAAAACTAGGTTTTGATTTAGGTAGATTTGGCGTAGATGGCGACTATGGCTCCACAACTGAACGTCAAGTTAAGCTGTTCCAAGAAAACTATAAGCCAACTAACCAAACCCATCTTGCTTATGAAATCGGAGCTGTTGATGGAATCACAGGGCAAGGAACGATTCTTGGGCTAGATGAGGCACTTGTTGAAGGGTGGGATAATGATGAAATGGATTTGAAATGGTTAGTTGTACCTAAAGGCCAATTAACTTTTGATGCTGAAGGGAATGACAATAACTCTAGTATTTATTTCTCTAGAACTATACATTGGCCAGGGGGCAACAGTGGGGTCACGATTGGTCGAGGTTACGATTTAGGACAACAAACCTCAGCGTCAACAGATCTAAATGCTGCGGGTGTCTCAAACGAGCTGTCAGAATGGCTCTTAGGTGCGCAAGGTAAGAAAGGGTCAGAAGCTAAACAGTATTATGATTCAGCCTCTTCCACAATCAAGTCATCAGCCATTACAAGAAAACAACAGTTTTTGTTATTTAATGATGTCTATGGTCGGTTAGAAAAGGATGTATCAAGGATCAGCAAGAAAACAATAACACTGAAAGCTTACCACCCTAATAAAAATATAAACCCAGATGAAGCGTGGGGGGCTATCCCACAAAAAATACGAGATTTATTGGTTGACTTAAGATTTAGAGGTGATTACACCCCAACATCTAGAAAGATCGTACAAACTGATGCCTATAATGGAGATCTCATTAGTCTATCCAATAAATTGGCAGATAAGAAGAATTGGACAAACGTCCCCTCAGAACGAGTAAAAATCAGAGCTGAATATGCGAAAAATTAATCTAACTCTTACCTTGATAGTACTTTCCACTTGTGCAACTGCTGCTTTCAATAAAACGGAACAGGAGCAACTAATAAAAATTAATGATGGATATAAAGTAGAATTGAAGATCGTATCTAACCAAATAAATGAGCTGCATTCGGAAGTATTAGAATACTTTCCTGAAAAAAAATCACAAATCAATGCCCTTTTGGGATCATGGAACACGATGGCAAATAACAAGTGTGAATTAGTATCTTTTGAATCCCATGGAACCGATGCAGAATTTGTAGTTTTCAATGAATGCCTCATTGCTGAAAATAGAAAAATTATCAAGTTCTTCGAGTCAATGATATCGATGCCTTAACCTTCAAATCAAAGCCCCGCATACTGCCTGTCTCTTGATCACATCTCAAAGATCAAAAGACTTTCTATGTATAATAATCTGATGGATTTCAAGGAGAGCTACCCCACTAGACGAAAAAAGGAAGCCTCTTTAATTAAGGAACTACTATGAAATCATTTATTTTTATAATTGGAATTTTTTTCTCGACTTTATCTTGCTCTTCGAATTTAGAAAATATCTATAGCAAGCTGGATATTACTACTTTCAATAGTTCTCTAATGCCTATGCGGTCTGGCAATGAAACTTTTTTATCCGAGTTTGAACAATTACCTCCTCCCATTTTCACAGAGCATGAAATTCGATTGGAAGATGAATATTGGCTATATTCTATTAAGCTGTTCAAGACAAAGGGAGATAGTTTATATATCTGTTTTCTAGATAAAGCGAAGCAAGGTAACTATCATTCGCAAACACCATTAGTATTACGATCATATGGTGAAAAGTTGGTTGCCATTGCTCTTCAGTCAGATGTTTGCAAATCATTTTCGAAATAGTTGAACGCTATTAGCATACTATACAAAGAATAATTATAACAAAGCCCTACTAAGTGCGGGGCTTTGTTTTGCAAGTGCTTGAACTATTTTGAACTCGGTGTCAAGTGCATTTTGAGATGTTTTCAGTTGATAAGCCACCAGCGTACTTCACAGACGCTTTCCTTGTAAAAAATGAGGATTGTACCACCTTGAAAGAACTAAAATTATAAATAAAGCTACTGATAGCTACGAATTAAGGTTTAAAAATATAATTGAACTAGGTGTATTGAGATGACAACTTTAACTAGTGGAATTGCGTTGTTTACTAGCACCTCTGTAAGTGCCGTAGCATTATGTAACGTAAATGAACAAACATATTTTAGCTGCGAATTGGAAAATGGTTATAAAGTAGCAATATGTGCCAAAGGTAACTCTTCACCTGGCAGCGGGTATGTTCAGTGGAGAATGACAAGAGGCACAGAAAGCCAACAACTTATACCTGAAGAACTGAGCGAACCAAAATATAGAGTCAAAGTTAATCACTATTCCGAGAAAATATATAATTTCATATCATTAACTTTCTCAAATGAAGAGATTCTATATAGTGCCTATATGGGGGATTATGGGGAAGAACATTGGATGGAAGGTATAACTATTGGTGATCTCCAGCTAAGTTGTAAAACGCCAGTTAAGAGTGATTATGTGTCTGGTGAATATACCAACAGTTTACAACAGGGAGCCCTCCCATTGTCCGCTTATCCTTTTGAGGCAATGATTGAAGCAGCGTTAAAAACGAAGTTTGACTAAAAAACGCCTAGCAAGAGCCAGGCGCTTTTTTCGAATCGGTCTTCAATATTTAGCTAGCCAATTCAAACTCTATGGGCAAATCGGCGACATTGTACTTACAGTTTATAAAGAAAATTATGCGACGACGAATGTTATTGATCTTATGACAAGCAAAATTGAAAGCTTATTGCGAAACGGGAAAAAAGTATCTAAGCACTGTACAACCTTTGATGAGTACGAAAAGGTAAATATTATTGACTTGGGCGTAAACTCAATGTTGAATGCAAATAACTATGACAAGTCACCTATTAACAAGATTTCTAATCAGTTTCGCGCTATGGAAAACGAAGGAAAACTGAGGTTCATTGACGAACCAATAAGTAAAATAGATGTTGGCATATAGAGGTAAACATATAGGGACTCTAAGTAATGCGATTTTTTTTGGCAATTTTCCTTACACTTACATCATTTGGAGCAAGTGCTAAACTTGATTGTAATGTACCTTTTGTAGATATTAATTCAGACTTTTTAGTAAAAGACTAACGTCCGTTGATGAAGATAGCCAAGAGCTTACAGAAAGGCAGTTTATAGTTAATGATACGGGAGATATAGCAATAGTACATCAAAAAAACATGTGTTATGAGTAACATTCAGATTGAGTGATTTTACAACAGTAGGCATTACCCAGACATAGCGAATAACTTTTTTAATATATTTAATAAAATTAAATCTAAGCACCATCTAAAAATCAATGAGGATATGTTTGTTGGTTTAATTGATATTTAAAAATCTGAGTCATTTTCATCTGATAAAGTTGTAATTAAAAGTCCAACAGATTCCGTTGAGTATGATTTTTCTATTCAAGCTGATGATAGTTATTTTGGCTTATACACTAAAAAACTGAGCTTTTATATAAGTATAGGGGATATATAATTCTTTAATGTAGATGTCCCTTAATTAACAAACGATGACAAGAAATCTCAAGATGATACAAAAGCTAGTTATGAACAAGGCTAAGTAAGGTGCTCTGTACCACATTCACCTTAATAGCTATGAGTACAATGGTTATTAAGGTCTTTGTTAACAACTTAGTAACTAGTAGCGAGTGTTCTTCGGTATACGAGACAAAAAAGAATAGCTTTGTTGTTGTTCCAAACATAAAGGCTTCAATCTCGTCGGAAGGGGTATTTGGATACAGTGACCTTTATTACCTCCCTCAGGTAGAAATTAAGCTCCCTTCTACCAATATGACTCTTGTCGTTAATGATAAAAAATTATCAACAGAACAAAGCATGTTAGACGATGCTGAAAGTACGATATCAGTAGAAAAGTGTCAGAGCACCTATCATGAACTAATTGTGATTCGTGCAAGGTACTTTGAATCAGGGTTGGAATCGATTAGTGAACTAGGTTATATCTATACATTTCAGAAGAGTAACCACTTTCAATTTATAGGTGACTATGAATTTGTTATAGGCGGCCAAAAAGAGTACCAAATGATCATGGATGATCGAGCTATATTGCTTGGTGATCCCAAGGGTTCATTTTCCAAGCTAGATTTTACTTACTAGTTAGTAATCTTCAGTTGAAAATTACCAACTTCCTTAACAAAAAGAGCCAAATTAATATCTTTTCTCTAGGTGACGGTTAGCAGTTCAGTAATAGCTCAGTAAATTTTTCATCGCAAGTGAGGGTTTCTCATTGTATTCAACGCTATACATGAAGACTAGTAATAAGATCAGAACCGTGCTGTTGTTACCGGCTTTAGCACTATCTCTCTCTGCATCTGCACAGCCAGTAAAGCCTTATAGTCTTGCATCCGATGTAACCTGTATCGAATCGGCATACAGTATGATTGAGAAAAATGATGATGTTGCAAGAAATCAGGAACGCTTTTATCAGTGTTTCCCAAAAAACTTTGACCGTTTCTTCGCAATATTTGGTTATTCCGAAACAGACTCAGGCACAGACGGTCTACTCGCAGGAAATGAAAAGTCGTACGATTACCTTGACCAGTTTTTCAAACTTACTGTATCAAAGAACCAATACTCCAATATGTTCCAGCTAGGTGTAAACGGTCATTGGCAAATAGATAATGTCGCCTACCTGCAGTACCTGATACGTAAATTTTTAACCTCCTACCAAAATACTGCAATAGAAGAGTTGAATCGCTTAGCAGACCGAGAGCTTAAGAGTTTTTGGTTCTTTTACTTTGATAGTCAAATCAAGTTAAAGTCTGTTCCAGATGAAGTTATATCTATCAAAGATAAAAATGCTAGAGTATATGGTTTTGCTTTAAATGAGTTTAATAAGATGTTCAAAGACTGATCCACATATAATGCTTAAAAAACTAATTTTTCTATCCTAATTTTGGTACTGCTTAGTTTAAGTGCATTCTTAACAAACAGAGTATCTTATTCAATAAACGATACACTCAAGAATAGAGAGTTCTCTGATAACTTTAGACTCGGCATCAAGTGCAATTTGAGGTGTTTTCAGTAGATAAGCCACCAGCCTATTTCGCGGATGCATTCTTGGGTAAAAATGAGGAATGCACCACCTTAAAAGAACTGAAGTTTATTGAAGACGTTGAGATATTAATGGTTTCCTAAATTAAAATGAATCCTCGACCTTTTATAAGGAATTGGTTCAAAAACTGAATGTGGGAGAAGAAGATATTCCTGATTCTGGTATCATCGCAAATTTAACGCCATGGGATAGTTGCAAATACATTGTTGCCAAGCATGAAAGTGAGTGGCCAGTCAAATCAGATGAAAAAGCATTTTTAGACAAGCTGGTTTAACAGTATGCCAACCAAAGAGTTAAGAGATTGATTAAGCATGAAAAATCAAGAATTGATAACTTAATTTGGATGTCAGATGTTAGCTATGAAAGGTGGAAAAGTTTGTTGACCCTATCAACCGAGCGATGACAATGTTTGAGATAAATACACCTTTACGTATAACGCACTTTCTTGCTCAAGTAGCTCATGTATGGAAGAGATTTCTGATGGAACATATTTAGGGGGAAATCTAAACTTAGGTAATACTGAGGTTGGAGATGGTAAGTGTTTCAAAGGAAGAGGGAATTATAGGGAATGCCAAGAATACTTAAACACCCATCCTGATTGCGAAAATTTGGACATTACCAGCAGTACAGCTCTTGCTGAGCAAGTTGCATCTAATATTGATATTGCATGTTTGTATTCCGCTTATTATTGGAAGTATATTAGACCGAAATTGAATTCTACAGCAGATCGTGATGATATTTTTTGGGTATCTGTTTATGTAAATGGATGGAGAAAACAAACTAATCCTGTATATGCGGATCGAGATAAAGAACCCAACCATATGGCTGATAGGATTAAAAAATTAGAAGTGGCAAAAAAGGTAATTAGTATATGAAATATTTAAATGTTGCTTTCATAGCTTTATTTTTCTGTGCTTCGCCATTTATATTTGCGAGTGCGAGCACTGAATCGATCAATAAAAGAGTACTAGGTATTGATATCTCTTCACAATTAATTACTGTCAAATGGAATACAGGTCAAACACAAAAAATTTCTGCGTGGGTGGAGCCAGGGTTTCTTGATTATAACTATAAATTAGTCGATGTTAACTTTGATGGATTTGAAGATTTAATTATAAAGGAATTAAATGATTCTAATTCAAGTGATACTGTGTTTTTGTATGAAAATCAGCTTGGAAAATTCTCAGAAAATAGTTTTATAAATGGTGAGAGTTTGTTTTTGAATGAAAAAAAGCAGTTTTTATGTGTTATTTCAAAAAATAAAGAAAGCATTGATATCGTTCAGTATTTCTATAGTGGTGGAAAAACAGCGTCATATGATTATGATTTTTTGGAAAAGAAAGGTAAATCCGTAATAGAAAGCAAAGAGGTGCCTATTCGAAAAAGTGAGTTTGATGCTAAAGTGAGTATATGCACTAAGAATATAAATCTTTAAGGCGTTTTTTCTAATCGGTCTTACGAAGTCCTAAACTCAGCGACTGCATGATCCATTTGTTTTGCTTGGTCAGATACAATATCGACTTCACTTAAACATTGTTGTGCAGAATTCATATTGTTTTCAGAAATCGTATTTAGTTCTGTAATCGAGTCACTGACTTGATTCATTACAATCCCTTGCTCTTCAATTGCAGAGGCGATTCTTTCAGAATTTGCTTGAATATTTGTCATATCGCTAATGATTTGACTCAAGCTATCATCCAGTGTTTGTGATGCTGACAGCGTGGATTGTCCTTGTTCGTTGCATTGGTCGATGTTCGTTACTACTGTCGACATTTGGGATTGAATTGCGGTGACAACTTTGGTTATTTCTTCAGTTGATTGATGAGTTCGGCTTGCTAGTGCACGAACTTCATCAGCCACAACAGCAAAGCCTCGCCCTTGTTCACCCGCACGAGCTGCCTCAATCGCTGCATTTAACGCAAGTAAGTTAGTTTGCTCTGCAATTTCTTGGATGATGTTAACTGCATCCCCAATTTTATCGACATGCTCGTTCAATGAACTAATGGAGTGCTGGCTTTCACCTAATGTTGTTGAAAGCTCGTCAATATTTTTAACGGTTGTTTCTACAACATCACGACCATGCTTAGCATTGACTGCTGCTTGCTGAACACCTTCAACGGCAATCGATGTACTTTCTGAAATTTCGTTGATGGTTGAAACCATCTCTTGTACTGATGTCGCCATGGTAGACGTATGATTAGCTTGAGCATGAAATTGCTCAATTACTGATTGCAGCTCTTCATGCATATTACTAGTGCTTTGGGATAATCCTGCAGACTTTTCTTGTGTACCAGAAATAAGTTGCTCAAGCTTATCAAGTAATTTATTAAAGTAATTGCCTATTGATACGAGTTCATTATTACCTTTCAAATCTGATCTTAAGGAAACATTATTTGATTGAGCAATTTCTTGAATTATTCTTAGTAATGCGGCGACTTGAAGGTTTATTGAGCGAGCTATTTGAAGAATAAAACCAACAATAAATAGAACAACAATTGCAGTAACAATTTGTCTAATAAAGAAGGCTTGCTCTTCTGCTTGCTCACTTTGAGTTTTTAATGCTTTGTTAAATTCTTTGAACTGGGTTTCTACGGTATGGGATAGGGCTCTAGTATCACCCAAAAGACCAACATTATACTTAAGGCCAATTCTAATCTTCTGATCAACTAACAGAGTCGCCGTATTCACTAGATTGTCCTGGGCGAAAGGAATGAGAGACTTGTCTAGCTCTCCTTGATGAACTTTTTCATCAAATGAAATCAATGACAGCAATTGATCACTGTTAAGGTTTGATTTAGCAGAACTTAGAGCGTCATTATATGCCCCAAGCAACTTATCTTCACTTTTAAGGCCGTGAGCTGTGAATGCAGCGACTAAATCTTGGAATCCTTTTTGATAAGAAAGAAGATCGCTTTTTAGCTGCTGGCTAGATGGTAGTGATTGGTTTTGAAGAATATCAGCGAGTTGTGCCTCAAGTCCCAAAAAGATATCGACATTCTTGTCAAACTTATCTAAATACTTAGCGTCTTTACGTAATAAAAAGTCTTTTTCGTTTCTCCGGAGATTCAGAAGTCGAACTTCTAGCTCAGTAACCAGTTGGTTAGCTTGTTTAAGTTCTGATGTCGATTGTGCAAAATGCGTGGTAGTTGCCAAAAGAGATACAACACCTAAAACGGCAATCGCACCCAATGAATACAGCTTTTGTTTAATATTCATGAGATTACCTAATAATTTCATTCGATCTGTGAGTAGAAATACTTCACTAAAATGTTAGTTATTAATCACTAGTTTATCAATATTATTATTGATTATTAAGAGTTTGGTGTAATTAATTGATGAAATGAATTACTTGACAGGGCACCGTAAGTGAAAAATAAGTTAAAAAAATACGAAGGCTTGATCTTTGATATGGATGGTACCTTGATTGATACCATGCCTGCTCATTTGTTGGCTTGGGAAATGACCGCAAGTCACTTTAATTTTCCTTATAACGCTTCTTGGATACATGGTTTAGGAGGAATGCCGAGTAATAAAATTGTCATGGAAGTGAATGCTAAATATGATTTAGCGTTAGATGCTGCAATGGTTTCAAGATATAAGATGGATGCATTTTCAAGTTTAGAAGATCATGGTGGCATAATTGGCTGTACGTCCGATATTTTTTCAGAGTTTTGCGGAAAGAAAAAAATCGCAGTAGGGACAGGAAGTCAGCGAGTCAATGCCGAGCGTTTGCTTGATAGATTCAATTTCCTTGAGAAGTTAGATGCTTTAGTCACAGCGAGTGATGTAAATCATCATAAACCTCATCCAGACACATTTGCACAAGCCGCAGCAATAATGGGTTTGACTAAAATGCAGTGTGTGGTATTCGAAGATACAGAGTTGGGAAAACAAGCAGCGCATGCCGCAGGAATGGATTGCATTATGGTAATAGATGGGCAGCTTGAATTCTGGCCACTAAACGAAAAAGAGCCGCTTTAGCGGCTCTTTTTGTTATCTGTCCCAGTAGGCTTCTTCTAGGCTATCTTCTCTTTCAGGTAGCGCTCTCGATAGGCGAGGAGAGTGCTGAGTAAGTACTTCATAGCTTACACGGTTTGCATACTTACAAATTTGTGACAAAGAGGAATAAGTAAGATACGGCGCATCGTGTTTTGAAGAGTTAGGAACATTGGTCACGTGGTAGCTGTTTGCAGCCATGTCGTGAAGCAATGCTGATAGAGCACCATCTCCAGCTCCGTTCGTGTTTTTAATTTCTAACGGTCCACCAAGGTATGGTCCAATATGTGAGTAAACTTTGATTGGTGATTGACAATCTTGCTTACGCATCGCACGGCTAAATTCATATTTGTTAAACTCAGGAATGTTACCTGGTAATAGCGGTAACTCAGTATCACGTTTAACAGAATCTTCGGTATAGCCTGCCATGTATAAACCAACAGGGCCAGCTGTACATAATACAAGGTCTACCCATTCCAATGCCTTGTCTGCAGCTAGAAGAGGATCTTTTTCGCCAGTTAGCGCTTCACCTTCCTCTTCATTCATTGCAACAATCGTGATGTTCTCTTTTATGTAGTCTTGCCACCACTTTGCATTGCCTTCTATGACCCACTTAGTACCTAACGTTAGTACAACAGGTACGTTTTTACTTTTTGCAATTTCAATGGCACGTGCAACGGCTTGTGGCATTGGGTCTTCAGGTTTCCCACGCATCAGATATGATGAGACAACTAATGCGGATGCTTTATCAAACACCTCTTCTGGCACGCTATCAGGGTGAAGCTTGTTCATGTGTCCTTCGTTAATCGCAAATGTGCGTTCACCATCTTGAGAGATCAACGTATAACAACGTCCAATAGGGCCTTCAACCATCTGTAAGTGGTTTAGGTTCATGCGTGAAGAAGTGCGACAAAGGTAACGATACGCAAAAGAGCCAACTTCGATATTCCTAGACATGACACCAAGCAGGACCGACTTGCTGTCAGCCAATACAGAGTAGTTATGCAACGTATTGCCAATAGTGTCGCCAGGATATTGATGTGTGATCAAGCCTTTTTCAACAAGCTCATCATACAGTGCATCTGCTTTACTCTCTTCAAGTACCAGAGAATGACCTTTACTTAACTCATATTTTTCAAGGAACTTATCATCGACACGAGCCTCGATATCAACAATCGTTTGACCTACGCCGACAATAATAGGGCGATGTAGCTTTGGTGTTTGTTTGATTTGGTTGACTAAAGGGTCACGAGCGTGAGTAGGAAAATAGTGCTTGGATTTACGCTGTCCAGGAAACTTCATTTTAGAGAGTGGAGTTGGAAATTTTGCCGCATGATATCACACCCAGAAAAGATTGCTTTCATTTTATTTACACAAAAGTGCCAGATCAAACATCTGGCACTATGAGTGAGTAAAGAGGCTTATTTTTGCTCTTTGAAAGCACCGTATGCTTTTGTTCCCCATAGAGGTACGGTCGACAAGCTATGTTTGAAACTACCTGAAGTTTCTTTAGTCGAGTATGACAGGTACATCAGTGTTTGGTTTTCAACATCAAAAATGCGGCGAATTTTCATGGCTTTGAAAAATACACTTTTCGATTTTTTGAAAACAACTTCGCCATTTTTTGATTTGTCGATTTCTGCAATCATCTCTGGTGTAATGTCCCCTGTTTGACGGCAAGAGATAGAGCTATCACTTGGGTCAGCAAGGCTGAAGTCGGCTTCAATTGAAGCAACATGGCAAGTTACCCCTTTTACAATAGGGTCTTGCATATGGTTAAGTTTAATGTCTTTCATGGTAAATAAGCCAAGACTTACGTCACCCACTTCACCACTGTCACAGCCAGCTAATCCGAAAGCAAGAACTGAAATTAGAGCGATTTTTTTTATCATTGTTGTATTCCGGTTGGATTATCACATTGCTAAGCATATCAGTTTTAAGTGCTTATTATTGGTTCAATTAAAATATAAGACGAATAATTTACTTGAGTCTTACCAAGCCGACGTTTAACCTCCATTGAACGTAATAATTCAATGGGTCGCATATGTCCAAATCAGTTCCTTCTATCGTGCATATAAAAAATGATTGGTTATATCATCATATTGATGTGGCGTTCCCAACGAAAGAGAGTTTAAAAGGTAAAGAGCTATACAAACGATGGGTAGAATCGAGAAGCTATGAGGTATACAACCAAAGTACATTGAAAGCGGACGTAGAAGAAATCCATCTTGTCGATTTCCATCGGCTAACTGTCATGTTTGCATTACTCCAAGCGAAACGCTGGAAGAGCGAAAATGATCAAGCCTTGATTGTCGAATTTCTTACTCAAATCATCTTCAGCGAGCCATGTAGCCTATATATGGGTTTCCATAGCAACGAACCCGTTGCGGCGGCGATTGTAACGCGAAGTGGCAACGATATGCTGATATCTGACTTAGTATCACCTTGTTCTGATACTAGCGCGTTTGCATCAAATCTAATCTCATATTTCAAAGCCGAAGGCGAAACCCCGGAACATGTCTACGTAGAGTGTTAGGTTATAGCTAACTCTTGGCGATATCTCATTCAATTCTCAACTAAAACTAGTGACATATACGGTACTTTTCATCTTTGCCGATAAATAGTTTTGCAAACTGTTAACTCCATCGTTTCCATCGGAAAAATACAGAATAGTATTTCAGAAAAAGATACGAACGAGGGTATTAACATGACTGAGAACAAAACACACTGTGTAATATTTGATTGTGATGGCACCCTTGTTGATAGCGAACGCCTTTGTTGTGAAGCGATCAGGGATACGTTTAATCAATATGGCGCTGAAATGACCATTGCCGATGCAATGGAACATTTCGAAGGTGGGAAACTTGCTGATATCTTATCTACCACGCGGGAACGCCTGAACATGGCAGTTTCAGTGGATGAGTTAGAGCCTGTATATAGAGAACATCTTGATCGTTTGTTTGCTGAGCACTTAAAACCGATGACTGGAGCGATTGAGCTGTTAGAGGTTCTAAAGCGTAGAGGAATCGAGTTTTGTGTTGCATCAAATGGTCCGAAAACTAAGATTGAAAATGCGCTCGAACTTACAGGGTTAAGGTCCTATTTTGGCGATCGAATTTTCTCTGCCTTTGACACAAATAGCTGGAAGCCAGATCCAGACTTGGTACTTTATACGGCGATGGCCATGGGATTTCGATTAGAAGAATGTATATACGTTGATGATACCCCGAAGGGGCTGGAGGCAGGGATTAAAGCCGGGGTTAAAACAGTTCAGTTACTTGGCTTTAGCTCTAAACAACCTCCAGAAGAGGTTGTTCAGATTAAAAACCTGCAAGAGCTAGAAAGTCTTCTCTAATTTATAGGCTAGTAAAATATGTCAATGACAAGCGGCTGGTGTTGTATTGTACATATTTGGAATGGGTTTAATGGTGTTGCTGTATATCTGGCTAATATGGGTAACATCATTAAAAAAAGATCCGCATTCAGCACACAACATATCGTCACTTTCTGAAAGCAAATAGTCCTCACTACCGCAGAGCGGGCAGCACAACGTCTTTATATTTTTTAGTTGCTTGATTTTCATAGATTCTCCAGCAGCAATAGAAGAATGTTAGTCGAATTAGTTTAATATTTTTATTGGTTCTCAGCTTAATAGCTCGACTCTTTCGTTACAATTCAATTTTAGTCTAAGATGCTAGTACACTGGGCTAACTTAGGACGTTTCAGTGAAGTATGAGAGTCAACTCATAAAATGTGGTTTCCTAACGCCAATTATAAGGATTAATCCACTAGTTGATGAGTTAAATATCATTAATAAGTTTAATTTATGTTAATGCTGTATTGATATTTGTTGGGGTTATTGTTCTTTGGTCGTATGTGAATACACGTAAGTTTGGAGGAAATATGGATACTGGGTTCTGCATGGTGTTAACGACAACGAATTGTGCATCAAATAAAGAGAAAATCATTTCAAATGTATTGACTGAAAAACTAGCGGCATGCGTTCAAACTATGTCGATTCAAAGCCACTATGTTTGGGAGGGCAAGCTTTGTGTTGATGAAGAATTTCTAATCATTATGAAAACCACAAATGAGTGTTATATGGAACTTGAGCGATGTATTGTCGAGTCACATGATTATGATGTCCCGCAAATCGTCCAAGTTCCGTTTACCCAAGGTTTTAATCCTTACCTAACGTGGTTAGAAGAGAACACCCGTCGTTGAAGCAGAAATATAGCAAGCGCAGTAATTGCACCAAGGGTATCCATAAGCATGTCTTTTTGAGCGTCCCAGATGTCGCCCTGAGAACCTAAAAAGGCGATACCCTCATCACCGCCAGCCAAAGCCGCATACCACCATTCTATAATTTCATAGCCAGCAGCAAGTGACATGATAGCGAAGATAGCAAACAAAACTGCGTAAGCAGGGGACATTTTGTTGCTTTTCAGCAAGTGCTCTGCGATTGGGTATGCATACAAACCTATCGAAAAGTGAGCAACTCGATCAAAATTATTTCTTTCAGAACCTATGAGTTGGTTGAACCAATCAAATGGTACTTCTGCAAATGTATACTTGGCACCGATGGTGTGAAGTATTAGCCATACAAACATGAGCAAATAGGCAGTTTTCGTCAAAGGTTCAGATTTGTAGGTAATTAACCAAATGCATCCTAGTATCAAAAGGGCAGGTATGACCTCCGCGATCCATACTGCTCTTGAATGAGGTGCTATTGCTGAGAAAGCCAAAACGAAACTGTAAAGTAGCGTTAGCCATTTTAAGGGGGCTGGTGAGTTTGTTGTCATAACTATCCATTATGCCATTCTAAAAGTTGAGGTCATCATGACATACAATAAAACACTGTTCAATTGTGGTTGTAATTTAAAGAATTAACGATTGGTGTTGAAAAGTATAGAAACCACACAATCAAGTTATTTTAGTGAGAGTACGATTCATTAAAGTTTGATTTACATAGCTGCAACAAATAGACTCTGCGACTTGAAATTCAAACAATAAAACTTAGAAGTAAAGCTATGAAATTGGAAACTGTTGATTATCTTGCTGAAGATGCAGCGAAGCAATTTGTTACCTCATTACGTGAAACAGGGTTTGGGGTTTTAAAAAATCATCCAATTCCAAAAGAATTGGTCGAGTCCATCTATGAAAACTGGTATCAGTTTTTTATGTCAGAGAGGAAAAACGAGTTTCACTTTAACGTAGAAACTCAAGATGGGTATTTTCCACCGACAGTATCTGAAGTAGCGAAAGGGCATTCGGTCAAAGATATCAAAGAGTATTTTCATATCTACCCATGGGGACAAATTCCAGCTGAGCTAAAAGAGCAAATTCTTGAATATTATGAACGAGCAAACTTGTTTGCCCTGGAACTATTAGGCTGGGTAGAAGCGCATGCTCCACAAGAGATTCAAGATAAATTCTCAGTTGCTCTTTCTGAAATGATTGAGGGTAGCAACAAAACATTGCTTCGTGTCTTACATTATCCACCAATGACCGGGGATGAAGAGCCAGGTGCAATTCGTGCTGCGGCTCATGAAGATATCAATTTGCTGACCGTTCTTCCGGCTGCGAATGAGCCTGGGCTCCAAGTGTTGGGTAAAGATGGCGATTGGTTAGATGTACCATGTGACTTTGGCAACCTTATCATCAATATCGGCGACATGTTACAAGAAGCCTCAGGAGGGTATTTTCCGTCTACAACTCATCGCGTTATTAACCCGACAGGTGAGAAGCAGGAAAGCTCTCGAATTTCATTGCCACTTTTTCTTCATCCCAAGCCAGAAGTCGTTCTGTCTGAGCGTTACACTGCTGATAGCTACTTGATGGAACGCCTTCGCGAGTTAGGTGTCATTTAAGCATCTTCTATAAGCTTGGCTGGACCGGGGATTTCAATGGTAAACATTGTGCCTTTCCCCGGTTGACTGTCACATTTTATACTGCCATTTATTCTTGCTAGTACATTGTAGACAATCGACAAGCCAAGCCCGGTTCCCCCGTTTTCTTTTGCAGTACTGAAGAACGGGTCAAATATTTTACCAAGTATGTCTTGGTTCATTCCTTTTCCGTTATCGCTCACGGTAATGACCACTTTATCGTGTTCAAACTCTTCCATTCGAATCACAACTTTAGGTTTTTCTATATCTTCAAAAGCGTGGTTTTTGGCATTCAAGACAAGGTTAGAAATCGTGTGGTAAATCGCACCAGAGTCTGTTTTCACCTCGATATCTTGAATATTGTCCATCTGGATATCGATATCTTTCATGTTAGGACTTAACGCCATGATGGTGTCTTTAATCTTGCTGCCAATGTTTAGTTTTTCTTCAAGTGATTGAATGTTGTCGGAAGAGAGGCGCTTAAACCTTTGGATAATGTCAGCGGCACGCGATAAGTTGCTGATTAAAATTGAGGTAATGTCTTTTGATGACGAAAAAAAGTCGGTGAGATCTTGTTTAGTAAGCTTGTTCGTTGCCACTTTGTTTTCCACGGTATTGGTTAGCTTGACCAAATGGGTTGAGGTGGTGATCCCGATACCAATCGGAGTATTGATCTCATGGGCAACACCAGCGACAAGCTTACTTAATGAGGCTTGTTTTTCTGCTTCAATCAATTGGCCTTGAATGGTTTGCAATTGATGAATATTGTTTTCCAATTGACTGTTTTTCTCCATCAGCTCCATCGAGTAAGCTTTGCGCTCATCAAGGCGTTTCTTAACGATGCTTAAGACGTAAAATAAGATGAGTTTAAGGATGAGGGCCTCTGTTACGGTGGTGATGATCACCGCCCAAAATGCTACTTTTGAACTTGACTCTGCATGTGCGTAAATCAAATTACTGCGCTCAACGAGATGTTGGTTGAAATGAGCAATCTCTTCCAGCATTTCTTCATAAGACTCTTTCGCATCGGTTGCAACATGCATAAATTCGGCAATACGGATGTTTTTCTCGGAGTAATAAATGGTTTTCAAAACGGTTTCATAATAACTTTCCCACGCATTTTCAATGTTTCTTGCTAGCGTGTTTGCTTTTGTATCCGTGCCTGCTTGAGTCCGGTAGTTTGATAACGTGCGTTCAATTTTTTCAATGTCTATTTGAATGTCTTTTTTGATCGTCTCTTTTGTGTCGGCATCCGGAGCCATCACCAAAAACATCGTGAGTTGCCTAAGCTCTGACACAGGGCCTGTCAACTCAATATTATTCTCATTGACCTGTTCGACAGAATCGTAAACTTTTTTTATTGAATCGTTCACATCGCCAAGGCTGTAAATGTTGTATATACCCTGAAGAATCAAAACGCTGGTCGTAATGATAAAAAGGGTTAAGATTTTTTTTGAGAGACTGTCTTCTGCGAATCGCGACATATTATTGTCCTTGTGATTCAAGAATCTTAATAGGAAGTTTGAGTTGCTCTGGGTAAGGTTGCTCTCCTCTCACTGACCAATGGTAGTCACTGACCTGGATTTCCCATAAAGGATAAATGGCGGAAGTTCGTGGCGTAAAAACTATCTCTTTGTTCAACGCGATAATGTTGTATGGACTGGGTAAGAAGAGTTGGTAGTTTGAGTTATATAAATGCTGTATCAGACGAGTTAATACTTTTTGATAACTGGTTGCTGAATAAGGCGTAGCAATGAAGTTGTTCACAAGAGCATCTAATTCGGCATTAGGAGGCGTCGTGGTCCATGAAGAGGCCGTATCATAAATAAAGAACGATACCCAAGGATTTCTAAACCAGTCGAAATTAGGCCAAAGGACGACATCGAAATCTGTCGTATTTTGATTTACATGTGCGGCAATGGCATTAATGAACATTTCCGACTCTGATTTAGCAATGATGATTTCCACATCAAAATCGTACTTTTCAAGAAAGAACTTAATGTCATTCAGCATATAACGCATACTTTCTTGTGCGTATAGGCGTAGCGTGATTTTTTCTTCTGCTTTGTATCCGTAATTTTGCTTATGGGTCGCAAGAAGAGATTCAATTTGCGCTTTATTAGGCGGTTCTTGGCTTTGCGCGTGTTCGGGAAGAGAGCGGATGGCTTTGTCTACGCCAAGCAATTGTTCAGGGACAGAAATAAAAGTACTTCTTCCTTCGCCATTCATAGATAGTGATACTAAAGCATTTTGATCAATCGCGAGATTGACGGCCTTTCTAATATCTGCCTCTTTATATATTGGGTGGCCATTAAACAGGTTAAAACGAGCGATATAGGTGTTCGTTGATTGAAGCCGACTGAGCTTAGAATAGGGGGCGTATATTGTCTCTAGTTCATCTGAGAATATGAGTGGTGCAATGTCCAGCTTTCCTTCTTCATATAGCGTAAGGTTTTTAGCTTCTTCTTGACTGAGACTCATATAGAGGGTGATTTTTTCGACCTTCGGTGAGTTCTTATCCCAGTAATATGGGTTTGCTTCTAATACGGCTTTATCACTTCTCCGATCACCTTCTATGTAACCTTCTTTTAAAATGTAGGGTCCTAGGCCATATGGACCCGCTTCAGCGAGATTTGGGCAAAAAGGCTTACCGTTCCAACCAAATTTATCTAGATAGGGTTTGGTATAAAAATGAAGCCAGATTGCGTCATACAACAATAACCCATAGTCTTCGGTTAAATGGAAGCGAATGACGTATGGCGATATTTTTTCTACTCGATCCAAAACCTTATATAACTTGGTAAAGGTATAGGGCTCCTTCATAAAGTATTCAATATTCATAAGGACAGAATCAGCATTGAAAGGGGTGCCATCTTGAAATCTAACCCCTTTTCTTAAGGTAAACTCATACAGTCTGGGCGAGATGATTTTGTGGCTTGTTGCAAGGTCATACTCCCAGCCTTGCGTATTATTGGCGGGTCTTAACAATCCGGCATTAATTGAGTGAGAGCTTGCAATGTATGGCAAGTTGGGTAAATAGACTTTTACATGGGAGCCGGAACGAAATTTATCGGTGACGCTATCAGAACTCGAATCCGCCCTAAAAGTTTGTTTAGCAGAAGAAAGGTTAGGGGATAGCAATAAAATAAATGAGGCGAGTAACCATGTGATTTTTAATGAAGACATATCAATTCCCGTTAATCTGGATAGGCATCTCTTAACTCAATGCACTCGTCGAAAATACTCAAAAAGACATCGCACAACTTAGGATCGAAGTGTTGGCCTTTTTGCTCTAAGAAATGCTGCTTGATATCGTCGATTGCCCAAGGCTCTTTGTAGCAACGCTTAGAAGCCAGCGCATCGAAAACATCAATAATTGCTGTAATGCGACCTTCGATGGGTATGTCTTCACCTGTTAGGCCTGAGGGATAGCCGCTTCCATCCCATTTTTCATGGTGGCTTGAAGCAATGATGGCGGCTATCCGCAAGATCTCGAGGTTTGAACCGGCTAATATTTCAGCGCCAACTGCGGCATGAGTTTTCATTATTTCCCACTCTTCAGCGGATAGCTTTCCGGGTTTGTGAAGAATATTGTCTGGGATCGCAATCTTTCCTATATCGTGCAAAGGAGAGGCGAGTTTTATTTTTTCGGCGTAGTCATCACTTAATCCGGCATTTTTGGCTAATAAATGGGATAGCAGAGATAAGCGCTTAACATGGCTACCAGATTCTTTCGACCGGGTTTCTACTACTTCACCTAACCGATAGGCGATCTCTTTTTGTGTTTCAACCACTTCATTAATCAGAAACATTTTGTCGTAGGCAATGGTGGCACTTTTGATAAAAAGCTCAATCAACTCTCTGTGTTGTTCTAAAGTTTCTTCATTGCTTTTCACAACGATGATGCCGTTTGAGTCATGAACAGAGATAGGAAGGACGAAGGTGTTGTTATCTACATGGTGTAGTCGAGGCCGGAAAAAATCGAACTGAGCAGGAGCAACGTCACAATATGAAGAGAGCTCATCACCTAAAGGACATTTATCACCATTTGTTGTAGCAACAATCCGCCATTGCCCGTCCACAGGAGAGGCGCCGTAATGTATGGCATGGAGATCGTCGAGTTTTAACAGAGCGACGATTTGACGCAATATGCCTTGAAGCCAAGTTGCGCTTGTGTTTTCCACTAATATATCTGAGGTGGAATTGATGATAGTTTTTAGCCCTGCGCGGGTTTGCTCAATGGTAATGATGTCGCTGTAAGAACGGATTGCAGCAAACGTTGTGGTAATCAAGCGCGTAGAAGTTAGCTCGGTTTTATTCTTATAGTCATTAATATCGTAAGTAAGAATAACTTGCTCTTCTGGAGCGTCGCCAGGTTGTCCGGTACGTAAGATGATTCTGCTACTTTTGTTATTTTTAGTGTCTCGAATCCACTTTACTAAATCGAGACCAGCTTGGCGGGTTTCCATCACTACATCTAAAAGGATAACGGCGAAATCGTGAGGAGCGTTTTCGATTTGCTCTCTAGCTTCTTTGGCTGAATAAGCGTGTGTGAAATGTAGCTTTCTACCAAGAAACTCACAGTCGCCCAATACAATGTTAGTGACGTCGTGTACGTCTTGCTCATCGTCGACAACTAGGATTTCCCAGAACTTTTCCGTGATTGGTTCTAACGTCGAGCTCTCTTCTGCAAAGCAATAGCTTTCTTCCATATCTTTGTCTCTGGATATAACCGAATTCTTGTTTGACGAGTGAAATACATGTCACTTCGATCTATTAAATGGACTACAACTAAGGTTTAGGAGAAAAATAGGCTTTTTTCAATTTTATCAGTTGCTAGTCATACCCAATGAAGCCATATTGCGATGGATGAGAATCTCATTTTTGAGCCGCTAAGACTTCAATAACTCGACAAATAACGCTGTGTGATTTTCAATTAATAATTATGTACTAGAGATCCACCATATATGACCACCTCAAATGAACTGACAGCTTGCTTTCAAAGCTATATGGAAAATCCGCTACTATGGCCAATTCTTGAAGTATTGAAGAAGACACCATCTGGATGGAAAGTTCATACACTAGCTTCGCATTTAGGAGAGCTAGGGTTTATACCTGCTCTTGATGCTTCGCCTGAAAAGGATCTGTTTAAGCGTAATTTTCTTATCATGAACGCGTTGTATCAGCTTCAGGAAACGCTGTACCCGGATAATTGGCTCCAAGTTGAGGCAATGAACATTGTTTTGATGCCCGCACATCAGGTTGCAGGACACGAAGTGGATCATCATGATCCCCTGCGGGATTACTATATCCAATGGCAGAACTATGAGGCTGAAGAGGGCGAGGTTAAGCGTTTGTTGAATGAATTCTGGACGCGATATCGTGAATTTGTCGGAAGCACAAACGGCAAAGACATGGACAGAGCCAAAGCGTTGAGTTTGTTTAAACTGCCACAAGATGCAACGCCGACGGACATCAGAAAAACATGGCGAAAACTTGCTTTAAAATGGCACCCTGATCGTGACAATGGTGATAGTGAACAATTTAAAGTGCTATGCGAAGCGTGGCATGTTTTACGTCATTAACGGGGAAATTCACTCGAGAGAATGGCCAAAATAGTTGTATTCCACCATTGGTTTTTAAAATAGCGGTTCTGTATCAGCTCCGCTTCCTGCCTCATTCCGATACTCTTACAAAGCTTAACTGCTGCGATATTGTCCGAAATGGTTTCTGCATAGGCTCGGTGAATTTGTAATTGCTGAAAGCCAAATTCTAAAAGGGCTTTCATCGCTTCGTGAGCGACATGTTTATGTTGCTTATTTCGGACTAAACCACACCCCACGGATGCTTGGTTTTCGTTTTCAAGCCTGAGGCCTGCGATGCCTAGGTATTCCCCGGTAACACGATCCGTTATCGCTAAATGGTAAGCGTTTCTCTGTGAAATCTTAGCTTGTGCAATAAACATTTTAACAAGTTCATCGCACTTCTCTATTGAACAATCTTCGTCACTGTAAAAGCGTTGATATTTCTTGTCTTGGCATTGAGCAGTGTAATGCGCAATATCGCTCAATTCGAAATCACGGAGAACGAATCTGGGTGTATGGATTTGAAATGACATAAAAAAAGCGCCTTTTAAAAAGACGCTTTATAACGATTTTGGTGTTTGGCTGCTACTTCGAAGTGCGGAATTGTGATTTACGCATACGGTTTAATGCCGCCATGGTGTCGAGGACGCGTGGTTTAGCTAAATCCCCTTGATTTGGCATGTGTTGATGCCATTCACCTTTGAGCATGTCATTGAACTCTTTAGCTGGGTTATTAGACCAGCCCGGTAATTGCGCCAACTGGAACCAAAGCCATCCAATTGCATTGATTTCAGCACTGGATTCCAATTGCTCAAGTGCTGCTAGGTCGATAAACTCCTTACCAAAGCGTAATGAGTCAATGCCTTTTGCAGATACTCGGAACTTTCCGTCTGCAAGCACGACTTGCAATGCAGCTCGGTTGACTGAACGTGGTCTGAACGTCTCTAACGCTTTTTCACTTTCGTTTTCTCGTTGGGTAGGGTGCTGTTGAATAACCTGACGCGCTTTTTCTGTCACATCAAGTGCTTGATAGTCGTGCATTTGAATGACGGTATCGGCAACATCTAGGTAGTCACCAGAGCCTCCCATTACAACAATGGTAGAAATCTCCAACTCATCACGTAGCTGCCCAATTCGGTCAACCAGTGGTGTGATTGGCTCTTCACCTTTTGCTACCAATGCCTGCATGCGTTCGTCACGGATCATAAAGTTCGTGGCTGACGTATCCTCATCGATCAACATGCATTGTGCACCCGCTTCAATTGATTCTTGTAACCAAGCAGCCTGTGATGTGGAACCTGAAGCATCTTGTGTCGAAAAGTCGCCAGTATCTTTACCCATAGGTAAATGGTTAATGTAGTTGGATAAATTTAGGTTATGAACGCAACGACCATCTTCAGCACGAATCTTCATCGCTTCTTCATTTGTGACAACGAGCTCTCGTCCATCACCCGGTAGATGGTTATAGATAGAGCGCTCAATCGCATTGAGTAAGGTAGATTTACCATGGAAACCACCACCAACAATTACGGTGATACCTTGTGGAATCCCCATGCCCTTCACTGGACCTTGGTTTGGCGTGTTTAACTCCACTGTTAGATTTTCAGGGGACTGGAAAGCAACGGCTTGTTTCATTGGAAGGTCGCAATTACCCGCAATGCGAGGGAGAATGGAACCATTGCCAACAAAGGCGATAAGGCCCTTTTCTTTGAGCTGCTCGCGCATTGCGACTTGGTCTTCAATCGATTCACAGTGATGCTTTAGTGCGGTGAGATCTAATTCTCGTTCGAGTGTTGCTCGGCGTACAAACTTTGGTAGATGGAATGTTAGTGCATTGATAGCGCGCTTCCCTAATACTGAACGACCCTCAGCAGGTAGATCTACTCTGAATCGAATTTCGATGCCTTGTTCAGTAAATAGAACGGCTGTACTGTCCATCACTGTTTGGCCTGTTAAGGCGATGCTGACGGAATTTTCTTGTTTAGCAAATGCCGCAAAGCTGCGAGCGATAAAATCTCTTGCGGCGATTTGGTAAGACGGTGATTTTTCTCTTAACCATTGTAAACCAGTCGGTGCCCACGGGCGAATAACGCGAAAACGTGATGCCGATGCGTAAGGGTCGCCTTGGATATAGTCCGCATATAGTGTGAAATCACCAAAATCATACTGACCTTTAATTTGTTGGTATGCACGATAATTTTGTTTTTCTATTTTTTTAAAAAGGGCAATGAGTTGATCCATGGGAGTCACTTAACTTAGGTAAGAGAAAGGCGGGGATTATAGAAATCCCACGCTTTGGAGTAAAGGTAAAACTTGCTTAGCTTAAAGGCGTTTCGTTTGGAGAGCATGTAGCGTTATTTCGGTAAGCTACTGAAATTTGCTTCACTGGTGTAATTTTGATTAAAGAAAGAGTATTCAAACTCATCACAGGGCATGGGTTTACCATAGTAGTAGCCTTGGCCATATTCACACCCTTCTTCAATAATAAACGCCTCATGCTGCTCTGACTCGATGCCTTCTACTGTGATAGACAGGTTAAGCTTTTTAGCAACATGAATGATGGAACGCACAATTTCTTTGTCTTCATCACACTGATCAATTTGATGGATGAAACTTTTGTCGATTTTAATCGCGTGGAAAGGAAACTTCTTCAGGTAATTAAATGATGCATACCCAGTCCCAAAATCATCCAGAGATAACATGATTCCAAGCTTATTCAGCCCATCAAGGGTCTGGTGCGCAACCACTTCATCGGCGATGAGGCTACTTTCGGTGATCTCAAGCTCTAAAAACTGAGGGGGTAAATTATAGGCATGTAAAAGGTCATGAACTTGGTCCACAAATTGAGGATTTTGTAATTGAATTGCTGAAACGTTAACTGCAATTCGAAACTTCTCAACGTGTTGCATCCATTCAGAGGCTTTTTTAATAGCTGAGCGAAGGACAAAGTTGCCGACTTCGAATATAAGCCCATTTTGTTCGGCTAAGTGGATTAACGTTTGGTTTGATACATCGCCAAGAATAGGGTGGCGCCAACGCAACAAAGCTTCAGCACCTGTCCAACGATGAGACGCAGGGGATACTTTAGGTTGGAAATACAGCAACAAATCATCATTTCTGACGGCTTGAAGAAGGTAGCTTTCTAATTGGCTAATGTGCTTTTGTAAGTCAGCAGTTGCCTGTGAATAAAAGCTAAACTTGTGGCCAGAATCTTTGCAAGATTGCATCGCTTCTGAGGCTTGCTTATACAGGTGCGTCACTTCAGCAGGGTTTTGTGTTGAACTGATGCCAATATAGGTGTGAAGATGAAGCCTTTCATGATTCACCAGAAACTCAGAGTGTCCGATATCTACCAATTGGTTACATAGGGTATTTAAATCTTCTTCAATGTGTCCGGTACGCAAACAAAGCACCAAATCGGTTGCACTGGGTCTTGCAGTAAATGCACTAAAACGTGCTAAATCACCAAGTCGTTTTCGATACTGAACGAGGGTTTTTTCCCACGTATGAAATCCATACTTTGACTGAATACTTGCCCCGTTGGCGAATCCGATATGGATAACGGATATGTAGTCGTTGCCATCAAGCTCAGAGGAATATTGTCGTAGCTGTTTTTGTAAACCCAACTGATTAAGGAACTGAGTTCCACTATCGTGAAACTTCTGATGGTGAAGTTTTTTCTCTACCGCTCTACGTTTATCGATTTCTTGATTTAGAGAGTAGTTAAGGTGCACGAGATCTTGCGTTCGAGTGTCAACTTTCGACTTTAACTCATCATTTAGCAAGCGCAGTTCTTCATTTTGAATAATGGTTGTAAGCTGCGCTTCAATAGAGTCACGAAAACTACATAACAACTGTTTGTATGTTAGGGAAAACTCGTTTTTTTTGTTGTCTAGTACACAAATGGTGCCGAAGGGTTCACCTGATGGCCAGTTGATTGGAACACCCATATAAGCACGCATGCCAAATTTCATATCAGGGTTATTTTTCCATTCAGGATCTTCAGTTGCATCGGGAACAATCAAGGCCGTCTGGTTATTAATGACATATTCGCAATAGAGGCCTTGTCCAAGCCGTTCACAGTCACCAATGGCATATGGATGCTTATTGTTATTATTGCTGGAGAAGACCTCAATGTAATCCTGATGGATGCGCATGACTAATGCTGAAGGAACATTGACAATGTCAGCCAGTAAATTAACGATGGCTTGCCAGCCGTTACATATATCTTCTGGAATGGTGATGGTATTAAGATTAATTTTTGACATACAACATTGCTTTTCAGGCTTGAGATCCTATTTAAGGGCGCGACATACCCATTTGGTTACGTTGTCACCAAGTGGTGTTCGACGTTTTGATTTCGTATCTGTAAACAGAATGCCAAATAGTTAGTTTCAAAAATAAGACTAGTTCGTGACTAAAGTAAAGAAAAGCCCCTAACTAATGTAGGGGCTGTTTTATTGATGAGGTTCTTAATTATAAGAAAAAGAAATCAGTCTGTTGATTGAATGAAGTGGTCGAGATCAATATTTTCAAGATAGTCAACGGTATCTAAGCCAAAGCCATTGAGTTTTAGAAAATCTGCTTTGAAGGCTTGGTAATCACCAAGCTGTTTAAAGTTGTCTGGCCCTAGCTGTGCCATAAGCTGAGCAACTTTTTCTTGGGTATCTGGGTTTAACTCCCAATCATCCATTCTAATGAGGCGCTCCGCATCGAGGGGGATGGTTGTGTTTCCGTATAACTTGTCACTAAACAATCGCTGCATTTGTTCAATACAGCCTTCATGCGTCCCTTTCTCTTTCATCACTTTATAGAGTGCAAGAATATAGGGGCTTAAGCCCGGGATAAATACGCTTGCCTTCGTTACGAGCGCCTTGCAGACAGTAGCGTAGGCGCCGCCATCAAAGTTAGATAGTTTTAAATTGAGCGCATGGCTGGTTTGGTGAAGATCGACCTTTGCTCGTCCAAGTGTGCCATCGAGATAAATAGGGTGGGTCACTTCAGGTCCAATGTAAGAAAATGCGATGGTCTTACAACCTTCCGAAACGGATTCTGAGTTAATGAGCGTATCGATCCAGCTTTCCCAGTCTTCACCGCCCATTACTTTGAGCGTTTCTTCAGTTTCACGCTCACTCGCAGAGGTTAGCGTTGTTTCTATCCAGCTATCGTTCTCTAATATAATGCTAGCGCCAGTGACATCTTGGTCGATGGGCTTTATCGCTGAGCGCCATAGCTCACCAGTGTCAGGGTTCGGTCTGACACCACTGGCGACACTATAGATGATAAGGTCCACTTCACCTTCAAAGTACGTTTCAATCGCTTCTACAACTTCTTGTTTAATCTCTTTTGAAAAGGCATCACCTTGGATATTGACGGCAATACGACCTTCTTGCTCTGCATATTCTTGAAAAAAGTAGTTGTTGTACCAGCCAGCAGAACCGCCACCAAGATTAGATGGCCCACGTTCGAAAGATACGCCAATAGTATCTGCATCGCTGCCGCCAAAAGTAAGCGCAATTCGAGCAGCAAGTCCAAAGCCAGATGAAGCCCCAATAATAAGGACACGTTTTGGTCCATGTTTTATAGGCTTGGCTGATTTTGCATAGTTAATTTGTTCAAGGACAGCTTGCTCACAGCCAAAAGGGTGAGCACTTCTGGCAACCACGCCATCGATAATTGGTTCAATAATCATTTTTGTTTTTCCGGCAACCAAGGTAGCAACAGAATAACCCAATTAATGGTGCGGGTTTTTGAGCTAGCCCAATTAAAGAAAATTAATTAACTCTTGAGCAACAAATTCCGCAATCCAAGGCTGGGCATCTTTCGTTGGATGGAGGCCATCTTTCATCATCCACTCTGGCTTGGCAATAACTCCTTCGAGGAAGAAAGGTAAAAGTGGCACATCGGTTTGCTGTGAGACTTTTGGATAAATGTTAGAAAATGCCTTTGTATAACGCTTTCCGTAATTGGGTAATACGTGGATCTGCATCAATAACGGTTTTGCTTGATGGTCGATTGAAAGTTTTATCAGTGACATCAGGTTATTTTCAATGAGTTTAGGAGGAAAGCCTCGTAAACCATCATTCGCTCCGAGCTCGATTAATACATAATCTGGTGAGTGTTGTTTGAGTAATGCAGGCAAACGGGCAAGGCCATTTCCGGTGGTATCACCTGAAATACTTCCGTTGATAACATCGACAGATTTTCCTTTGGTGGACAATACATTTGGCAATAAATTTGGCCATGCTTTTTCCACTGGCATTTGATAGCCTGCACTTAAGCTGTCACCAAGTATTAACAAAGTGGTACTACTGGCTGGAGCTACGTATAAAACAATAAATAAAAAGGGAAGTAGTCGAAACATGCAATCATCCGTCATTAAAGCGCAATCATTATCGAAAATAGTCTCTACTAAACAAGAACATTTGACAATCCTTCAAGACGTCGATTTGTGTATAGAAAGTGGTGAAAGTGTTGCAATTGTCGGCACGTCCGGGGCTGGAAAATCGACATTGATGACACTGCTTGCCGGTTTAGATGTCCCCACCAGTGGCAGTGTAGAATTACTTGGTAAATCACTGGCGTCATTAACGGATGAGCAACGTGCGGAGATACGTAGCCACTCGGTGGGCTTTGTGTTTCAAAGCTTTCTTTTGATACCAAGTTTGACTGCTTTGGAAAATGTGACTCTACCGTGCTTATTAAAAGGAGAACCCGAAAATATTGAGCGTGCCAAGTCATTATTGACAATGGTTGGTCTTGAACATCGTATGGGTCATAGTCCTGCTCAGTTATCGGGCGGTGAGCAGCAACGGGTCGCGTTAGCGCGCGCATTTATGATTGAGCCTCAAGTACTGTTTGCTGATGAGCCTACGGGTAATCTTGACCAAGCGACAGCTGAAAAAGTCATAGACTTGTTATTTGAATTAAATCGCGAGCACGGCACCACGCTGGTTTTAGTTACGCATGATTCTACGTTAGCCAAGAAATGTGATCGCACGATTCGAATGCAGGCAGGCAGAGTGGAGGAAGTGTAATGGCATCAACACAGACTCTATTAGATACACGATTATTAAGCTGGAGCTGGAAGGAAATACGCCATGGTCAGCTTTGGCCTGTTTCTATTGCATTAACGCTCATCATTGCCAGTATTTTTGCGTTGACCGCGTTGGCGACTCGTATGGAGCAGGTGATCGTTAAGCAAGGTAAAGAAGCATTAACGGCGGACAGTGTTTTTGTTTCTTCAAACCCTTTACCTGAAAAACTAGTGGGCTTGGCTGAGCAACAGAATCTTCAAGTTTCTAAACGCGTTCGGTTTGGCACGATGGCGTTTAGTGATAACGAAATGAAGTTGGTTACGGTAAAAGCTGTCGATACGGCCTTCCCATTGCAAGGGGAGTTTCGGCTTAACCAAAATGGCACCATTTCTAATCATATTCTCCCCTCACAATTATGGTTAGATGAAAGATTATTCGCTCAATTGGACGTAGTGGTTGGTGACACCATTACGTTAGGTGATGCGGATTTTGTTGTTACTGGGAAAGTAGAAGAGGAGCCGGGGTTAAGCTTTAACCCATTTCAGCAAATGCCCTCGGTCTATATTCATATCTCTGATGTACCTAAGACGGGGGCTGTTCAGTTAGGTAGTCGAGTGAGGTATAACCTCTACGTCAATGGCAATGATGACCAAATCAGCCAATTAAAAGATGCAGTTGTATTAACGCCTAGCGATGAATGGCGAGATCAAAATACAGCCAGTCGAACCAATGAAGTATTTAAACGTACAACGCAATACTTGTCGCTATCTGTTGCCATTGTCATCATTATGGCCGCGACAACGCTGGTGTTGACATGCCAACATTACGTTTCCACACGGCAAAGAACCATTGCCATGCTTAAAAGTTTAGGTGGTAGTAAGCGCTGGGTGGTGCGATGGTTGTCAACGCAAGTGCTGTTGCTGTTAGCTATTGCTGCGGTAATAGGTGTGGTAAGCGGTATTGGCTTGGAATTTTTATTGCGTATTCCACTTGCAGAATTGTTACCAAACCCACTTCCTAGCTACGGGATTGAGCCCTACATTCTGGCGCTTAGTACGGCATTATTAATTGCTATTCCTGCTTTAGGGATCCCACTACTGAATCTAGTCAACACAAGTGCAATGAATGTGATGCAGTCACAATGGACAGCAAATCAAGCGAAAACTTATCTATGGTTGATTTTAGTCCCTGTTATTCCAATGTTGTTTGCTTATTACGACAACTTACTTGTTTGGATTGTTCTAGTGGGTGTAGCGGTTCTCTTTTTAGTGTTGGCCGGCTTTAGCCTAATTGTGACGAAAAATGTCGCGAAAATGCCGCTTTCTCCATCTTATAAACTTGCACTCAGTCGGATCAATCGTTCTCCTATTTCGACTGGCATTCAATTCGGAGCTTTGGCTCTGTCTTTAATGCTGCTTGCCGTTATTTGGTTAGTAAGAAGTGATTTACTGACAGATTGGCAGCGAACATTGCCTGCTGATGCGCATAATGCTTTTGCGTTGAATATTGCGCCTTTTGAGCTTGAAAACTACCTACAAGCGCTCGATGAGCAAGCACTAGAACGCTCACCAGCTTATCCAATTATTCGAGGGCGACTTACTGGTGTTAATGGTCAAGAACCAACCGTGGTTGATACCGAAGGGGAAGGTGCCGATGCGTTACGTCGTGAGCTGAACTTTACATGGTCAGATGGTATTCCTTCACACAATGTATTGCTTGATGGGGAGTGGACAAGCACTGGGGGCGTTTCCATTGAAGCCGATATTGCTAATGATTTAGGGCTTAACATTGGTGATACATTGAGCTTTGTCATTAATAGTGTTGAGGTTCAAGCGGTTGTAAACAGCATCAGGCAAGTGGAATGGCGAGATATGAAGCCGAATTTCTACTTCATTTTCTCTCCTGATGTTTTAGAGTCCTTGCCAAGCACATATTTAGTGAGTTTTAGGATCACGAGCGATCAAAATAACCTCATCAACCAATTGTCACGCAGCTATCCTACCGTGAGCCTTATGGATATCCGTGGAATGGCAGCAAAAATTCAACAACTACTAAGTCAGATCATCTGGGCGGTCACGATATTGGCGGGTATTGGCGTGATTGCGGGGATCTTGTTGGTCTTTACCTTATTGCGTTTGAGCTTGTCACAACGTCAGCAGGAGATTCAACTTTATCGTACATTGGGTGCGAGCAATAAAAGGGTGATAAGAACCATTTTCGCTGAATACGGCATTATGGCGGTTGTCGCTGGAACGATTGCGACGGTAGGGGCTGAATTAGTTGTTGCAGGGTTAATGCATTTTGGTTTTGAACTTACGCCAACGTTGCATTTCTCATTATGGATAGCACTGCCTGTGGTGACTTTTTGCACACTAATTTTAGTTGTCGGGAGTTTATTAAAACGTTTGCTAGTCCCTATAAATAAAGACTTTAGCCAGTGAGTAACCGATCAGTTTATTCACTTATCCACAAAAACAGTGGATAAAGTTTGGGATAACTTTGCCTGTAGATAACTTTAATATTCCCTTAGCCCAATAGGGACAATGATTGGGCTAAGTTTGTTATTCACAAATCTGATTTTTTGTATTCTCAACAGAAGCGCGTCAAGTATTTTTTTGTTTTTTTTATTGCGAAAAAAAGGTGTTGTTTTTCATATTATCAATACTTTTTTTGTGATTTTCTTAACAGCAAAATCTGAGTAAAATGCTTTGGAATTTAACGAAATAAAAGAACGAATGGACAATCATCCTTCAACACAATCAGATATTCAGGTCGCAGTGATTGGTGGCGGTGTCGCTGGTGCAACGACCGCATTGCATTTAGCAGAGCTTGGTGTGTCAGTGGCACTTATCGAGAAGAAAGACAGTTTGGTGAGCGGACCACCAATATGCCACCTCCATGCGGGGGGAAATCTTTATCGCGAAATTTCTCTTCAGCAGTGTCAAGAGCTTCTTCAACAGTCCATTGATACGGTAAGACTTTATCCTCATACGCTAAATCGGCGTCCAACCGTTATTGTTGTTCCTAAAACCGATAAAGGTCAGCCTGAAGACTTGTTGCCTCGGCTTGAATCGATTCGTTCCTCTTATAAAGAGTTGGTAAAAAAAGACCCTTCAAATCAGTTGCTAGGGCAACCAGATGACTACTACAAGCTCTATTCACGTGAAGATCTTGAAGTTCTATCCACATGTGAACAACCTGCGTCTCCGGCGTCGGCTGACGATTGGGTTATTCCATTTGCAAAAAACACCGACCTATCAACGTTAAAGTTCCCAGTTGTTGTTGTTCAAGAATTCGGATGGAGTGTTTTCCGTTTGGCGGCGACAGCGACATTGGCATTAGAGAACATTGAAAATGCAGAGTTGTGTTTGAACAGCACGTTAAAGGAATTATCCTTCAATGGTCATCAATGGCTTCTAGCGTACGAAGATGCGAATGGACTGCGTCATGACTTAACCGCTGATTATGTTGTTAATGCTTGTGGCTTTGAGACGGGTAGGGTTGATGATCTTGTACGTAAGCCTCGCCAGCGTCTTGTGGAGTTTAAAGCGGCGTATGTCACCAAATGGGATAGCAATCTTTCGCTTTGGCCTGAAGTAATCTTCCATGGACCTAGAGGCACCGATGAAGGCATGGGACAACTGACCCCTTACGCTGATGGCGTATTCCAGCTTCATGGTATGACAAATAATATTACCTTATTTAATGATGGTTTAGCGAAGTCTGGCGACCACTCAGCTCAGCCTGTTCTTCCACAGAAGTTTTTGAAAAAAATTGCGACTGGTTGGGATGTGAAAGATATTGAAAGTAGAACAGGAAACTCAATACAACACATGAGCCAATGGATTCCAGAGTTTTCAAACGCCAAAGCCTTTGGAAAGCCTCTATTTGGTGCTCAACAAATTCCAGGTGAAGATGAAACACTGCGTTCAGCCGATGTTAGTTTTGAGGAAGAACACTATGCCCGTTTGGAAGTGGTGAAGGGTTCTTCTGCACTTGAAGCCGCAAGCAAAATAGCCAGTACATGGGGTTTCGAACCTAAGATAGGAAAAACAATCGAAGAAACACACCCTGTAACAATGGCGCTAACATATCAAGCGATAGAAGATAAAGCCGTTGAGCTTGCTAAAACAAGGCAATACCCAGAAGCTTTAGCACTAAATTACGGGGAGTAATGAGCACTTCAACTTGATGAGGTGAAAGTTGAAGTGCTGTAAGTTGCTACTACCTATGAATTAGGTTTATAACCATATCGCATTGAGTGGAGTGTCAGGAGTGTAATGGTGTGCGATCTGAGCCTGTAAAAGCTCCGCAGTTGCAATAGCATCAGTAAGAGCATGATGAGGTGTATAGGGCGGTAAACCATAACGTGAACGACTTGCCCCAAGTCTTACTGATTTAGGTTTCTTTCCTTTGAGCATGTTCCAGAGTCCACCTGCTAATTTGTTTTGCACTAAAGACTCATTGAACATGGTGTCCACGACAGGAAACTCAATACCTTCATTAATCCTAGAGCGTAGGGCGCTATCAAAAAACTCTCTTTCGATTCGGTGATAATGAACGACGGTAATGTGCCCGGCCATCTGTCCTATTACATCTTCGTAGATCTCACTTAAGTCAGGTGCATCAAGAATATCATTGTGTGTGATCCCGTGGATGATAATGGATTCTTCAGCAAGCTTCTTTCTTGGTCTCACTGTCCAATGCCTCGCCTTATTTAAGAAAACACGATTTAATGTAAAAGGCACGGTTCCAATCGTGATAATGTCATCTTGTTTCGCATCCAATCCAGTTGTTTCAAAGTCCATCGCAAGGAACACAACATCCGAAATTGGAGTATCACCGCTTGGGATCGGTGTTGAATAAAAAGCCTCTAACGCACTATTTTTTACGCTATTCTTTTTTTGGTCAAACTTATGTAGCCAATCTATAGCTGGTGGGCGAATTGTTTTATTGAACATTGCCTTCTCACTTAAAGTTATTGCTGGCTTGATAACGGAACTTCAAGAAGTTCTGCGCATTACTTAACACTTGGAAGGCGTCTTTCAAGTTTCTGCGTTCAAAGTCAGACAGGTTTTCTGGTTCAATATTGTTATCAGGGTCTGTTCCGTTTTCGACATCCATCGCTTGGTGTCGGATCCTTACCATCGAAATGAACTCTAACGCATCTTTGATATCGCGTGCTTTGCCTTTTGGCAGGATCCCTGCGTCGTGGATATCATCAAGTCTTTCAAAGGAGTTTTGGGAGCGAGAGCCAACAGCGAGTGCATGAACACGGATTAAGTCTGCCAGTGGCGCCGTGCCTCTACGTTTCAAGTTGATCGAGTTATTGTGCTGCCCATCTTTTTCCATCACAAAGTCTTTAAAGAAGCCAAGTGGTGGGGTCCGGTTTAGTGCATTACGAGCAAGGCATGCAAGGAATCGATTGTTCTTCCTTGCTCTGCGAACAATAAAGCCATTGAGCTGTTCTGCCCATTTTAAACGGCCATATACACCATCGAGGTCGAAGAAAATGGATGCGTTTAGCAATGCTTTCGGGTTTGGATCATCAATCCAATCGGTAAAGCATTCTTCCCATTCTTCGCGAGTCATACGCCACATCGGGTTGGTTGACATAATGTCACCTGTACAATATGTGTAACCGCATTTGTTTAAGCCATCGCAGACACGTTTTGCAAGTTGCGCAAAGTATTCATCGTGCTGCTCTTTGACAAAACTGTTGTCGAGAATGATGGCGTTGTCTTGATCGGTCACCAATAATTGTTCATCTCGTCCCATTGATCCAAGCGCTAGGAAGCAATATGGCACCGGAGGAGGGCCGAGTTCCTCTTCTGCAAGTTCGATAATACGTTGCTTAAAGCTGCGGCCAATCACTGACATTGCGGTGCCAACCATATGAGAGTTGGCGTCTTCGTTTACCAGTCGCACAAAACTGTCTTTAACTTGCTCGGAAATGATCACAAGTTCTTCAATCGATTGTTGTTGGAATATGCTACTTACCAGCAATAGTGAGTTCTGAGATTCATATCGGACAATATCTGTCGCTTCTAGAACACCAATTGGATTTTTGTCTTTGAGTACAGGTAGATGGTGAACGTTGTAGCGCAGCATCGTGAGCATAGCTTCATAAACATAAGCATTATGATCGAGCGAAATAACTTCGTTAGTCATGACACTGGCGACTTCATCATCAGGGTCAAGCCCTTGAGCAAGTACTCGTGTACACAAATCACGGTCGGTAATGATACCTACGAGTGGCGTTGTGTCAGTTTCATCGTCTTCTAAAATGTCTGGATCAATGATAAGCAAAGATGAAATGTTTTCTTCGGCCATTTTAATGGCAACGTTCTGAATGCTTTCAGTTTTGTCGACAAAAACTGCATCGCGTGACAACAACGTACGCACTTTAGAAGTGGTTAAATCGTTTTGATCTTTTGTACTTGATACGGCTTGACGAAGGCGAGCATTATCTTCCACTTCGACAAAGTCAGCAAATGAGTCATGGTTTTCGTACAGTTCTTGGAATACCGCTTCAGGAATGCAATAAATCAAACTGTCTTCGATGGCTTTTACAGGGAATCGAACCTTGTTGTTCGTCAATAAACCCATCTGACCAAATAACGCACCTTGATCGAGCCGGTTATAGAGCTCACCTTTTCGGCGATATACTTCAACAACGCCACTTCTCACCATATAGAGATCATGAATAGAGTCTCCAAAGTGGATAATTGGCGTGTCCTGACGAAAGTAACTGATCTCCACGTTTCTTGTTACATAGTCCAATACGTCTTCTTCTAATTCGTCAAAAGGTGGGTATTGTGTCAGGAAGTTCTTGATTTCTAATAATTCGGCTTCCATGAAAATCCTTGATTTGGTCAGCAAGTGTATTTAACTCATGGTACATGATAAAGGCGCTACATGCATGCCAAGCTCTGTTGGTGAGTTGAGAAAGGTAACCAGATTGAGCAGAAAAAAACCGACAGCTTTCGCTATCGGTTTTATGTGTGGGGATAATTTGGGGTACGATGAACTTAAGTTCGATAGCGTTCAAGCACTAATCCAAGATTCTCAGTTGCACTAGAAAGTTGGCCAACACCTTTTGATGATTGCTCTGCGACATTTTTTATAATGTTAGATTGCGAGCGAATACTTGCAAGTTCAGAGGCAATGTCATTGGCAACAGCACTTTGCTCACTGGCTGATGTTGAGATCTGTAAACTCATGTTGTTAATCGCAGAAGCGGAATGAGCTATGGTGCTGATATCGTTACCAATATCTGAAATAAGAGCACTACTTGTTTGTGCTTGAGATACTGTTTGTTGGGTAATATGGGCAATGCTTTGGCTCTCTGATTGTAACTTTTCAATCATTGTTTGGATTTCTACCGTTGCTTCTTGAGTCCGGCTTGCAAGTGTTCTTACCTCGTCGGCCACAACAGCAAAACCGCGCCCTTGCTCACCAGCTCGTGCCGCTTCAATTGCTGCATTTAGGGCTAACAAGTTTGTCTGCTCTGATATTCCATTAATCGTGGTAATAACTTCACTGATCTGGCTGGTATTGTCATTTAACAACGACGCAGATTGGGAAGCTTGGCTGATTAGTGAAGTTAGCGCTTCAATTTCAGTAATCGCACTTTGAACCAATTCTGAGCTTTCAGCTACTTGACGTGTATCTGATTCTGTTTGCTCAGTTGCTTGGTTCGCAACCGATGATACTTCTTGCGCGGACGCCGTCATTTGCTCCATTGCGGTCGCGACAGAATCAAGAGAAGCATATTGATTTGTGATCTCCCGTTCGCTTTGCTTCATATCCTGTTCGAAAGAGGAAGAGGTTTCATTTAAAGTGGAAGCGTTGGTTTTGACAGTGACGACCAGTTCGCTCAATGTGTCCATGGCGTTATCTAGAGCGCAGCCAATAGTACCAAATTCATCTCGTCCGGGATGGAAACCTAAGCGAGAGGTTAAGTCACCCTCAGCAATTTTTTGTGTTGTGGTGTACAGAACCCAGAGCGCTCCCCCAATAAAAGTCGCGACCCAGTAAAGAAAAATCGCAAAGGGGATCGCCCAAAGATAATTCAACGCAAAACTTGTCAGTAGCTTACGCTCAGAGGTGACTATGGTTTGTTCAACATTTTCCTTATATTGGTAGGCCTTACCATTTGAGCCTAGCTGTGTTGCGGTAACGACACCATTGGTAATAACAGAATCTGAAACACTAGATATTTGCTCTAGACCATCAATCTCCAAGCTTTGATAGTCGGAAGTTGTAAGTATTCCGGCAAGCTTATACTCAACTTGATTGATTAAGCTCTGTTCTAATTGCTGTTGTTGTACTCGGTAATGAGAACCAGAAATAAAGGTAATAGCCGTTAAAAATATAATGAAAACAACCCACATTTTGTCGTTTATCGACATCTTAATAAAAAGCTTGTCTATCGTTCTGAAATCAACTTCCTTCATGGCAGATCCATCTGATGGTTAAAGTTGCTTAAAATTTTATAAAAACAAGAAAAATATAAAAATGTGTTATGTCTCATTTGAATGAAATTGGAATGAGATATATTTCAATAAATGAGACATTGATCTTTGGAAGGGCATAAAAAAGGTGGGGATAGGCCCCACCTGTAGTCAATACGTTCGATTAGCCTAAGGCTGGAAGTACACCTGTCGTTACTAATAATTGAGCAGAAACAATCATCAAACCAATTACAGCGGTAGCAAATAGGGTCATGTTTCCACCCATGACTTGATAGTCTGAGGTGTAGTCGCTGCTTTTGCGCAATTTCATCACCATTAATGTAGGTAAAAAGATTGCGAGTATGGCCAGTGCAATAGCGGCATATCCAAGCGCCATAATAAAACCTTGGGGGTAAAACAATGCGAATACCATCGGTGGCGTGAACGTGATTGCTGCGATGAACACACGATCTTTATTAGTGCTTTTCTTTTTAAGACTATCTCCTAAGAACTCAAATAGCCCAAGACTTACACCTAAGAACGAAGTCAGTAATGCGAGATCTGCAAATACGCCAATCACAGTACTTAAGCCGCGTTCATGGACTGTGTGAGACAAGGTGTTGATTAATCCTGTTAGCCCGGCATTTTGCATAATTTCATTTTGACTCACCACGCCAAGAGTGACGGTTTGCCAAAATACATAAATGATCAATGGTATTGCGGAGCCAATGATCACAGCAATTCGAAGAGCACGGGTATTACCATCAAGGTAGTTTACGATTGCTGGAATACTTCCGTGAAACCCAAATGAGGTAAAAATAACAGGGATTGAAGCAATAACGAGCCCTTGCTTTATCGGCATGCTGAGGAGGTAAGACTCTGTCACGTTTGGTGCTAGGAAAAAAAGTACCATTGCCATCGCAATAAGTTTAGTCAAAAACAACACGCGATTAACTTTGTCTACCATAGCCGTACCAATGGCGACGACGGCAGCAACAACCACCGTAAATAGGATTGTTGCTGTAGTGGGTTCAAGTCGGATGTCTAAAAGTTGGTGAACGCGTTCAGAGAACTGAGAGCCGCCCCCAGCAATATATGCCGCGCACAGCGCGTAAAAAAGAAACAACATAGCAAAACTTGCTAACCATTTGCCTCGCTTTCCAAGAAATTGTTTGGCTAATGTATGCAACGTTGCGCCCGCTGGAGCATGTTGATGGAGTTCAATCATTAATAGTGCGGTATAAGCCATCAGAGCCCAAAGGCCAAACATAATGAGTAGTGATGTGGCGAAGCCTATGCCCGCAGAGGCAAGGGGCAGGGCTAACATACCAGCACCAATTGTTGTGCCGGCAATAATGAGGGTACTACCGAAGACTTTAGAATTAGACATCTGTATACAATATTTTACGATTATTAGTTGTTGTAGGCTTTAGCACCAAAAAAGACAAGTTAATCTAGTTTGATGCCCTAGTTTTACGCACATTCTGTAAAATATAAGATGGTAAATCAAGCAAAATGTTCACTGTGGATTCCAGTGGTGTAATTAATTGTTTACAGTGCATTGTGTCGCAGCGGCAGTTCGTCGAACTATTCTTGGTCTATATTGATGAAATTATTGAATTTAACGGTCCTTTTTCACAAAACTGTCATATAAAGGGTTTAAAAAGAGAGGTAAAACGCGATATAACTTGTTTTTAGAAGAAGAAAAGGAGGTCTGTATGTGTGACCAAATTTTGAATGATGAAAGCCTAGAGTTGCTAGATGCAATGGAGATTGGCTTTAACTTGTCTGAATATGACAAATCTGCGGAAGAAAAGGCAGAATAAAACAGTAGATTAAATGTCTACATTCCATGTTGGCCAGTGCATTTGCGCTGGCTTTGTGTTTTTAAGCACAGCATTTTTTCCTTTTGCTTATCTGGCTTACCTTTTAATCACTGGTACAACTATCGCTTATGAACTTTTTAGCCCATTTACACATTGCTGAACATTGTGACTCAAGCTTAATTGGTAACCTGTTGGGTGATTTTGTTAAAGGTGATCCATCGAGACAATTCTCACCGGATATTGTTGCGGGCATTCGATTGCATCGCTTTGTCGATAGTTACACAGATAGCCATTCAATTATGTCTTGTGCAAAAGACTATTTTACGTTGGATACGCGACGGTTTGCAGGTATTGCATTGGATGTGTTTTGGGACCACTGCCTTGCTCGCAACTGGGAAGGCTATCATAAAAACTCGTTGCAACAATTTTGTGCTGATGCACGCACTACCATAGAACAAGAACCAACATTAGGGCTTCCAAAACGTTACCTAGATGTTTCGCAACACATGTGGAAAGACCGTTGGCTTGAGTCTTACATAGCAATGGACAATATTGAATACGCATTACAAAGAATGTCGATGCGTTCCCCTCGAATGGGACGGTTGGCAGATTGTTATCAATCATTAGACGAGCATTATGTTGAGTTGAGCCAGTTATTTTCGGAATTCTATCCACAAATATTATCTGCGGCAAAAAGTCAGTCGTTCTGATAGAATCCGCAACCTTATCAAAAGTTGTCATTAATGGTCCTTACGTATGTCCCAACAATTCGCTCAACTAGGTCTTGCCGATTCTCTGCTTAGTACGTTATCAGAGCTTGGTTTTCAACAGCCAACGGAAATACAGCAACAAGCAATTCCTTTTGTACTTGATGGGAAAGATATCTTAGCTGGAGCTCAAACAGGAACAGGGAAAACGGCAGCGTTTGGCTTGCCGATTCTTCAAAAACTATCGGCATCAAAAAGTGTTCGGGATGAACAAAGTGCAGACGTTCGTGCATTGGTTTTAGTACCAACACGCGAGCTGGCACAGCAGGTGTTTGATAACCTGACAAGCTATGCCAAAGCCACAGAGATTAAAATTGTGACTGCTTACGGTGGCACCAGTATGAATGTGCAAACCAAAAACTTGCGAGGTGGGGCGGATATTCTTATTGCGACTCCAGGTCGTCTTTTAGATCATCTATTCTGTAAGAACATCTTTTTATCTAAAACTGAATTTTTAGTATTTGATGAAGCCGACCGTATGCTCGATATGGGCTTTATGCCAGATATCCAAAGAATTCTTAAGCGAATGGGCGAGAGCTACCAAACGCTGTTTTTCTCCGCAACCTTTGATAAACGTATAAAAAGTATTGCTTATAAACTGTTAAATGAACCAGTTGAAGTTCAGGTGACGCCATCGAATAGTACAGCTGAAACTGTTAAGCAAATTATCTATCCAGTGGATAAAAAACGAAAAGCTGAACTACTCGCGTATCTGATAGGTTCTCGCAACTGGCAGCAGGTATTGGTATTTACCAAAACCAAACAAGGCAGTGATGCGTTGGCTAAAGAGTTGAAGCTAGACGGAATTAAGGCTGCTTCAATTAACGGTGATAAAAGCCAAGGTGCACGCCAGAAAGCATTAGATGATTTTAAAGCAGGAAAAATTCGCGCATTAATCGCAACTGATGTTGCCGCAAGAGGGCTAGATATCCATCAGCTTGAACAAGTCGTGAACTTTGACATGCCATTTAAAGCCGAAGATTACGTACACCGGATTGGGCGTACGGGGCGGGCTGGAAAAGAGGGCATGGCTGTTTCTTTGATGAGCCATGATGAAGAGTATCTATTAGAGGCGATTGAGCGCTTGTTAGATAACCGACTGCCTCAAGAGTGGTTACAAGGGTTCGAACCAAGTTTGATTGAAGACATTGAACCGGATAAAGCTCCGCGAAGAAAAGGCCGCTCATCGGACAAAAGGAAGATGAAAGCGAAGTTGAAAATTCATGCCGGACGTGGAAAGAAAAAATAAAAAAAGCCAGCTCTTGATAGCTGGCTTTTTGTTTTGAACATGACTTAAAGTCGTGAACTCACATTTTCCTATGCGTACATTGGAACAAGCACCAAGGTACCGAAAATAACAGTGGCCAAGCCACAAATAACAGGTACAGAAGTCCGTTTTACTACTTCAAATGGACTGATTTTTGCCATACCTGACGTTGCCACAACAACCCCTGATACTGGTGAAATAGTTCGACCTAAGTTAGATGCTTGCAACATTGGAATGATTAGGAATGCTGGGTTAAGTCCCATTTTAGCTGCCAGTGACGGAGCCAGCTCGACGAAGGCATAGAAAGGCGCATTGCCTGAACCTGTTGCAATTGCCGCTGCAACAGTCAATGCGGTTAGGATTAGCATTAATGCGATGCCACCAGCACCTGCTGTTTCGGCTAGGTGGAGTAAGTTGTCGATAGCGCCGATAGACATCAAACCTTGTGCGAATACGCCAGCGGCAACTAACAGCATAACGACCCCTTTAAATGCGTCTGCCATGCCTTGGTAACAAGATTCCAAGTCCTCGAGTGTTTTCTTACCGTTAAAGCGCTTTGTGATGAAATCAACAACGGCACCGATGAATATCGCTAGTACAACGATGGTATAGATATCGAGCTTTAACCCTTCGATGGTTTCGCCGTTAAATACAAAAACCCCGATAATTGGCAGGAACGGAAGTACGGCATAATAAGCTGGTGATTTAACTTCGATTGCAGAAACATCCACGCGTTCCATCGGTGAGTTATCTTTCTTATCTAGATACATGTTCCAAAAGAAAGCCGCGATTGCCATAACAATAATTGCGCATATGGATACTGGTAGAACGGTTTCCACCGCAAACACGTGAAGAGGCAATCCCGCTTTCTCAGCGGCAATCACCACATCGCCAGACGTTGGAGAAAGAATGATCGCAGCAGGTGAGGCACAAACCGCTACAGCAGCAGGGCGAGAAATACCCATAGCCGTCATCATTGGGAAGAGCGTTGCCATCAAGAGAACACCAAGCCCAGTCGCTGAGCTCACAGCCAAAGACATCAAACAAGCAACGATGTATGCAGCAACCAATAAGATGTAAGGGGATTTTATGACAGAGAGAGGCTTAGAGAACTGTTTTACTACGACGTTGTTTGCGCCGATGTGAGTCATGTATGATGCGAAACCACATAACAGCATGATTTGCATACCAAGACCGCCACCACGATATTGCAGCATGTACTTCACGTATTCGAGTGCATCGGTAAATAGGTTACCTGTAGAAGCAACCTTAGAAGGCAAAACAGTATGGCCAATAATACCCGTTAAAATTAACAATAAGACACCGGCGGTTAGAAGTACCCCAGCAGGCTTATATCCTTTTACAATAAAGTAGCCTACCGCAATAGTGACAACTAATCCGATAAAGAGCTCCAGCATAGAAATCTCCCTGAGAACGTTTCAAAATATAAGAATCTGTTTTAATTTGTGACAAATAACTTACAGAATTCTGATTTAAGGCACGAGCGCAAGATTCACTTCTTATGATCTGAAACAATAAATCAATCAGGCTGCTAATTGTAGGTGAATATATGATGTTGAAAGTGTTTCAATAGTGTTTAATTTTGTTGTTGGGGTATATTGAAGTTAATTTACATGATGTGTTTTTTGGATAGATTATCCGACTTGGATACTTTATCAATCTTGATACCAACTGAGTGGCTTAAAGATAATGATACCGTACATACAAAAATAGCCCCAGACGGGGCTATTTATCTTACATGCTGTTGTTAAGCGGTAGTTTCTACTTTATCGCTTTTTTTTTCCTGTTGCATTTTAGCAAGGAAATAAACGTTAACACATGCAATAAAACCGTTTGTGACAACGACCGGCCACGCATCAATCATCAGACCATATGCTGTAAAAAGTGCACATCCAATAAAGTTAAGTACGCGAAGTTTTACAATGTCTTTCATTGTAAGAGAAATAGCCACCATAATAGATGCCGCGTAACCCAAAATTTCAACCACATTCATATCCATAAATTGATCCTCTAAAATTTTTGCCGATCGCGTCAGCGTCGGTACCAATCTTCTCTTCTTGAGAAAAACGAGGAAGCTCCGTGCCTCGAATGGTCTAAATGATTAACTGTGAAGAAATATAGCAGGGGGATTAGTGTGACGGAAGCCCCAAATTTGGCTATGGTGAAGGTTAGCGATTACGCAAACGTTTAATGCTATTAGTAAAAATATTATTACTAAATATGTTGAAGGTTAAACTATGGTTTCTAAAAATAAAAAAAGCCCGTTAAAACGGGCTTCAAAGCACTAATTCAGCTTACTTCTTTTTACCAAGAGTTTGCTTGTCTTCTTCAGTCAGCTCGCGAATACGACGGCTGATTTCACGACGCTCTTTTGAAATCTCTGCACTTTTGATGATGTGATCATCAACGCGGTCTTCATAGTCCGCTTTCATATTTTTGATAATGCCTACAATTTCATCGGTGTTCATATCTGGCTTGATGTAATCCATCAGGTTTTCAAGCAGATCGACACGTTTACGGTTATCACGTACTTTCTTCTCGTTATCAAGAAGCTCACGTTTTAGTTTGTTTTTACGACGTGCCTGAACGACGATTTCAAATACACCACTCATAGGTCCCTTTCCTGTTTTAACGTTAACTGTCAATGATTAAAACATAACTCCCCTTGTGATTACAGTCTTAAGATCAATCATCACGACATCTTGACGCTTTTGTGTTCAACTCGTCCGAGAAGCAATTGAGCTATGGAATTTAGCGAGCTATGATGCAGGCATTATCAAGTACAATTTTGTGAATATTATGCGAAACTCTCAGATTCTGGTCAGAAAAACAGAGGAAAAGAGTGACGATGTACGTTGCATAAAGTTACGAGATGCATATCGTACAGAACGTACCATTCAAGAAGTGACAGAAGTTGAACTCAACAGAGCTAAAATCGTCATGATTGACGAAGATGGCAATATAAAACGAGTTCCAATTCTAGCAGAACATTAATTCAAGGGAGTCCATCATGAATATCGAATTATCTCATGTTGAAGCGCGCATCATTGGTTGTTTGATCGAAAAGGAAGTCACAACACCAGACTATTATCCACTGACTCTCAATAGCCTGACTACTGCATGTAATCAAAAAAGCAATCGTGAGCCTGTTATGTCGCTTTCCGAGGCCGAAGTTCAAGATGCAGTCGACTCGCTCATTTCTCGTCGTCTAGTGAGTGATGAAAGTGGGTTTAATAGCCGAGCAAACAAGTTTCAACATCGTTTTTGCAATACGGAGTTTGGTGATCTAAAACTTACTTCGCAAGAGAAAGCGATCACTTGCTGTTTATTGTTGCGAGGTGCTCAGACGCCTGGAGAATTGAGAACACGAACAAACCGGTTAGCAAACTTTGCTGATACTAAAGAAGTTGAGATGGTTCTTGAACAAATGGCTGAGCATGACTGTGGGACCTTAGTTATAAAGCTGCCACGCGAGGCAGGTAAACGTGAGTCTCGTTACCAGCATCTTTTTAGTGGTGAGATTGATCTGGCTGCTTACGAGACGCAAGCACACTCAGTGCCAGCTTCTGGTAATTCAACGCGTATTGAGGTGTTAGAGAGTGAAGTCGCTGAGCTAAAGGCAGAGCTTGCTGAATTAAGAACGCTGGTTGAACAGCTCGTCTAATGTCGGATGGTAATAGCCTTCCATCAACGGATTGGCACGTTTATCTGGTAAGAAATAACAAAGGTGCGCTCTACTGTGGGATCACGACAGATGTAGAGCGCCGTTTTGAACAGCATGTAAAAGGAATAGGGGCTAAGGCTTTGAAGGGCAAAGGCCCTTTAAGTTTGGTATGGCATTCACATGCTGGTAGTACAAGAAGTGTTGCTAGCAAGATAGAGTACCGAATAAAGCGCCTTTCTAAAACTCAGAAAGAACAACTGGTTAGTGGCAGGCATAAGCTCAACGACTTAATTATTATAAACTAATTTCTTAGAAATTCAGGCAAGTTACCAAATCTGTATTAATCTTTGAATGTAACAAACAAAAAAGGTTGGTATGGATATGATACTAAAAAGAAAATTATCAATTGCAGTGGTTGCAGCGATAGTTTCAACGTCAACACTTGGTGCGACAACCGTTGCTGATGGGCGAGGGAACGGTATGGGAAATACTGGCGTCACCACGGCAGACTATGTGCTTGCTCCCTTCTATAACCCAGCATTAACCGCTATTTATCGTGAAAAAGACACGGTTGGTATCTTGTTTCCTGCAATAGGTGCGCGAGCCAGAGATACCGATGAATCCCTTGATACAATCGATAGCCTTCAAGATACCATCTCTTCTTTTGAAAATGGCAACACGGATCCTGCGACAATTGCGACACTCAATGGTTATTTGGATCAGTTAGCAGATGACGCCCCGTTAGGGATAAGCGCAGGTGCAGGGTTTGCGGTTGCATTACCAATCCAAAACTTATCAATTAACCTTTACGGACGCGGGTACGCTGAAATTGTGGCGAGTACTGAAATTGCGGCGAATGGTGGTAATACGCCTTTGGCTGTGCAGGCTCGATACGAGAATTCTGAAGTCGATATGATCGCTTTTGGTTATACGGAGTACGGTGTAGCAATGGCTAAACGCCTGACGCTAATGGGGCAGGATGTCTCTTTGGGTGTGACTCCTAAATACCAACAATTGCGTACCTACAAACAAGCACTGTCTGTCGAAGATTTTGACCTAAGTGATTATGACCAAAGTGAGACTAAGAAAAATGCGTTTAACTTGGATCTCGGTGCGATTTGGTTCTATGAACAATTTAGAGCAGGGGTTGCCATCAAAGATCTTTTCTCTAAAACACTCGATACCCAGAATTTTGGCGGGGTTAGCCAATATAAGCTCAACACGCAAGTAACGGCATCCGGTGCTTATGTCACGGAGTTGCTTACCGCAACAGTAGATATGGACTTAACCAAACAAAGCCGTTTTACTGATCTCGATGATGATACACAGTTTTTGAGATTTGGTGTTGAAGCCAATGCATGGGGTTGGGCTCAAGTTCGCGCTGGCTATGAAGTTGACCTTAAGAGTACGTTAGATAACTCATTGACTGCTGGTGTAGGCATTAGCCCTGGAGATCTGGTTAGTTTGGATCTAGCGGGTAGCTATGCGGGTGACAATCAATTTGGTTTGTCAGGCAATTTGGCTTTCACTTTTTAGAGTAATTAACTAATTTTTTTGTCACCTTGAGCATAAAGCAACTGTATGAATAATTACTGGTTGATTTATGCTCAACTTATTAAAATTTAAAAGAATTATCTTTCATCAATAAGGAAGAAAAGACATACTAACTATCCGTCAGTAAGGAACCTCTCCAAGGGAGTTTAAATGAGAAAAATAAAACTCTTGTCTCTGCTAGCACTTATATCGTCTCACGCATTTGGTCATGGTGCGCAAGTCCTAAATGGTTACTGGTCGTACGATGAGTTTTTAAACGCTCATCCAGTGCAACGTCAGCTAACTTCTGCGCTCAACGAGTCAGTTCGCTCAGCCCCCAAGGCGATGCTGAAAAACCAGAAAAAACCAATAACTATTTCTGTTGTTTATCCGGGACAGCAAGTCTCTGACTATTGGGTTAGGAACATCAAAGCATTTGAAACACGGCTAGAGAAACTTGGCATTAGCTATAATATTAATCAGGTTTTCACGCGTCCAAATGTTGATGTCAGACAACAAAGCTTATCGTTATTAGAAGCTCTTCAGAATAAAACGGACTACCTTATTTTTACGCTTGATACGACTCGTCACCGTAAGTTTATTGAGCATGTTTTAAGCTCTACTGATACGAAATTGATCCTTCAAAACATCACAACACCAGTAAGAGCATGGGATAAGCATCAGCCTTTTATGTACGTTGGTTTTGATCATATGGAAGGCGCTGGGGTTCTTGAAGACTACTACAAGTCTGTGACAACGACGGGCAGTGAGTATTCTGTTTTATATTTCTCCGAAGGTTATGTTAGTGATGCCCGAGGAGACACTTTCATTGATGAAATGACCAATCACAGTGGTTACAAACTGTCTTCGTCTTTTTATACCAAGGCAACGAGAGAGTCAGGCTACGAAACGACGCTTCAGTTGGTTAAGAATTCTCCGGATATTTCATTTATCTATGCTTGTTCGACAGATGTAGCTCTGGGTGCGGCCGATGCTTTAAAAAAACTTAATCGGGAAGACATTTTGTTAAATGGATGGGGCGGTGGCACAGCTGAGCTTGAAGCCATTAGACAAGGAAAGCTTGATGTGACTGTAATGAGAATGAATGATGATACTGGTATTGCCATGGCGGATGCCATTAAATGGGATATCGAGGGTAAACAGGTCCCCAAAGTATTTTCTGGTGACTTTGAGTTAGTGACTTCAAATGACTCTCCAGAGCGTATTGAACTCTTAAAGCAAAGAGCGTTTAGGTACTCAGATCTTTGAAAATTAAATTTGGACAGCGTGGCAAACCAAGAAGACTGGCCACGCTAATAGCACGTTCGGTGTTCCTGACGATCGGTATGTTAATGTTAGTTGTCTTGTTACAAAACTATCAAATTAACAAGAAGGTTGTTGAACAAGAGGTTGCTCGCTCAAAGCAGCAGACTTCTAGTCTCGTGCAGCAAATTTTTAATTTCCGTTTACAATCTATTGAAATTACTCAAAATAGTTACAGTCGTAACGAATCCTTAATTGACGCTCTTCGTTCCAACAATGAGCAAGAGCTGAATCATTTCTTTCGCAGCTTAGATCAAATTAACCCTTCTCTAGCACCAGATTTTCGGTTTATTTCCTATGGAGACCATGTGGGGTGGTCTGACTCAAATCATGAGTTCTATGGAATTGAAGTAGAAGAATTGCAGCATATCGTGGACAACATGTCGTTCGTTAGCAGCTGGCACCTAACCCAAGCACCGTCCGTACTAGGTATGCGTTATTTGATGGTTCGTAGGGCACCTATCGTGCAAAATAACAGCGGTGAAGTGATAGGCTTTCTTTATGTTGGTATTGTGCTCAACAATAACTTTGCTTTACTTGATTCCCTTCTAAAAGGAAGCAATGCTGACGAAATATTTTTATCGGTTGGTTCAGAAGTTATCGCTTCTACTAACAGAGAGAATCTGCAAAATCATATTGATTGGCTTGAACAATATTCATCTGTGTTTAGCGCTAAAGAATACATGGTCTCAAAGACGGATTTAGAGATTAATGGTGTTGCTACCTTCTTAAATGTCTATTCGGTTCAAGATAATACGCACATTGCAGAATTAATGAAGAGCCATTATTTATGGGCTGCAGTTGCGTTAGCGATCGTTTTTATCATTGCAATAGCCAGTCGCTACTGGTTAGGTCATCGTGTTTCTGAAGAACTATTCAGTTTGACCCGTTATACAAAACTTGCTTTTGAAACACAGAATATAGACCGTTTTCCGGGTTCAGAAATCGATGAATTTAATCAGATAGGCTTATCGTTTGAAAAATCGTTTAAGCGATTGAATGAGCAAGAAAAACAATTTGCCGATCTGTTTAATTTTTCACTCTCGCCGATAACATTATGGGACACCGAGGGTAATTTAATTCGTGTTAACCCAGCAGCAGAAAGAAGTTTTCAATTATCATCCACAGACAAAAGTGTCTACAACTTGCTTGCATGCAAATTAGTTCCTCAAATTACCATGTGCGCAAAAGGTGCGACATTAACAGGAGTGAATGTCGAGATTGAAGACAAAACATATCGATGGAATCTTTCTCCGATTTTCATCGATAACAAAATCAAGCATGTGATGGTGCAAGGCCAAGATGTAACCAGTTTTGTACGTGCTGAACAACAGAGTGCAGCTGCAAAAGAAGAAGCAGAAGAGTCAGCGAGAGTTCGTGCAGACTTTTTAGCAAGAATGAGTCATGAGTTAAGAACACCCCTGAACGGGATCCTGGGTGTTTCACAGCTATTGAAAGGGAAAATGACGGATAAGGAAGACTTAGAAAATATTCAAGTGCTTTGTAATAGTGGAGAACACTTACTCGCAGTACTTAACGATATTTTAGACTTTTCCAAAATTGAACAAGGCAAGTTTTTAATACAACGTTCTGATTTTAAATTGATGGAATTGGTCAACGCAGTTGAACGCATTTTCAGGCCGTTATGTGTAGAGAAAAAAGTCAATTTTGCGGTAAATACAAACATTGATCAGAATACGATCGTGAATAGTGACCAAGTCCGGCTAAATCAAATAATTTTTAACTTGGTGAGTAATGCGGTGAAGTTCACTCATCAAGGGCAAGTTAACATAAATATTCGTTCAAAAGAGACTAATGATAGCTCCCGGCTATTCATAACGGTAGAGGACTCTGGTATTGGAATTGATGCCCAGCGAATAGAGCATATCTTTGATCCGTTTGTTCAAGCTGAAGCGACTACCACCAGAGAATATGGGGGGAGTGGGCTTGGGTTGGCTATTGTAAGAAGCTTGATTGATCTACTCGATGGTGAGTTTGAATTGCAAAGCGAAGTAGGGAAAGGAACGCGTTTTACCGTCAGTTTGCCTGTCGAGATTAAAACAGAATGCGCGGTTGCAAAAGCGCCCGTTGAGCCAATCAACCCCTCGACATTATTTAAACGTTCTTTAAAAGTGCTCTTGGTTGAAGACAATCATACCAATGCCTTCATCGCCAAAGCGTTTTGTGAAAAGTACGCCATGACAGTTATTTGGGTGCAAGATGGCCATCAAGCGATTTCGTATTTAAGTGAACATTCTGATGTCGATTTAGTATTAATGGATAATCAATTACCAAATTTAGGTGGTATTGAAACAACTAAAATCATTCGAGAGGACCTAGGCTCCAAAGTGCCGATTTACGCATGTACAGCGGATGGAATGCAAGACACCAAGCGTTCATTTTTGTCTGTTGGAGCTGACTATGTTCTAGTCAAGCCTTTAAAGGAGCAACTGCTGAATCAAGCCTTTGTACACTTTAAAGATACTTTTATGCGAGAAGTTACTGACTGATCTGGCGGTATGAGTTTTCGAGCAAGGAGATTCTCAACTCTTCCGATACTTTGATTCTCTCACTGTACCTAACACCATACTTGTAACCGTGTCGGAGTTTTTGAGTACTGACAATCTCAAAGGTAAGTGACTCAGGGAGATGATCATTCAGTTCACTGTCGATTTCTATCAATTGACCCTTTTCCAGCGCTTGTTCACTTTTAATGATAAGTGCAAGCCCTGAAACCGATATGTCTTTAATCTTGGCTTTGCAAGTGAGCGTCTCTGATTGGACCATAGCTGGTAAGTTAACCTGAAAACGCTCGTCGCTTCGAATGGGCTTTTTAGAATAGTAGTGAGGCAATTTCACAAACAGTAAGCCACTTGGGCGAGTTGTCTGAGATATAACTGTTGTTTTGAATGCGATGATATCGCCCAAGCGAGTTTTGGTCAGTGCTCGGATAATGATCGCGCGATGAGCAATCTTCTTTAATATCAAAGTTTCTTGAGCTTTTTGAGGTAGATCGAGAATAAGGAACTGGCTAGGCTTCGCACCAACAAATTGAGTGGTGAAGTCAAAGCGCTCATCCAGCCCAAACTCAAGTGAGGCTGATAGCTTCATTCCGGGCTCCAGCACCTTGAGCAAATCTGAAATTGAGTTGTTTACTGCTGACATCGTATTATTATTGTTTGCTTTCAGTTAGCAGCAATATAACGTTTTCAACACGATAATAACCAAACAGAATTCACAGAGTTCAAGGTGCTGACATATTTCTCTATCTGGCTAGTTTATGGTGTGCCCGGGAGAAATGCCCGGCACAAAAGGCTCCAACAATGGAAAGTTCACCGGCGAGACAAACAGTGGCAACAACTTCTGCAAGCGCCTTAGCTTTGCCAGTACCATAAAGATCGAGGATATCCAAGCACGCTTTTTGGCTTGGTAGCGCGGTCCCTCCACCTACAGTGCCCACCATTAAGTTAGGTAACGTGACGCTGGCATATAAACCACCTTGCTGGTTTACTTCCATGCGCGTAATACCAACTGCTGACTCTGCGACGCAAGCGGCGTCCTGACCACATGCAATATAAATGGCCGCCAGTGCATTTGCGTAGTGTGCGTTGACCCCAATACTGCCACTCAATGCCGCACCAGTTGTTGTCATATTGCCAAACTCCACCATTTTTTGTGGTGTCGTGTGTAGATATTTTGCAATGAGCTCATGAGGGATGTTGATATCAACGGAGACTTTTTTACCCCTTACAGCGCGTAGGGTATGGCTATTCGGTTTCTTATCACCAGATAAATTTCCATCAAGAAAAGCTTGAGTAGGTTCAATTGGCGAGTTAGCTACGATGTATTCAAATACTGCGTTAGTGGCAATCGTGACCATATTCTGACCAGATGCATCACCAGTGTGAAATTCAAAAACCAAGTAAACGCGATTGCCTTCAATGGTGACATTGATATCGTGGAGCTTACCGTGCGCAGTTGTAGATTCCGCTAAATGTTTGAAAACGTCGTATTGTGTTGTCACCCATGAAACAAACTGTCCGGCTTCGGATAAGCTATGAAAGGCAAAAGCAGGTGTTCGAGTGACCCCCTCATTTAACAGCATGGCACTTGCGCCACCTGCTGCTGTGATTAACTGAGAGCCACGATTATAAGACGCTACCAGTGCTGCTTCTGTGGTTGCCAGTGGAATAAGGTAGTCACCTTGTGCGTGTAATCCGTTAACACGTAACGGGCCTGCGATACCTACAGGTACTTTTACTGTTCCAATAAAATGTTCAATGTTTTTATTATAAGCGTCGCTTAAAGCTGCTGTTTGGTCATCCAAGAGCAATGATTTATTGGTTAAAGGAGAAAGCTTAGCCCAGCGTTTGGATAAATTTTTATCACTAATATAAGGGCTGGGTGTCATTCTTAATTCGGGTCTTTCAAAGCGGGATTTGAGGGATTGCTCTAACTGCTCGGTGTTTTCGTGACTGGTGTTGAGAAAGTGCGAGTCACGGCGAGTCAGGTGTAATTTTGGCATAGCGAAATAGTTATATAAGTTTGTCAGGGCATTCTACTGAGTAGGCGGCGTAACACAATGCTTGTTTTACGGTTTGGTACAAATTAAACATGTATATCGAGTAAAGTACCAATCATGTCTTGCTCGCGTTGCAAAACATTTGTTCCGATACGCGAGTACTGAGAAGCTTGGGTAAGCTTGGTCAATGCTTCAGTGTAGTCTTCATTGGTTTTTGGCGGTTTGAATTCAACCTTATTGAATTCATAGCTATTGTTCTTAGCGGACTCTAAAGGTGGGTGGGTGTTTATTTCGAGCGCAGCTTCTTCAGCCATCTTGGATGATTGCTCGATAATTGGGTAAGCGGTTTGAACAGCTGATACTGACATAACTCTTCTCCTGCTAACTTAAGCTTAAGTTGAGTTTGTAATTTCAGCAAGTTGTGCTAGCTGAATAGTTCAGAGAGTGCTGCTAACTCTTCTTCGGTAAGTAGATTACTCGCTTTGTGGTCGAGCTTGTTACTTATTTCACCCTGAAGGGCTCTTAGTTGTTGTGGAGTCATTAATTGAAGTTGCTCTTTTAAGTCTTCAAATTGTTTCTTACTCATATCGGAGCTTCCATATACCATTATTCTAGTATTGAGTTCCGGGTGATAGCTGCCTCCTTTCATAACTATTTCCCCAATGACTCATGTAAGGGATAGACTACAAAGCGAAAGCGCAGAAAATGTCCGAAATGTGCAAATTTAGAATCAGAACTCCGTGAATAAATGCCACGAAGTTCTGAATAAAGTAAGCCTTAGTTTACTCGGACGGCAAACTTGTTCGCTAAGGAATGGAGCTCAGGTAGCATGCGATAAATCAAGTGCAATTGTTGTAAAACCATACGTGCGGAGTGTTCATCTTCGTCGCGCCACTCTGATAGGCGGTTTTCAATCTCTGGGCTTTCAAACTCACTGATATTACATTCATCAGTGTGTGTGTTGAGTTGTTGATATAAAACTTCAAGATGACGATGGATGGCTCTATGAGCGTCTAACACAAGCTGGTGCGTGTGCTCATCTGCAATTCGAGTCCTGTGTGCACCGAGTGCGGAAATGTAACTCAATAGGGCATGGCTTAATGTCAGAAAACGAAAACTCTCGTCAGTCGCTGTTCGGTATTTACCAGGCTCAGATAACATTGTGCTGATCGCATTGGCTAAATTGGCATCCTGGTTGTGCGCACTACGGCGCGCAATTCGATAGCTCAAAGAGTCTTTCTTACCTATCCGGTATTGACCAATAATTTGGGCAAGATACGTTTTATTTGCATCGACAGCGTCTGCCATCACCTTATGAAGTCGTTTCGATTGCCAGTCAGGAAGAATCAGCGCAACAGCAGCAACGGCCAAGGCGCAACCGATTAGCGTATCTGCAAGCCTTGGTAATACAACCGCATAGCCTTCACCTAACTGATTAAAACAGAATAGAACCAATACAGTTATAAAGCCTGTCGCGTAGCCATAGTTTGCAAGTCTAAAAGCAAAAAATGCCACGCCTGATAGAACGATGAAGACAAGCTGACTTTCAAGGGAAGGGAAAAATGTTAGTAACGGGACGCCAATCAATAGCCCCGCTAACGTGCCTATGATACGAGCAACAATCTTTTGTCGTGTTGCACTGTAGTTGGGTTGGCATACGAACAAGGTGGTTAACAGTATCCAGTAACCTCGCTCAATGTTTAGCAATTGAATAATCCCGTAACCTGCTGTCAGAGCAATCGACATCCTGACTGCGTGGCGAAATAACATGGAATCTTTATTGAGATTAGAACGGATGCGTTGCCACATCGTCCTTAGTGAATGGGCTTCAGTATCATCCAATATATCTTCTTCAAGCTTTGCAGCATCGGGGTTGTTGACATTGCTGAGCTGCTTTTCAACGGTCGTAAGGTTATTAAACAAATAGCCTAGTTGCGCCAGTAACAAACGCCATTTGGGGTTTTGCTGCTGGTTTAGATAGGCCAGAGAAGATTGAAGTTCATCTAAAGCTAAAACGGATGTTCCCGCATGCGTGTACTCTTTACCGAGTTGGATTGAGCGAGCAATATCTCGGCATGCTTGGGCCTGCGTTTCTAATAGGTACTTGAATCGGAATAAAACGTCTGAACGTTCAAATTGCTCCGCAAGTTCTTGATAGCGGTAATGACTTGAACTGACACGTTCATGGATGTCTTGCGCTAAGAAATAAATGTTCAAGAAACGGTCACTCGCACCATCAACATGGCCCCGTTTTGAGCGTGTCAGCAATGTTGCTTTACATTGGTTTAATGCCGTCACTGTAGCGGCATTTAGGTTAGCATCTCTAATGCGGTGGGGTTGAGGAACTAAGTTCGTTACGGGTTGAAATACTTGGCTTTTGGAGTCCAGATAATTGGAAAGCTGAAGGAAGACATTTGCAAGGCTCTGCTGTACGGGTTGCATTGGCCAAATTGCATGCCAAAGCACGGAGATGAAGTAGTACCAACCAGCACCAATTAACAACATCAAAGGTTGAAACCATAGATTAACGCTTTGGTGCGCACCAAGCATGGTGTAAATCGCTATCAATAAGGAGCCAAAAGCGATGCTCGCATAGCGGTGACCAATTGCACCAAGCATGATAAAGCCAAAGGTAGAGATAAACAGACCGAGTGCGAATAGCAGTGGTTTATCAAACAAAATTTCAATGGAGAATGCGGCAATTGCAAAACAGATTAACGTGAGCGTTATCGACTTCAAACGACCAGTAAAGTTGTCGTCACTCTCAGCCAGTGCTGCCGCAATAATCCCAAGAATTAAAGGAATAATGTTCGAACCTAGTTGGAGATACCAAGCTGGCAATGCAACACCTAACAGCGTAATGAGAATGAGGACGCTGTAGTTAAATGTTTTGTTCGTCCACAAGAGACGGAATTGGGCAAAGCTGTACACTGAATTCAATACTAATGTCAGATGAAGTTAGAGCGTATTGTAGCAAAAACTCACAATAACATTTTGATAGAAATGAATAAAAAATGCCAAGTGCATGAGATTTGTTCGGTGGCAATCTTGACATTAATTTTTCATATTCAGTAATGGTTAATATATGATGTAGCCAAGGGAAGTCACTGGTTAAAGTAAGAATGCAGCTATCAGCAACTAAGACTGCACAGTTTTTAATTCAAAACGAATATTACAACGTTAAACTTGAGTCTGATTACATCGTATTAAGCTCTGATTTTAGTGAAGAGCGTATCCCATTTCATGCCTGGAACGGAAAGGTTAAGGTAAGAAGAGGGGTCTTTTGGGGCGGATTGCAGTTTTTCGCTCATACAGAAAACAATAAACAGCGCTCTTGGTTAGTTCAGGGATTACCGTGGTTAGATTGCCGCGACTTTGCCCGTACTGCCGTTGGATACTATCAACAGTGGCATAATAAACAGTGTGAACAACTGAGTACCTATTTGCCTCAGTGGGAATCTGACTTAAAAGGGTTTAAACGTTTACCTTCTTTCTTGTCACACTCAAGAGTTTCGCATTGGTTAGAGCAACTGGACTCAGATTTTAAAACGATGGACATGTCGTTGGAAGAAGCCGAGCAACGTGCGCCGATAAAGATGGCAGAATTGATGCCATGGATTATTGATACTGATGAGAAAATTCTCGAGCGCAATAATGAATGGTTAGAGACCGAACGTCAGAACTGGGAAGTGCTTTTTAATCAAATGGAGTCTTCTCCGCTCAACCTCAGTCAGCAATATGCGGTGTTACTCAATGATGACCACAATTTGGTTCTTGCTGGAGCCGGCTCCGGTAAGACAAGTGTTTTGACTGCCAGAGTAGCTTATTTGCTTCAAAGTCATCTCGCTCAGGCTGACGAAATTCTCATGGTTGCTTTTGGTCGCGATGCTGCCGATGAAATGAAACAAAGGCTAAAAGACAAAGTCGGCATGGCTGCTGATCACGTTAAAGTTTGTACATTCCATCAGCTAGGCTTACAAATCTTAAACCAAGTCGAGACAGAAAAGGTGGTCATTTCACCTTTGGCTACCGACGACAACTTAAAACAAGCTTGGTGTATTGATTGGCTAAAGAAACATTGGATGACGCCAACCAACTTTAAGCGTTGGCAAAAGCACTTATCAAAATGGCCAATTGCGTACTTAGCTGGTGATGACGAGCTTGGTAGCCATGTGGAAAACCCTAAATTGATCGCTTGGTTGGAAAAGCAGCTTTCTCAACTTAGCGCTATGGGGGTGACAAAAACTGCGATCCAGAAAAAATTGGTTGATCACCCTGACTACACACGGTTGAACAGTGAACTCAATTTAGTTTGGCCGTGTTACCAAGCGTGGCAACAGGCGTTAAAAGAGCAAGGCGAAATTGATTTCAATCTGATGATCACGCGTGCAACCAACTATATCGACAAGGGTAAATTTAAGTCAGGTTGGAAATACATCATGATCGACGAATATCAAGATATTTCTCCTGAGAGACTGAACCTTATTGAGTCACTATGCCGTAGTGACGCAAACAAAGAATGCGTATTGTTTGCCGTAGGAGATGATTGGCAGTCCATTTACGCTTTTGCTGGCTCGGATGTCGATTTGACGACTGGCTTTGGTGAGAGGTTCCCACATTCAACCGTGCACTATCTTGATACAACCTATCGGTTCAATAATCGTATCGGTGAGGTGGCTAATCTATTTATTCAACAAAACCCTGCTCAGCTTCCTAAGACATTGAATAGTCATAAAGAAAGAAAGAGCAAAGCCGTAACATTAACAGCAACCGCTAATGTCGAGAAAATATTAGACCAACTGAATCGACAGGCAAAAAAGACCAAGTCAGTGTTGTTATTAGGCAGAAATCATTATCACAAACCCGAGCTGCTTGATGAGTGGAAGAAACAGTACGGCTTATTAAAGCTTGAGTTTATGACATGTCACGCAAGTAAAGGTAAGGAAGCGGACTATGTCATCATCTTATCAGTGGATGAAGGGCAGTTTCCCGCACGTGTGAAGGCGTTACATATCGATGCAGCGTTAACCCAAAACACCGATACGTTTGCTTATGCTGAAGAACGGCGTTTGTTCTATGTAGCACTAACTCGTGCTAAGGAGAAAGTATGGGTTACGTTTACTGGAGGCGGCTCAACTTTTGTAAAAGAGCTGCTTGAGAATGATTATCCGGTGATTCACCAAAAGTAAAAAAGCCCGCATTTGCGGGCTTTTTTAGGAAACTAGATTAGGTTCGGTCTGCAAGGTAAGCATCATAATCAGGAACTTCAATATCCACTTCTTGTTCCATTAACTCAGACTCAAATAGGAACTTGGCCGTAGCACGGTTGGTTGCGACGGGAATATTCCATACACTAGCAATACGCAAAAGTGCTTTTACATCAGGGTCGTGGGGGACGGCATTAAGTGGATCCCAAAAGAAAACCAACACATCAATCTTTCCTTCAGAGATCAGAGCGCCAATTTGTTGATCCCCGCCCATAGGGCCGCTGATCATACTTTTAATTGCAAGCCCCGTTTCTTTACTCAGCATATTACCGGTTGTTCCAGTTGCATAAAGAAAGTGACGCTGTAGCTTTTCTTTGTTGTCAGTAACCCATCGTAATAGTTCTGGTTTGTAGTTGTCATGTGCTACCAGCGCAACATGCTTATGTGCGGGCATAGTACGGGTTGTCTTTTGCATTCGTTATTCCTAAGGTGCTACTACGTTCAGGTTGTTTTACTTAGCCTGGTTTATATAAAAAGTTGGCCTATATTCAGAAGGTGACAGCGAATCTGCAATCACTTTTTCGCTCAGTGTATCAGGAGTCAATGGTGATATCGAAGGTGACTGTGAGAATTTGTATGTCTTACCACGTAAATAATCAATAGCCTGATTTAATGACAAGCGACCTTGCTCAACCATTTTGTCCGTGGGTGCAAATTCAACTTTATGCCGCAGCAAACCACGATACACACCATGACTTAAATAAGTAGAAATTAGGCCAATTTCACTGGCTTTGTTTGAAGCACGCAACTCGCTAATCCCGGCTTCTATCGCAACGGCACTGCCAATAATGTAGCGAATACCATCTGTGTCTATGGCTTGTTGAATTAGGTTACGCTGTAACTCCTTGTCATTGTCAGCCCAAAGTGTTTTGGCAATGACGACATCGCTGTTTTTCAATGCATCATACAACCCTTTAACGACAGGTTTTGTACCGCCACTTGAATTCGGGCCGGGGAGTAGTGCCGCTTTTATTTTTCCACTGCCTTTCGGGTGTTTCTCACTCAAGTACTTACCTGCAGCGTATCCCATCCAATACCAGTCTACACCCACTTCACCTTTCAATAATGGTTTGTTTTTATCGTCTACCAAAAGGCGATTAACAGTCGCAAATACAGGCGTAGACCCGACAATCGATTTGAGATCGCTTGTATATAAATCCGGAGCGACAGTCCCTAAAATGATTGCATCTGCGTCCCAGCGAGTACAAAGGTATAACTGTTCTTTCTGCTTGATGTGATTTGGGTAACCGCCCGATTCTAAAACCCTTAGGTCAACACCTTGCTGTTCTGCCTCATTCACCATGCCATAGTTGACGGAGAGCCAATATGAATCTTTCAGGTGCGGGTAAATGGAACATATTCTATATGGCTCATTATTTTGTCCTGCGTGTGCCAGATTGCTGCATGATGCAATGAGAAGGCTTTGTATGAAAAACTTGAACTTAATAGATTTAAACATTCGGCAATTTGTTGGTAATAATGGGACAAACACTGCAAAATATAGCGCATTCTACAGATGTTAAGAAGTGATGATTCTGAATGTTATTTGCTAAAGCCAGTATTGGCCGTAAGCTTTTGTTTGCTTTCACTGCGATGGCTTTGTTAGTCATATTGTCTTCATTAATCGGTGTGTTTGGCTTCTCATCTGTTGCTCGAACAGAAAGAAATGTCGTGAATTCTGCGATACCTTCTATGATAGAAGCACGACAAGTCTCAGAGTTGAGCTCTCGTATCATTACTTCAGTTCAATCGCTCTCCAATGCAAAGTCAGAAAAGCAACGAAAAGAATCAGGGCAATTACTTTTCTCGCAATTAGAAACGCTGTTATCACATATCAAACAACTTGGATCGGACTCGTTTGATTCTGAGTTACTGAATACGCTTGAAAGCGATGTCCAGCAAGTCATCGATACATTGGCGCAATTAGGCATACTTGTTGAGAAAAAGCTATTTCTTGCAAATGACTTGGATGTCAGAGTGAAGGAAATGCGTAAATTTGCTCAAGAGCTTGAACAGCTTACACGCACTCAGGTTTCTAATACCAGCACGATTGCTGTGGCTAACGTTACTCACATTTATGATCTATTGAAAAATGGAAAAAAAGAGTCAGCATACAATGCACTAGATACACTCGTTGAGGTTGATTTAGATCTTTCAGAGCGTTTACACGAATTGCATCTTCTCGCATTTAAAATGCTGAATCATATTGAAGAAATGTCCACCATTTCGAACCTCGACCGAATTAACCAAATTCGTAATGAGTACAGTCAGAATCTAACCATTATGAAACGTCGAGTTCAGTCGGTTGAGGACCCTACGCGTTCAATGCAAATGGCTGATTTATTAAATAAGCTGGCGAAGCGCGAAGTCGTCTTTCAAGTTTTGATAAATCGTTATCAAAATGAACAAGCCTCACAGCAACTCTTACAAAACACATTGACTCAGTTTACCAAGCTTAATACGACGGTTAACCGTCTGGTTGATGATTCAAATGCAGCGACTACAAATGCTGTATCGGAATTAAAAACGACACTGCAGTACGCTCAGTTATCACTGACAATTATCACTATTATTGGGTTAGTCATCGTTGTCCTCATTGTTTGGAAAGTGGTTTACAAGTCAGTTCTTAAACGGTTAGCCGAGTACTCATCCGCATTGAGCTCTATTGCGCAGGGGCAATTAAAAGTCGATGTCACCGTACAAGGTAAAGATGAACTGGCTCGTATGGGACAGGCCATTATTACCGCAAGAAATACAGCGCAAGCCTTAAAGGTAGTAGCAGAAAGCGAAGCCAAGGCGAAACGTGAACTTGAAGAGCATAAAGTCCACCTTGAAGAAGTTGTTACTGAGCGAACGTGTCAGCTGCAAGAGACCAATAATCGACTCAATCAAGAAGTGTTAAACCATGCCAAAGCGCGGCATCAAGCGGAGCAAGCGAGTAGAGCAAAATCGGCATTTTTAGCAACCATGAGTCATGAAATTCGTACCCCAATGAATGGTGTTCTCGGAACGACTCGATTGCTTAAAGAAAGTTCTCTTAACGAGACGCAAAAACACTATGTGGACGTCATTAACCGAAGTGGCAAGACATTACTTGCTATTTTGAATGATGTTCTCGATTACTCAAAGATTGAAGCCGGCCATCTAGAAATTCGAACAGTAGACTTTGATCTAAAGGCCATGGTGGATGATGTATACCAACTTTTGAAAGGACGAGCAGAAGAAAAGCAAATTGATTTTACTTGTTATGTTGACTCGGATTTAGATCGTTATTGGCAAGGTGATGTTACGCGCATAAGTCAAGTGCTGACCAACTTAGTGGGTAACGCGATTAAATTCACCGATCATGGTCATGTCGACATATATGTGAGTCCAGATCCTATCCATGAGAAAAATGTGCTGTTTGAAGTATCTGACTCAGGAGTCGGGATCTGCACTGAAGAGCAACAAACCCTTTTTGATGCTTTCACACAAGCTTCCGCTGGAATTAACAGTAAAGGTGGTACTGGTTTAGGCTTGGCAATAAGTAAGAGAATTGTCGATGCAATGAATGGAACACTGGCGGTGGAATCTGAATGTGGGGAAGGCAGTCGTTTCTGGTTTAGTGTACCACTGGAAAAGGGGAAAGAAGTCGCAACCCTCATGGAAACACAGCTACAGAGCAACAATAAAGCAACCGTTCTTTTAGTTGAAGACAACCCCGTAAATTGCATGGTGGCGGAAGGTTTTCTGGTGCATATGGGGCATCAGGTTGATACTGCCTTGAATGGAGAGCAAGCGAAGGAGTTATTCCATGCGAATCAATATGATATTGCACTGCTAGATATCAATTTGCCGGATTGCAATGGAATGGAATTAAGGGAGCAATTAAGAGAAATAGGGGAACAGTCTGGAAATTCCGATGTGCCCATGATTGCCGTGTCTGCTCATGTCTTTAATGAAGAGGTTGAAGGTTATCTAGCTTCTGGATTCGATGGTTATTTACCTAAACCATTGGATAAAGACGATCTAGCAGCGCTTATAAGTAGTCATGTTAAAGGGGTGAGCATGGATACAACGCCAAACAACCATCACGAACCAAAGGAGAGTGTTTCCATGCCTTTATCTAGCCTTATTAAGCCAGAAATTGTGATTAATGACACTGCGGTATTAGGCAAGGCTAAGATGCTTGAAATTATTGAACTGTTTAAGCAAGGTGCAGATGATATTCAAGAAAAGCTTGAGCTAGCCTTTCAAACTCAGGATGCTTCTGAGGTTAAGCAGTTAGCACATAAATTGAAAGGTTCCTCAGGTAGCCTTGGGCTCAACCGTTTATTTGAGATCTGTGAGAATATAGAGAAAAGCAGTCACCCAGTTGATAGCTACAAGCAGAGCGCCGAAGAGTTGGCTACATGTTGCACTGAGTCATACGAAGCGTTAGTCAACATCATCAATTAAAGGGGAAAGAGATCATAATATGATACGAATTGAAACATCGCGGCTTATCATGCAGCAAATCAGTGAAAACGAATGGCCTCTGTTTCAGAACCTTCATCAAGATGAGGATGTTATTCGCTATGCTTTTGACAAGCCAAGCGTTCAAGAAATTAGGGAGCGATTTGAATCAAGATTACCTGAGTGGAAATGGGGTTCAACACATTGGTTGTGTTTAGTAATTAAAGATAAAAAATCTAAAGAATGTATTGGTATAACGGGATTAGTTATATCGGAAAAGTCTGGCCATACTGTTGAGGTTGGCTACCTATTAAAAAAAGCATTCCATGGCCAAGGATATGGGACCGAGTCACTAGTTGGTTTAATTGAACATACGCAGGAAAACTATCCAGTATCTGAAATAAACGCCATTGTGACAGACGGTAACTTACCATCATGTAAGTTACTCGAAAAGGCAGGATTTGTTTTGGTTGAGCGTGAGTCCGATGCTTATCAGATAGGGAATAAATTATACGACGACCTAATTTATCGCTACGCGGTGTAAATAAAGTTTGTCGCCGATAACGTTAATAGGGCTTGCGCAGTATAGTAGGTGACCATCACAACATGTCTTGAAAAGCCAGAACTTGCACGAAACCTATCGATGGCAAGGACTAGATCTGACGTAATAAAAATCAGCGCTCCCGCTACAGCAAAACGAGCCGACAAATTGTTCGTTTGCAGCCAGTACTCAATCGCTGCCCAAGCCATGTTTAAAATCACGATGCAATAAATAGCCACTGGTAACTTCATTTCTCCTAAAGAAGGCAACAGTAGTAAATACACGATGACCCCAACACTGAAAGTTAAAATTGGAACCCAGTGATTTAGGATGCCACTTGTCTCATTCCAAAAACATGCGGTATACACCAAATGCGCAAATAGAAAACTGACCAACCCGGGAAGGAATTTGTCTTTGGGATGCATGAGAAATATGTCGCCAATTAAAGAAAATGCTAAAGCGACAAGTATGAATAGGCCATAGGTTGGTTTTAATGACTCTGCTTGAAAAGCGACAACCATCATCAAAACAATGGGGACAGTTTTGGTGATGTAAAACAACCATCGCGGGCCTTTATCGACGGATACGATGTGAAGTAACGCTGTAATCCCTATAGCTAACCACATACTTGCTCCGGATAATTCAAGGTTCATCATTCGAACGCCATTCTATATTTATTCAAATTAAATGCGAGTCCTAGTTTATGGACATGCTTGTATTCAAGCAAATTAAATGCATTTGATTTACAGCTTGAATTGAATGTTATGGATGGATAGCTCTTTTCTATAAAAGAGGAAAGCAATTTGTCGCGAATTACTGTTTTTTGCCAATATAATATTTTGCATACTGAGATCCCCTATAGAGATCTAGTCAATCTCTAAAAGGCCGTTTTTTCATTACGAAAAAACGGCCTTTTTTTTAACTTTCGAAATTAATCAAATTTTAGTTATTGGTGCAAATTAAGTGGCATTTCATTACATCTGACCAGCAAGAAATTGCGAGTGATTGTATAGATCTCACAAAATTCACGTGTGTATTCAACCAAGTGTCCTACAGTTGTTTTACGCAAGAACATAAGTATCGAAAGATATATAAAAACCAAATACATTCTTTTAAAACAATAAGTTAAATAGGGGCGACTATGCATCTTAATAAGGGAAAAGCTGGTAAAAGTGTGTTTACACTTAGCACTTTGACAGCATCTTGTTTGATGGCTTTCAACAGCTATGCTGCTGTTGATTGCAGCACACTACCTGTGTGGGATTCGACGACTGTATACAACGGTGGCGATCAAGTTCAGCACAACAATACCGCTTATAAAGCAAACTACTGGACTCAAGGAAATAATCCTGAGCAGAACACGGGAACTTGGGATGAATGGTTAGTTGTCGACGTATGTGCGACAGGTGGGGGCAACGAAGCACCAACTGCAAATCTAACTTCACCAAGTGCTACGGATGTAATTAAAGAAGCAGACGTTGTTGTTCTTGCTGCAACAGCTGCAGACACAGACGGTACTGTCGCAAAAGTTGAGTTCCTAGTTGACGGTGTCGTCGTTGGTGAATCAACGGCTGCGCCACATACAACTAACTGGACTGCGACCGCTGGTCAACATGAGTTTAGTGCGATTGCATATGATGACCAAAATGCAGCGAGCTTAGTAAGTTCAGTTTCTTTGACCGTTGAGTCAACTCAACCTGGTAATGAGCTACCAACAGTAAGTGTATCACTTTCAGCTGCAACGGTTGACGTTGGTAGCGTTGTCACCCTTTCTGCTGTTGCAGACGATACTGATGGTACTGTTGATAAAGTGGATTTCTATGTTGCAGGACAGCTTGTTGGAACTGCAGCGACAGCACCATATACGCTTGATTACACAACAACCCAAGCAGGTGATCTTGCCGTTTATGCAAAAGCAACTGATAACCTTGGTGGAACTGGAGATTCGGCGCTAGTTACGCTTAAAGTTAACGGTGTTGCACCTGTTGCTAACTGTCGTCCAGACGGTTTGTATCAAACTGAAGGTGTGAACGTTCCTTACTGTTCTATTTATGACGAAGAAGGTCGTGAGAAAATGGGTGCAGACCACCCTCGTCGTGTCATCGGTTACTTTACGAGCTGGCGAGCAGGTGATGATCCACAAGCTGCATACTTAGTAAAAGATATTCCTTGGGAACAGCTAACTCATATCAACTACGCGTTTGTTAGCATCGGCTCTGATGGTAAAGTCAATGTCGGTGATGTCACTGATCCAAACAACGCGGCAACGGGTAAAGAATGGCCTGGTGTAGATGTCGATCCAGCACTTGGATTTAAAGGTCACTTTGGTGCACTTGCTACTTACAAAGAGCGCTATGGTGTTAAAACTCTGATTTCGATTGGTGGTTGGGCTGAAACTGGTGGCCACTTCGGCGCTGATGGAAACCGCGTTGCTGACGGTGGTTTCTACACCATGACAACGAATGCAGATGGTTCGATTAACCATGCTGGTATCGAGAAGTTCGCAACGTCAGCTGTCGAAATGATGCGTAAGTATAAGTTCGATGGTTTAGATATTGACTACGAATACCCAACATCAATGGCAGGTGCTGGTAACCCTTACGACAAGGACTTTATGGAGCCTCGCCGCCCTTATCTATGGGCATCTTACCAAGAGCTAATGAAAGTGCTTCGTAACAAACTTGATGCGGCATCAGCTCAAGATGGCATTCACTATATGCTTACTATTGCGGCGCCATCATCTGGTTACTTGTTGCGCGGTATGGAAACATTTGATGTTACTAAGTACCTAGATTACGTCAACATCATGTCATACGACTTGCACGGTGCTTGGAATGATCACGTTGGCCATAACGCAGCGCTTTATGACACAGGTGAAGATTCTGAGTTGGCTCAATGGAACGTATATGGAACAGCAGCATACGGTGGTATCGGTTACCTAAATACAGACTGGGCATATCATTACTTCCGTGGTTCTATGCCAGCAGGCCGTATTAATATTGGTGTTCCTTACTATACTCGTGGCTGGCAAGGCGTAACTGGCGGTACAAATGGCCTTTGGGGTCGTGCTGCACTTCCTGATCAAACACAATGTGCTCCAGGTACTGGTGAAGGCGAGAAGAACAATTGTGGTTACGGTGCGACTGGCATTGATAACATGTGGCATGATTTGGACCCACAAGGTAAAGAAATGGGTGCTGGTTCAAACCCAATGTGGCACGCTAAGAACTTAGAAAACGGCGTCTTTGGTTCTTATGCTCAAGCTTACGGTCTTGACCCTGTTAATGACCCAAGTGACAAACTTGTAGGCACATATACTCGTAACTACGATTCAGTGGCTGTAGCGCCATGGTTGTGGAATGCTGAGAAGAGTGTGTTCATCTCTACCGAAGACAAAGCTTCAATCGGCGTTAAAGCAGACTACGTTATTGATAAAGAGATCGGCGGTATCATGTTCTGGGAACTAGCAGGTGACTATAACTGTTATGTTCTTGATGCGAACGGCAATCGTACAACGATCGACTTAACTGAACAGGCGTGTGCTTCCGGCAATGGTGAATTCCATATGGGTAACAGCATGACGCAAACTATTTACGATAAGTTTAAGTCAGCAACACCGTATGGTAATAAAGTTGCTACAGGTGCAATCCCAACTGAAGCGGTAGACATCACAGTGTCAATCGGTGGATTCAAAGTTGGTGATCAGAACTATCCAATCAATCCGAAGATCACATTCACAAACAACACTGGTCAGGCGATTCCTGGTGGTACTGAATTCCAGTTCGATATTCCAGTATCGGCTCCGGACAATGCGAAAGACCAGTCTGGTGGTGGTTTGAAGGTTATTGCTTCTGGTCATACACGTGCTAACAACATTGGCGGTCTAGACGGAACAATGCATCGCGTAGCGTTTACGCTTCCTGCATGGAAAGACTTACCTGCTGGTGGAACGTATGAGCTGGATATGGTTTATTATCTACCTATCTCTGGCCCAGCAAACTACACAGTGACAGTGAACAATGTTGACTATGCATTCAAGTTTGAGCAACCAGACCTACCACTCGCAGACCTTTCTGCTGGCAATGGTGGCAGCACAGGCGGTGATACTGGTGGAGACACAGGTACAGGAACGGTAATTCAATGGGAAGCAGGTGTAACACAGGTCAGTAACGGTGATACTGTTATGAATGATGGAAAGTGTTTTGTTGCGAAAAACAACCCTGGTACATGGGATACACCTACCACTTCAAACTGGTTCTGGGATGAAGTAACTTGTCCATAAACTAATTAGTAGTGATAAAAGGCCTTGGTTATCCAAGGCCTTTTTGTTTGTTGCTAAAACTGAAAGTTTTCAGGTACAACGACTATACCATTTTCTGAAATGTGGAACCGCTGTGCATCTTCAACTCGATTGAGACCAATCTGTGTATAGGGAGGGATCTGGACATGTTTATCAATAATGCAATTGACTAACTTGCATCCTTCACCGACTTCGACGTCATCGAACAAAATACTATCCACGATCGTTGCGCTGTCGTTGATTCTGACATTTGATGAGACGATAGAGTGTTGTACCGAACCACCTGAATTTATCACGCCATTTGAGATGATTGAATTAATAAAAATTCCTTCATTCCCTGTCGCTGAGGATACTGTTCTCGCAGGAGGGTACTGGGGTTCATAAGTCCTGACTCCCCATTCTGATTGATACAAGTTCATTGGAGGTACAGGTTCGAGTAAATCCATATTTGCTTTATAAAAGGAATCTATGGTTCCAACATCTCGCCAGTAGCAATCTTTATCGACGCGACCTTTATCTGAGCAAAAGTGATAGGCAAATACATTGTGAGTTTTTATGAGCTTAGGAATGATATCCTTACCAAAGTCATGAGTTGAATTTGCGTTTTGAGCATCATCGCTCAATGCCGATTGAAGTACTTCCATATCGAAAATGTAAATCCCCATTGAAGCTAAACTTGATTCGGGAGAGCCGGGCATTGAAGGTGGGTCAATTGGCTTTTCAATGAACGTTTCGATTTGTCGCTCTTCATTGGTCGATATAACACCAAACGACGATGCCTCATTACGAGGGACTGACATGCATGCAATTGTTAGGTTTGCATCGGTTTCTATATGTTGCTTTAACATTGGTTCATAATCCATTCGATAGATATGATCACCTGACAACACGACAACATATTTGGCTTCACTGCGTGAAAGTAGCCACAGATTATGATAAATGGCATCAGCAGTTCCTTCATACCATTTACCGCCTCCACGCATTTGAGGGGGAACGACAGAAATGAATTCTCCCAACTCTGGTCGAAAAAGTGACCAACCATCTCGGAGATGTTTTTGTAATGAGTGAGATTTGTATTGTGTTAGCACAAGTATTTGCCTGACTCCTGAATGCAGACAGTTACTTAATGTAAAATCAATAATTCGATACTTGCCCCCAAAGGGGACCGCGGGTTTCGCCCTATCATCAGTTAATGGACTGAGTCTCGAACCCATCCCACCAGCTAATATAACTGCTAATGTATCTTGCATGTCGTTCTCCCTGAAACAGCGCTTTCCTTGGTTCATTGATTCAGAGTAGTACAAGTTTTGAGCCACTTTGCAGTGTGTTGAAGTTACAAAGGTTGTGCGTTAGGTTAGCTGATCAATGTCACATTTTGGTGCGAGCACTATCAAAATTGCACCACAATTATGCAATGGAATCAGATTCAGTTGTTCGCATTAATTCGATACAGTTTCTGCCGTTATTTTTTGCTTCATACAACGCGACATCTGCACGCTTGTAACTGAGTTTTGGTGAACTACACAGCTCTGTTATACCAGCGCTTATAGATACTTTGTAATTACTCTCAAGATAAATGGAAGTACGTATGCGGTTAAGTACCAATTCAGCTTCATTGATGTTGGTGTGGGGCATGATAATCGCAAATTCTTCACCGCCTATACGAGACACAAAATCTGTTTCTCGAAATGATTTTTGCAGTGTATTCGCAACAAACTGAATCACTCGATCGCCTTCATCATGTCCTAATTCATCATTGATTCGCTTAAACAAATCAATATCAATTACGCTGAGGCACATTTGGACTTCTGAATGATAGCGTTTCACCTTAGCACAGTCGTTAACTAGCGTATTATCGAATTTTCTTCTGTTCCATAATGATGTTAGCGAGTCTTTCTCACTCAGTTCTTTTAGCCGTATTTCGAGTTCTTTTCGATGTGAAATATCAACAAAAGACGCAACATAAAACTGTATTGTCCCGAACGTGTCTTTAACCGTTTGTATACGTAAGATTTCGGTAATTAGGGAGCCGTCTTTACGTCGGTTGACAACTTCACCTTCCCATAACCCTTTTAGTTCAAGTTCTTTCCACAACTTAATGTAAAACTCTTGATGGTGTTTTCCTGATGAAAATATAGAGGGTTGCTTCCCAACAACTTCATCTTCTTTAAAGCCGCTCACTCGAATGAACTCTTCATTCACTCTGATTATTCTGTTGTTTCTATCTGTGATCACCATGGCAGACATACCATTCATTGCCGCCCGAGCGATTTGACTTTCTAAGCTATTTTTTTGGTGGTGATAATTCCAAGTTATAAAGCTAAACGTAATAAAAAGTGTGGTTAGATAGATGCTTCCCGCAAGCAAAAACAAGTCAGATAAACTGGCATAGTAAAGGCCAGTAATTTCGCTCTGATCAGCGCTGTTAATTAAAATTATTTCAAGAGAGTCATTCTCGGTTTGCAATAAGGCTTTAGTGAAAGAATACCAGACATCTTCTTCATGGATGGTTCCCTGATTTGAAGTATTGATTGATTGCCATAAGCTTGGAAGGTAATGCGACAAGGACACGTATTGATTTGCGGAAATATTGTTATTTTCTCGAGATAGAACAAGGTTACCTGAGCCTTCGAAAACATCAGGCCTTTCATTAAGGTCTCCGTTGTACGCTAACATCCGATAAAGGTAATCAAAGTTCAGATCAGCAACAAAATAGCCACGCCGTTTGCCAGCAATTTCAATGGGAAAAATAAATTGTAGTGAGGGTTTATTCTTGCCCAATAGTTTTTGTTTTTCGGTCTTTAAATGAATGCCGTTGAGGCTCAGTTGATTCGCAGTCTGAGCTTGTGCAAATCGAAAATAATCGTAAGCAGACTGATCTTGTAATCTGTCTTTAGCGACAATTTCGGTGATGTTGTCATTTTTGTTGATTCTGATGACTTCATTACCTTGCTCATCAATATAACGTAGTGTGGCGTAAAGCTTTTTTGTTCGAGCAACGAGCAGCCAGAACTCTTCGACAGTATCGATGTTTTCGGGTGTTGGAGAGAGAATCGTACGGTTTAATGCCCCGGCAGTGGCAAGCTCTCTCGCTGTTATTGCAGCCTGAGAGAAGAGAGTAGTAAGTTCAGTTTTTGCAAATTCAAGCTTTGTGCGTTCACTTTGTTCAACCTTTTGATAGGCATCTTGTTTGATTTTCTGTAATTCGTTAATGAAATAAAGGGTGGGAACAAAGCTTAGCCCAATAAAGACAAAAATAAACTGAGATAAAGTACGTGTAATTCGAAGTTGCATCACGACAAAAATTTGGAAACCAAGTAACAGTTTTACACAATTACGAGATAGATACCGTGAGCCGCATAGAATAACGTGCCATAAAAAAATGGGCATCACAAATTGTGATACCCATCAATCAAAAGTTTAGTCTTGCTATTGTGTGGCAACTGAAGTCTTTTGCCCATCACGTGCTTTGATAAATGCGTAACCAAACCCTGTTACGGCGGTACCGACTGCGATAGCGACTAGGTACATAAACACAGGCGTGATCGCGTTTGGAATAAGTAACACAAATAATCCACCATGAGGAGCCATGAGTTTAGCGCCAATAAGCATGGATAACGCACCGGTGATCGCACCACCTAGCATACAAGCGGGAATGACACGCATTGGATCTTTTGCCGCAAAAGGAATCGCACCTTCAGAGATAAAGCACAACCCAAGGACAAACGATGCTTTTCCAGCTTCACGCTCACCAGCATCAAATTTGCTCTTCGCTAAGAATGTAGCAAGCCCCATCCCTAATGCTGGAACCATACCCGCAGCCATAATTGCAGCCATTGGAGCATAGGTTTGTGATGCGAGTAAACCTACGCCAAATGTATAGGCGGCTTTATTCACTGGGCCACCTAAGTCGAAGCACATCATCGCGCCTAAGATAACACCGAGTAGTACTGCATTAGCGGAACCCATATTGTTCAAAAACTCAGTCATCGCACTCATGATGCTTGAAACTGGGCCACCAACAATATAAATCATCACCAAACCGGTAAACAAACTGGCAACAAATGGGATAATTAGGATTGGTTTTAATGCTTCCATTGATTGTGGCAAGCTGACCTTGTTCGCAATAAACTTAGCTGAGTAACCTGCAATAAAACCTGCAGCAATGCCGCCTAAGAAACCTGCGCCGGTAGAGCTTGCCAGCATACCACCAATCAAACCTGGTGCTAAACCGGGGCGGTCAGCGATAGAAAAGGCGATAAATCCTGCAAGGACAGGGATCATGAGTGCAAAGGCTGAACCGCCACCAATTGTCATCAGTGCTGCCGCTAATGTACCTTCTTCTTTAAACGCTTCAATGCCAAATACGAAAGACAGGGCAATGATCAAACCACCTGCAACAACCACTGGCAACATATGAGAAACACCAGTCATTAAGTGTTTATAAACGCCTTTCTTTTCTTCTACGGATGATTCAGTCGCGGAATTGTTGGATTGATAAACAGTCGCCATTTCGAAGGCTTTATCCATTTCCTCTGCCGTTTTCTTAAGAGCAGGACCGGTTTGAGTTCTATACAGTTTTTTACCTGAAAAACGCTCCAGTGGTACGTCAATATCTGCGGCTACAATGACGATATCGGCTTGCTCGATATCTTGTTCAGTCAACTGGTTTTTGGCACCGACAGAGCCACGTGTTTCTACTTTAATATTGTGGCCGCGACGTTGACCTTCTTCCAGCAACGCTTCTGCAGCCATAAATGTGTGAGCAACACCAGTCGGACAAGCGGTAATAGCGATGATATTTTTTTTATCATTCGTCAACTTGTTCGTTTCTGTTGCATGCACTTGTTCAAGTACTTCAGCTTTAGATACGGCGGTTTTAAGCAGTCCTTTAGGATCGTCAATGCATTGTTGTATTGTTGCACGATAGACTTGCTTACCAATAAAACGAGTCTCGTCAACATCTGTGCTAGCAACAATAAGCACAATATCCGATTGTTCTATCTGTTCATTCGTTAAGATCTGATTGTCAACGACACTTGACTGACATTCTATATGTGCTTGCCAGTTAAGCTCCTTTGCTGCTTTTTCCATTAACCCCGCAGTGATGATGCTATTCGCCACACCGCTAGGGCACGCTGTGATAATCGCAATATTCATATATCTCGACCTTTTGTCCATGTACTTGTGATTAAGAAAGCCTTCTGATGTTTATCTTATTTTGTAGGTTTTCTACTTGATTTATATTGTTTACTCCCACTCCAACTTGAGTTACGGCTAGGGCGGATAACGCCGTAGCAAAAGAGAGTAGGTTTGATTTTTCCATTGCTTGCATATGTCCCCAACACAGTCCGGCAACAAGGGTATCTCCTGCGCCAACAGTACTAACAACATCCATCTTTGGAGGCGTCGCTGCGTACCATTCGTTATCATGGAGCCACATAACACCTTTTGCTCCCATTGAAATTACAATGTTATCTATGTCCTTATCTGCGAGTTGCTTTGCCGCAGATTGACAGTCAGCCTCATTATTTACAGGAGTATTTAAGAGCTGAGATAGCTCTTCATCGTTTGGCTTGATCAACCAAGGAGAAGCGTCTAATCCCACTTTTAGAGCATCACGGCTGGAGTCAAAGAGCACCTTTTTGCCTTTAGCGTTTAGTGTTTTAATCCATTTTGCACAGCGCTCAGGGGAGAGGCCGTTGGGTAAGCTTCCCGCAAAGACAAAATAATCGTGGTTTTGGCTGAGTTCTTCTAACACTGATTCAAATAAAGCGATGTCTGATTCATTGACCGTAATACCAGGGAAATTGATGTCACTAACAGTGCCATTGGACTCAACCAATTTAACGTTAATTCGAGTGGCGCCTTTGACTTGAACAAAACGATCAGTCGCACCGATAGTACCGAAAAGATATTGGAACATTTCAGGGTTGTCAGCGCCTAAAAAGCCGGTCACTGTGACTTGTGCGCCCAAATCGGATAATACCTTTGCAACATTGACCCCTTTGCCAGCAGCGTGGAGGTTACTGCTGTTTACAAGACTGACCGAGCCTTGATTTAACACATCAAGTGAACCTGTCAAATCTAAGGCAGGGTTTAATGTGATGGTGACTACTTTATTTGTCATTGCATTCACCTCAACCTTCACCTAAGCCAGAATTGATGGCTTGCCCAATTGCGCTGATGGCTTGTTCGGCATCATTACCACTCGCGATGAACTCAAGTTCATGGCCTTGCTTAACGCCAAGTGCGATTACTTTCATTAGGCTCTTTGCGTTTACAAAATGATTACCATCTGATGTGATATTGCTAACGGTAATTGCAGAATCAAACTTTTTAGCTTCGGCCACGAGCATCGCGCCTGGGCGTGCATGTAATCCGTGTGCATTTTTGATTTTAAATGTGGCTTTAATTGTGTCTAACTCATTTATTTCTTGGGCATTGGACGGTGTCTCATTAGAACTCACAAAAGAGAGGACCTTTTCTTTATCTCCTAACATCAACTCTTCTTGACGGTTGCTTTGAACCAAGTCGGTAAGAGTGGAAAGTAGTTGGGTATGAGAATGGTCACAAGCTGCAATAGCAAGTAATCCAGTGACATGTTTACTATCAAAAGTACAAGGCTCGGAAGTGGTGACCAACGCACATTTTGTCTGAATCACACCTTCATTTGAGGTGACTAACCAAAGTCCTTTACCTAAGTGAGTAGGGCGTTTATCCATAATGTTGCTAATAAATGAATTTTCTACCGCGCCTTTGTTTTTCAGCAAACCACCAGCAGTTGCAACAATTTGAATCCACTGTGTAGCAGGGAAACCAAGTTGGATTAAGTCACCATCCATGATTTCACAAGTAGTTGATGAATCTCCGTTGAGCAAGTTGAGAATGGTTTGTTCATCTTTTGCATGTTTGAGAGTGTGCTCTACACCATCTGCCGATAACACTTTGGTTAATTGTTTTAAAATTTCTAAGTGTTCATCTGATTTTGCAGCAATACCAATTGCCAAATAAACCGTATTACCATCTCCCCAATCAATACCTTGAGGAAATTGCTGGATAGTTACTCCAGTTTGAATAACAAGATCTCGTGTTTGAGTTGTACCGTGAGGAATTGCAATGCCATTACCTAAATAGGTTGAATTTTGGCTTTCACGTTCTTGCATACCTTCGACATAACCTGATGCAACAAATCCACGACTCTGAAGTTGCTCGGCAAGGGCGTCGATGGCTTTAAACTTGTCGTTATAATTTAAGTTTAGAGTGATATCGTTTTGGGAAAGTTTGAGCATAAGTGCCTCTAAATCATTCGTTATCTATTGCATATTTTAATTTGCTTAATCGATTCAGCATTATGGTGTGTTGTTTGTTTTTACACCGAAGTGAAATGATAACTGATAAGTAAACTCTATCTATCTCACAAAATACATTTTGCTGAATCCTTTCAGCTTTTATGCTGAAACGTTTCAGCTTATAATGCAAATATTCACAAGATCCTTGTGATGGATTTTTGATCCGAAGCACAGTTCAAGGCAGGAAATATGACACTAGATGAAGTTGCGAAATTAGCCGGTGTATCTAAAACAACCGCTAGTTACGTAATCAATGGCAAAGCGCAAAAGTATCGTATTAGTGCTAAAACCCAAGCGAAAGTGATGGATGTGGTTAATGCTCACAATTATCGTCCGGATCTTGCAGCAAGCACATTAAGAGCAGGGAATAGCCGATCTTTTGGCCTAATTATTCCCGATTTAGAAAATACGAGTTATGCCAAGTTAGCAAAGTTGCTGGAGCATAGTTCTCGCGCGGCAGGTTATCAAATTTTAATCGGTTGTTCTGACGATAATCCAGAAATAGAAAAATCGGTTGTACAAGCATTAGTGAGCAGAAAAGTTGATGCATTGTTTGTCGCAAGCTGCATTGTTGAAGCAAGTGAATTTTACTTAAAATTGCAAGAGAGTGGCACTCCGGTGATCGCAATTGACCGACCTTTGGATGATGAACACTTTGCTTGCGTGATTAGTGAGGATTTTTCTGCTGCTCATGATCTCACGTGCTCAATTCTAAGTGACAATGTCACATCTATTGGTTTGATCGGTGCTTTACCTGAGCTTAATGTATCCAGAGAACGTGAGATGGGCTTTGTGTCTGCGGCTAAGGGGAGGCGCGTTGCTTATCAGTTGGCCTATGGAGAACATTTCAATAGAGAAGATGGGGCAAAGTTAATCAGAGAATGGGTTATAAATGAGAATCTTCCTGATGCAATAATCACCACGTCGTACACCTTATTAGAAGGGGTATTGGATGTTTTGCTTGAAAAACCAGAACTTATGCACCGTTTAAAACTCGCAACATTTGGTGATAACCGATTATTGGATTTCCTTCCTATACGCATCAATTCGTTACCACAGCAATTCGAAATTATTGCAGACAGTGCGTTAGAACTAGGGCTTAACGCATCGGCTAAGCGATATAAATCTGGGGTTGAGTTGGTACCAAGGCGGCTGGTAGTAAGAGAAAAAATGCCCGATTAAACCGGGCATTTGTTAATATTGAAAGCGAACGGACATGGTCGCTTGGGGACCATACAAACCGTTATTTCGGGTTTCAGCAGAGAGTGATAGTTGGTCTGTCGAGTGGAAGCGCACACCTGCGTGGAATACTGATGCATCATCATTTCGGCCAATACGACCTGTAGCTTCAATTTGCTCCGCAATCCAAACGCGCAGCCCAATATTAAATTCAGCTTGAGTATCTGAACCACCGCCAGATTCTTTCGTGTATTTCACATTGTGAATGAGAAGTTGACCATAGACGTCAGCAAATTGATTAATTGGGCCGTTAAAACCAATTCCGGCAGCCAAATCATAGTCTTTATCAAATTGGGTATCAAAGCGAGCGACTACATGGGAGTTTTCGGTCAGAAACATGCTTCCTTCAACGCCGCTCATTTGCGGGTTTACTGCAGTACGGACTTCAAAGTAGTTGTAATTAAAATTATTTGCTTGCGCATGACCAGCCATTGTACACGCAGCTAACAAGCTCAATAGATGACGTTTTTTCAAAACTAGTACTCCGACTAATAACATTATTTTGACTCTTCGTAATATAAAGCAATATTTAAGCCATAAATGTTAGTAGCCGGAATGTAAGTTTATGAATTATAAAACTTGTAGGCGATCTACTTCGATTTCGGGTGTGTTTCCACCTTCATATTCGCCATAAAGTCTAAGTTTTGTTGTGTTGTCGATGACTGTGTTTAAGCTGATATCGTCATCAATTTCAATTTGTACTTCACCTTTACCATCAGTAAAAATAAATTTATCCGCACTAATTTGACGAATTACGTGACCTTCGACAACCACGTTCTTCTCGGTAAACATGCCGGTGTCTTGAAGTAATTTGTCGATAGAGGTTACCTCAACAGGTCCATTGAATTGGATTCCTTGGTTGTTCTTATCATTGTGAGCAAATGCTGCAGTTGAAAGTGCAAGAGTTGTTGCTGCTAATGCGATTGTTGTCTTTTTCATTTTCTATCCTTTAATCATGTTTGTTTGTCTACGAAACGCATTAAACAACATCGCAATTGAACCAAGCCTGATTGGTGCATTCATATTCGATTCATTTGGTTGAGTCTAGGCCATTAATAACGATATCATTGGTCATTATTTAATAAGACAATCAATTAGCTATGCAGTCACCAACTCGCGCTTTAATGGTGCAAGGAACGACATCAGATGCCGGAAAAAGTGTTCTAGTGGCAGGTTTGTGCCGCGTATTAGCGCGTAAAGGCGTTCGCGTTGCTCCATTTAAGCCTCAGAACATGGCTCTAAATAGTGCTGTAACGCCTTCAGGCGGTGAAATTGGCCGCGCACAAGCTGTTCAAGCACAAGCAGCAAATATTCCCAGTACGGTTCATATGAATCCGGTATTACTCAAACCAAGTACGGATACTGGGTGTCAGGTTATCGTTCAGGGTCAAGCTATCGCAGATATGGCCGCGATAGGGTATCAACACTATAAAGAGCTGGTTTTGCCAAAGGTCGTTGAGTCATTTGAGCTGTTACAGAGCCAGTATGAGTGTGTAATGATTGAGGGAGCGGGTAGCCCCGCTGAAATTAACTTGAGGCAAAATGACATTGCCAACATGGGTTTTGCCGAAAAAACCGATGTGCCAGTCATTATCGTTGCTGATATTGATCGTGGCGGTGTCTTTGCGCATTTAGTAGGGACTCTTGAGCTTCTTTCTCCTTCCGAACAAGACCGAGTTATTGGCTTTGTGATTAATCGCTTTAGGGGCGATCTTTCTTTGCTTAAACCAGGGCTGGATTGGCTTGAGGATAAAACCAAGAAACCAGTTCTTGGTGTATTACCGTATTTGCATGGTTTTGATTTGGAAGCCGAAGATGCAATCAATGCGGAGCAAACAACCAGTAAAAATATAAAGCTGAACGTTGTTATTCCTGTTTTTCCTCGTATTAGCAATCATACCGACTTTGATGCACTAAGACGTAATCCTGATATTGATGTCCGTTACGTTGGTAAAGGTGAAAAGCTCGATAAGGCAGACTTAATCATTTTGCCGGGGACTAAATCTGTGCGAGCTGATTTACAATACCTTAAAGAGCAAGGGTGGCAGCGCGATATTTTGAAGCACTTGCGATTTGGGGGGAAAGTGCTTGGGATCTGTGGTGGTTATCAAATGTTGGGCAACATTATTGATGATCCTAAAGGTGTCGAAGGTGAGCAAGGGCAAAGCGCCGGGCTTGGTTTACTCGATGTCAGCACTATACTCACGCAGAAGAAAGCACTGACGAATGTAAGTGGACAAATGAACCTTTGTGATCAAGTTGTTCCAGTCAGAGGGTATGAAATTCATGTCGGGGAAACTCAAGTTTCCGAAACATCACCGATAACCCTAACTTGCGGTACCGATGAGGGGGCAATTAGTGATTGCAATCAAGTCATGGGTACTTATCTGCATGGTATCCTCGACTCTCCAGAAGCACTTGATTTAATTGCTCAATGGACAGTAGGTAAGACGATCACACACGTTGACCCATTGGAAAGGCAAGAGAATGCAATAAATCAAATTGCGGACGCGATAGAGTCACACATGAAGTTAAATAGATTATGGCCGGAGTTAGGGTTTGAACAATAAAGCAAAAGCCATTTTGGGCATGCTGTCATTATGTTTGGTATCGAATGTTGCGGCAAAAGAGCGGATCACGCTCTACGCTGCGTCGTCCTTAACCAACGTGATCAATGAATTAGTAGAACATTATGAAGAAAGTCATGATGTGGATATTGTTCCTGTTTATGCCGGTTCTTCAGCACTTGCTCGCCAAATTGAACACGGAGCGCCAGCCGATGTGTACATTTCAGCAAACCAAAAGTGGGCAGAGTATCTGATTAAAAAGATGGACATCTCTCAAGCCAATGTCGCGAATTTGGTTTCAAACTCACTTGTGATGATCGCGTCAAACGAACTTAAAATTGACATCAAAAAAGATAACTACACCGAGTGGTTAACGTTACTGGGAGATAATCGACTTGCCATCGGGCAGCCAGACTCAGTACCCGCAGGTATCTATGCGAAACAAGCTCTCCAGAGTATCGGAATGTGGGACGCATTATCGAATAAATTAGCACCCACAAATAATGTTCGAAGCACACTGACTTTAGTCGAACGAAATGAAACGCCGTTAGGTATTGTTTATAAAACCGATGCTAACGTTTCTGATAAAGTACAAATCCTATATGAGTTCCAAGATGGATCTCACGATCCTATCACTTATCCAATGCTGACGCTCAAGCCAACAAAGACGACAACGGAGTTTGCCAACTATTTACTTAGTGAAGAAGCGAAAGATATTTTTATTCAATATGGATTTAACTAGTCATGGATTTGCTAACGGATTATGAATACGAAGCTATCGTACTTAGCTTAAAAGTCGCTTTGTATGCGATTATTTGGCTTATTCCACTCGGAGTTGCATTCGCGTGGCTTCTGGCTAGAAAGAATTTTTTTGGAAAAAGCTTGCTAGATAGCGTTATTCATCTTCCCTTGGTTCTTCCACCAGTTGTTGTTGGGTATTTGCTGCTTATCTCGATGGGACGACAGGGTTATTTAGGGCAGTTGATAAACGATCTTTTTGGCATCAGTTTTAGTTTTAGTTGGAAAGGGGCTGTGCTCGCATGTGTGGTCGTTGCATTACCTTTAATGGTCCGTGCAATACGTCTGAGTTTGGAAAATGTTGACCCTAAACTTGAACAAGCGGCTGCGACATTGGGTGCGTCACCTTTAAAAATATTCTTTACCATTACATTACCACTCACAATTCCGGGAATCATTTCGGGTACGATGCTTTCTTTCGCTCGCAGCTTAGGCGAATTTGGGGCAACCATCAGCTTTGTTTCTAATATTCCAGGTGAGACACAAACCATACCACTAGCGATGTACAGTTTCATTGAAACTCCGGGAGCTGAAGAAGCGACGATGCGGTTATGCATCATTTCTATTTTGATCGCATTAGCATCATTGCTGATTTCCGATTTGCTAGCAAGACGAACCATGCAACGTTTGGGGACAAAGTAATTATGTCAAACATATTGGTCCAATTTACCCAAACATTAGGAGATACGGATTTTTCTGTTGATCTTACGCTTCCACCAACTGGCATTACCGCAATATTTGGTCGTTCAGGTGCAGGTAAAACATCGCTAATCAATGTGATTGCTGGCTTATCTACGCCAGCATCTGGCAAAGTGACTATTTCAGACAAAATCTTATTTTGCTCAACAGATGGTATCAATGTGCCTGTCCACAAAAGAAAAATTGGATACGTTTTTCAGGAATCTCGCCTGTTTCCTCATATGAAGGTAAAGAGCAACTTGCTTTATGGCGCAACAGGCAAAGATGATGTCCATTTTTCGCAAATTACAGCCTTACTTGCGCTTGATAAGTTATTAGATCGGTATCCGATTGAGTTGTCTGGTGGGGAAAAGCAGCGTGTTGCAATTGGTAGAGCGTTATTAACTAAGCCGGAAGTACTGCTGATGGATGAGCCATTAGCATCTTTGGACCTGCCAAGAAAAAGAGAAGTACTGCCTTTTCTTGAAGAGTTGGCGAATACCGTGAATGTTCCCATTTTATACGTCACTCACAGCATGAATGAGATTTTACGTTTGGCCAATCATCTTGTTGTTGTGGAAAAAGGCGAGGTAGTCCAGAGCGGACCAATAGAAAAAGTCTGGTCATCACACGCAATGAGACCGTGGCAATCTTTTTCAGATCAAAGCTCTTTATTTGAAGGCAAAGTGCTCAAACATAGTGAGCGTTATGGCTTATCACTGATTGAGTTAACGACCGATGCGGCTCTTTGGGTTCAAAGAATCAATAATGCGCCTGAAACTAAAGTTCGGCTGCAAGTCAAAGCCAGTGACGTGTCTATTACACTAGTCGAGCCTGAACAAACATCAATACGAAATGTTTTGAAATGTTCGATTCACAGTATCGAGATATTGAGCCATACAGGAAACAAACAAAGTGTCTCTATCGGGCTGGAGCTTGGGCCAAACTGCTATCTTGCTGCCACCATCACCACATGGGCGCTAGAAGAGCTGAGCTTGAAGAAAGGGCAACGTGTCTATGCTCAGGTTAAAGGGGTGAGTGTAACGCAGCGAGATATTGCGTTATCACATTAAAAAAGCCGCTGTGCGCGGCTTTTTTAATTATTTTTCGAAAACGTCAGTAAAGTCACGTTTTAAAATTGGGTCACGACGTGCTTTTTTAATTTGTTTGACCATGTCTTTCACACAATTGTGTAGAACCTGATCGAGCAATGTCGCACGGTATTCTTCTTTCTCTTCTTCTGTCATGCCTTCTGGTAAGTTAAGAGTAGGGAACTCTTCCATTACATTTAAGCCCGCAAATGCCTGACTGACAGAAACCAAGGCGTGGAATTGCTCAAAATTGTCTAGAATATTTTGAGCGCTCTTTGGTAACTCCTCCCAAGATTCTCGTACCGCTTCTTCAGATACTTGGTGAATAGAGGTCACCATTGGGTACATAGATTCATGAACACCATCAAATTCAATTACTTGACGAAGTTCTGGGGAAATGGCTTCTAAGTCCACTTTCTCTTGCTCAGTTTGATTAACGTCAGACATAGTCTCAATCTCATTACTTAAAAACGCTATGCTAAAAAAAATCTGATAAAAGTCAACCTTGCTGGATGATTGCCGAACTCTGGCGTATCCTTAAGATTAAGCAGCTGATTTATCTGATATTGTCAGCAAATATACAATGTTTATGAGGGGTGATCGTGGAGATAACAGGTTCTTCCATGCGGATATTGCTTGTTGATGACGTGCAAATGGAGCGCATGCAACTGGCAATACGCCTTAAACAATTAGGTCATAGCGTTGAAATGGCGGCCTCTGGGAGCGAAGCATTAAAGATATACCCAAACTTTCAACCCGAACTCGTTTTACTTGATATTTCGATGCCTGAAATGGATGGATTCCAAGTATCTAGGGAGATTAGATCACAATACCCAGATTGGGTACCCATTATATTTCTGAGTAGCCATGACGAGCCCACCATGATCGCGAAAGCGATAGAAGCCGGTGGCGACGACTATCTAACAAAACCAGTGGATAAACTCGTACTGAACTCTAAATTGATTGCGATGCAACGTATTGCGTTTATGAGAAGAGAGTTAGACGCAAAAACAGCTCAGTTGGCAAAGCTAAATCAAGAGCTTGAACTATTAGCCAGTGAAGATGGACTGACTAAAATTAAGAATCGAAGATTTATAGATAACAAGATCAGTGAATTGATTTCGATTCATGGACGTCATCAACTTCCAATGAGTCTCATATTGTTAGATGTCGATAACTTCAAGCTTTATAACGATAACTACGGTCATATTGAAGGTGATAAGTGTTTAATCGCGCTAGCGGACATGCTGCAAAAGCTATTTACTCGCAGTGATGAAACTGTTGGACGTTATGGTGGTGAGGAATTTGTTGTTTTGTTAGGCCATACCGATGCGGAGCAAGCGTTAATCGAAGCGAAACGGATACACAAAGCTTTGGATGCTTTAAAACTAAAACATGAATATAGTGCCGCTGCGCAGGTAGTGACGGTGTCACAGGGGGTGTTGAGTTTAACACCAAAAGGTTTCGAGTCTATTGATGAGCTTTATAAACTTGCTGATAACGCGTTGTATGAGGCGAAAAAACAGGGGAAAAACAATTATATGTTCATTGATGGCAATTCGCCTTTAAGATGATTTTTATTGATCAAACGGCGGTTTCCGAGTACTTTACCGCCACACCGAATGTGCGTTTATGCCGATGAATGCTTGTTTTTAGAAGATGTTAATTCAATCTACACGTCCTATATTGGTTACTTTAGTAGCCACTTTTCCTGCACTTTGCCTTGCTAAAGGCAATGACTCGATTCAAAGATATCTAGAGCAGTCTTTCTCAGCTGCGATTGTGATGACCGACAGTGAAGTTTTGACTTTCGGAGTGCATGACTTTGATCCAAACGATTGGTTTAATCTTTCAAACGATAAAATTGGTTCAGAGGAATCTATTCGGCTCAGGCAGCAAATTGCAGTATCAACTCTCCCTTTCACTTTTGAGCTAAGTGACAGTGAGGCTGTCAATAAGCACCGAGTTGTTACCCGACTCTCCGTTTTAGCATCTGCTCAAGATGTTGAAGTAAGACAAGGCGATGAGCAAGATTATCAAGAGCAATTTATCTTGGGTGCATTTAGTGCATATCGCTATCAATACAAACTTGATGAAAGCTGGACTGTGACTCCGGGGTTAGGTGTACATTTACAATACTTTAAGAATAACCACGATTATAAAAGCCAATACTCTCAAGCATTAAAACCTAAATTAGATGGGGTAGTGTTTAATACCGATGCTTGGGCTGTAGCAGCAGAACCTCATATCGAACTAAAATATGATTCTGCTGAAAAGTGGGGAAGTTGGAATGCAACGTCTGCTGCGCACTATTTCTACGGCTATGGCTGGGGTGAAGCAAACTACGGAGATGTTGGTAACCCAGAGGGATGGTATTTAGCTTCAGGTGTTGAAGCGTTTTACGATATCACTCATTGGAAAGAAAGCGTTCAGTCTGTTTATGCCAGTTTTCGCCGTATTGACGTAGGAGGGGACACTGAAACACCAATGGGAACTAATCATTATTACGAAACGTCATTTGGTTGGTTAATGACTCCTCCGTTTAAATCTGATTGGATTGATAATGTCGGAATAGGTTTAAATTTTAACTACGGTAGTGCCCTGATGGGTGGCAGTATCGTTTTATTTTTTAACCAAGAATGAGTCTAAATCTAGCTTGCGGCTGGTGACTACTTTATTTCGGCCTGCTTTTTTTGCCTTATATAATGCTTCATCTGCCGCTTTCATAACTTGCGAAACGTAGTGATGTTCGCTGTTATCCGAGACGCCAATACTGATGGTTACATTCACCACTTCATTCTCTTTTTCCGCAGCTCCCCGTTTCTGGCTTCCCTTTTTGTCACTTTTAGGTCGTGAGTCAGAATTACGTAACACCATATCGTAACTCTCTACGGATTCTCTTAATAACTCTAGGTGTTGTACCGTGTCGTCAACATGTTTTCCACGAAATAGGACCGTGAACTCCTCGCCGCCATAACGATAAACTTTCGCTTTACCACTAATGTCTCGCAATTTACTTGCTACTAGCCTTAACACATCGTCACCTGTGTCATGACCATAAGTATCGTTGAAAGACTTGAAGTGGTCGATATCTAACATAGCAATTGTGTATTTGCGACCAAGAAGTTTGAGATCAGATTCTAGGGCAAGCCGTCCAGGAATGCTGGTTAATCTATCGTTAAAGGCGAGCTCGTAACTGGCCGAAATGACATATACAAGGAGCAGTAGCCCAGCAATTGTGAACATGGTGCTTGAAATGTAGGGCACATGGAAAAAAATGAACGTCACACTAGCAAACATGATTGAGCTGTAAACTACAGCATCTGTAATTCGATTTTGACGCAAAACCAAAATGGCACAACACAAAACTAACCCCACTAAATAAAGAACCAAAATGAATGGTAAGCGCGATATTTCGGGGATAATAAAGAGAAAAGTGTCGTCTATATTTTCAAATCCACCATCATAATAGTGGGTCAAAATCAGATAACACCATGAAATAAATAAAGAGATGGTTACAGTGTAACCTAAATAAGTTTTACTTAAGACGCCCGAATCACTAAGTGGATACACAAGTAGGCAGGCGACAGGTAAAAGAAAAGCCAACAAAGACAACTCAAGCAGTGTTGTGCCGCTAGAAAGAGGGACTTGAAGCCAATTTATAATTATCCAGTACGCGGTAAGCATTGCTGTAGACACCATCGCAATACGGCTTTGTTTGAATGCGTGTCCTAACAAAATAACTGAAACGAACAATACAAATGGTAAGTTTGAAGCAAAATCGATATTTGCTTTCGTTACTGAAATGACGTTACTCATTCCTAAACTGATCAAAGTTAGTAATAATAATGGAAACGACAAACGAAACCAGTTCGACGTGACTAACGAAAAAGACATCTAGTGAGCCTAACCGAATGAGATAATGACAAATTACTTAGCATACTTCTATTTAATGATTTTCCAAGCTTTTTACTAAACTAAAAGTGGAAAATCGGCTTCAAGTATGAGCTACAATGAATAAATGAACAATAAGTATTTGAATTTTTGCTTTCTTGAACAAGTTTATTCATATACTAGATGCTTGATAGTGTGGATTTTGAATTAAAGGTAGGAGTTAGGTGTATGCAAATCAGTGTCGATGTACATAACTATATGGAAACTCTCGTTGGGCAAGTTCTCGCCAAGAAAGAATATGTTGATCAATTTAATAATGAACAGTTGGCAGACCTAGCGTGTTTGGCTCTCAACCAGTTAAGGCCTGTATACATACGTCACGATATTGACTTCTTATCTGCGTTGCCTGAAAAACGCTTGGTAACCTTAAAGCAGGCAGCAGTTGATGCAATAGAGTCTGCAAAGTCGATGGTTATTGATGATAGGCGCCTAAAGAGAAATGATGAAGTTCCCGTTGTGTTTTATCGTCCTGGGTATGATGACAATGCGGAATTGGAGTGGTTTGAGAAACCACTTATTCAAACCAAACACGGCAAGAAGGAGTGAGACGTGGGGCTGTTTTCTCGTCTATTTGGTGGTTCAAAACCACAAACAATAAAAGAAGTAGAACCTGTAGAATATAAAGGTTTTTTGATTTATGCCGAGGCAATGGCTGAAAATGGTCAGTTTCGTATTGCTGGTAGAATTACACAACAAATCAATGATGAAACAAAAACTCATCGATTTATACGGTCTGATGTGCTGTCGAACGAAAATGATGCCAATGAATTTATGCTAAAGAAAGCCCAAATGTTCATTGATCAAATGAACGGTAAAATTTTTGATTAGAAATGCACCAACTTGACGCGAGTCATAAATTTGAGAGTCATTAGCCGTTATGCTGATGACTCTTTTTTTAGGATTGATGATTAATCTTCAACTTTTACAAGTAATTACAAATACTGGTTTGACCTCTGTTCAGCTTCAAAGGTGTTGTTTGATTACCTTCATATAAAGCAAAATAGTCCATTACTTAACGTTATATGTAATGATTTTTTGTATTTTAATTACAAAACACTTGAAACTCGTACAGCCGTTAGATAAAAAAAGAATAATCATTGTGCCAATAGTCAAGGAATAGCTATGCAAATTGGTGTACCAAAAGAAATACTCGCTGGAGAAAGGCGAGTAGCGGCTTCGCCTAAATCGGTAGAGCAGCTAATAAAACTGGGGTTTGAAGTCTCAGTTGAGTCTCAAGCGGGTGAACTCGCAAGCTTCGATGACAATGCTTTCATAGCAGCAGGTGCTGCGATTGTAAGTAAAGATGAAGTTTGGAACTCAGACCTTATTCTCAAAGTAAATGCCCCTCTAGTCGACGAAGCCCATGACGAGATTGCCTTATTAAAAGAAGGCGCTACTCTGATCAGTTTTATCTGGCCAGCCCAAAATCCAGAGTTAATGGAAAAGCTTTCAAGCAAGAACATTAATGTATTAGCAATGGATTCTGTTCCTCGCATTTCACGAGCTCAGGCACTTGATGCACTTTCTTCGATGGCAAACATCGCAGGTTACCGTGCAGTTGTTGAAGCTGCTCATGAGTTCGGACGTTTCTTTACAGGACAAATCACAGCTGCAGGTAAAGTTCCACCAGCGAAAGTACTTGTAGCAGGTGCTGGCGTAGCAGGTCTGGCCGCGATCGGTGCGGCAGGTAGCCTTGGCGCTATTGTTAGAGCATTTGATGTTCGTCCTGAAGTAAAAGAGCAAGTGCAATCGATGGGCGCAGAGTTTCTTGAAGTAGACTTCAAAGAAGACTCAGGCTCAGGCGATGGTTACGCAAAAGAGATGTCTGAAGAGTTCAACAAAAAAGCTGAAGAGCTTTATGCTGAACAAGCAAAAGATGTCGACATTATTGTAACTACAGCTCTGATACCAGGCCGTCCTGCTCCTAAGCTAATCACCAAAGAAATGGTTGATAGCATGAAGCCGGGAAGCGTGATTGTCGACCTTGCGGCTGCAAATGGTGGTAACTGCGAATACACCGTTGCGGATCAAGTCATCACCACAGAAAATGGCGTAAAAATTGTTGGTTATACCGACATGGTTGGACGCCTACCGACACAATCTTCTCAATTGTACGCAACTAACCTTGTTAACTTGCTAAAACTTTTGTGCAAAGAGAAAGACGGCAACATCGACATCGATTTTGAAGACGTTGTACTTCGTGGTGTAACGGTTGTTAAAGAGGGTGAAGTAACGTGGCCTGCACCGCCAATTCAAGTTTCTGCACAACCTCAAGCAAAAGTAGAAGAGCCAGTGCAAGCTCAGGTTAAGGCTGAAGAACCTAAATCACCTGTTAAGAAGTTTGCTGCACTAGCAATTGGTGTAGGTGCGTTTGCATGGGTTGCATCTGTAGCACCTGCTGCATTTTTGTCTCACTTCACCGTATTCGTTTTGGCCTGTGTGGTGGGTTATTACGTTGTATGGAATGTGACACATGCTTTACACACGCCACTTATGTCGGTAACAAACGCAATTTCGGGCATCATCGTTGTCGGAGCGTTGTTACAGATTGGGCAGGGTAGCGGAGTGGTTACCTTCTTGTCGTTTATAGCCGTGCTCATTGCAAGCATTAACATCTTTGGTGGTTTTACTGTCACTAAACGTATGCTTGAAATGTTCCGTAAAGATCAATAGTAGGGAGTAACAAATGTCTGCAGGATTAGTACAAGCGGCATATATTGTTGCTGCGCTATTTTTTATTCTTAGTTTAGCAGGTTTATCTAAACAAGAGTCCGCTAGAAACGGCAACTACTATGGCATCGCTGGTATGACGATTGCGCTGCTAGCGACGATATTCAGCCCAGATGCTCAAGGCTTTGCGTGGGTGATTATTGCCATGGTTATTGGTGGTGGTATTGGTATCCACTACGCAAAGAAAGTTGAAATGACAGAAATGCCAGAGTTGGTAGCTATTTTACATAGCTTTGTTGGTATGGCTGCAGTTCTTGTTGGCTTTAACAGCTATATCGAGCCACCAGCACCTGTTTCAACTGACTTAGCTGGAATTCAAGCGGAGCATGTTATTCACCTTGTTGAAGTATTCTTAGGTGTCTTCATTGGTGCGGTGACATTTACTGGTTCAATTGTTGCGTTTGGCAAACTTCGTGGTGTTATTTCTTCATCGCCATTGAATCTTCCACACAAGCACAAAATGAACTTGGCAGCGATCGTTGTTTCTACTTTGTTGATGCTTTATTTCGTTAAAGCCGATGGCAGCATGTTTGCATTGATTGTGATGACGCTGATTGCTTTTGCATTTGGTTACCACTTGGTTGCGTCAATCGGTGGTGCAGATATGCCAGTTGTTGTGTCGATGCTGAACTCATACTCTGGTTGGGCAGCAGCAGCAGCAGGTTTCATGCTAGCAAATGATCTATTGATCGTAACTGGTGCACTAGTGGGTTCTTCTGGTGCAATTCTGTCTTACATCATGTGTAAAGCAATGAACCGTTCTTTCATCAGTGTAATCGCTGGTGGCTTTGGTCAGGAAGTTGTTATTTCAGGCGATGTTGACCACGGCGAGCACCGTGAAACAACGGCTGAAGAAGTTGCTGAAATGCTGAAAAACTCAAAGTCTGTTGTGATTACTCCAGGGTACGGCATGGCGGTTGCTCAAGCTCAGTACCCAGTGCATGAAATTACAGAAAAGCTTCGTTCACAAGGTGTAGAAGTCCGTTTTGGTATTCACCCTGTAGCGGGTCGCTTACCTGGTCACATGAATGTTCTGCTAGCGGAAGCTAAAGTACCTTATGACATCGTATTGGAGATGGATGAGATCAATGATGATCTATCTGACACTGATACTGTCCTAGTAATCGGTGCAAATGACACAGTAAACCCAGCAGCACTTGAAGATCCAAATAGCCCGATTGCAGGTATGCCAGTTCTAGAAGTATGGAATGCGCAAAATGTCATCGTATTCAAGCGTTCAATGAATACGGGTTATGCGGGTGTACAAAACCCACTGTTCTTTAAAGATAACACTCAAATGCTATTTGGTGATGCTAAAGAAAGTGTGGACGCGATTTCTAAAGCTTTGTAAGCTAAGGATACTTAAGAAAGAAGCCAGCAATTTGCTGGCTTCTTTGTTTTTTGTTAGAACATTATTGACACCAATATCACATTGTAAAATTATATTTTTGCGATAATATTTTACTTTAGACGTAACTTACTGATTTAACGAATTTTTGCATTGATTAAAACTACTTTAAAGTCTTTATCCTTATGCTTCTTATTAGCGTCAACACAAGCGTTTGCTGATTCCTTACCTGAGCGAATCGACAAGTTTGTTGACCTATTTGATCCGTCAGAAGCTACAGTTACGTACGACATTCGTGTATTACAAGCGGACTACCCAACACGTTTGTTGACACCTGAATCCATGCTGCCTCAAACATGGACATATCCACTTAAAGATATACAGCGTCTCTATCAATTAGCTCAAACTTGTACGGGTAAGCTTCCACTAAGCCCTTTAGTGACTGAGCCGTTAGTTTTTACTAGAGCGGTGTGTAAAGGAACCAAATTAAACACAAAATGGTTTGCAAGAAGTGCACTAATCCATCCTGGTGGTGGTACCTATGCTAACCGATACGCAACGTTACACCCTGACAAACAGGAAAAACTTCAACAATACATGCACATTAAAGAACGTCCGCTAGCAGAAAACGATACATTGCTTGGACGGCTGCAACGTATGAATGAAGAAACCATTCTCGCACTGATATCTGGTTCAAGTATGTTCCTTGAGCAAGACAACCTTTGGCTTCGACAAAACGACAATTACCTTATTTTCCCGCAAAACGTATGGAAGAAGAACATCGATATCGCGGGGCTTAGTTTTAAGTTGTCGAATGAAACAAGTACATGTTTCGTACAACGTGGTAACCTGTGTTGGGATGTAGAAGATCATTCTGATGTATTACGCATCAGTATGGTCGTTCTGGTGATTGCTAACATCTTGTTAGTATTAGGCTGGTCGGTTTATCGTTGGAATACTAAGCGACAAGAAATGAAGAGTCGTATGTTGATCCTTCAAATTCTAACGCATGAATTGAGAACACCGATAGCCAGCTTGTCGTTAACGGTTGAAGGTTTTAGACGAGAATTTGAAAAATTACCAGAGTCGGTGTATGACGAATTTAGACGTTTATGTGAAGATTCAAGACGACTTAGGCAGCTAGCGGAAGCAAGTAAAGATTATCTTCAATCAGATAACAAACCACTTGCTACGGAATGGGTACCTTCGGTTCAAGAGTGGCTTGAATATAAAGTAGAAGAAGAGTTTGTTGGAGATATTGAGTTTCGAATTAACAACGATGTTGCTGCCAAGTTAAACGTATATTGGCTTGGTACATGTATCGATAATTTAATACGCAATGCCGTCAAATATGGTGTTGCACCCGTAATGCTTGATGTGGAAACGTCGAGTTCAAAAATAGTAGTTAAGGTTATAGACCAAGGATCGCTAACACAAAAAGACTGGCGACAATTAAGAAAGCCATTTGTTAGCAAAAGTGGCCTTGGCCTCGGCCTTACCATTGTTGAATCTATGGTTGGGAGAATGGGAGGAAAGATGTCCCTCATTGGTCCACCTTCTACATTTATTCTGGAGATACCTTGTGAAACAGACACTGCTTCTCGTTGAAGATGATAAAAACCTAGCAGACGGCCTTTTAGTCAGTTTGGAACAAGCGGGATACGAGTGCTTCCATGCAGAGACTATTGCTGATGTAGAACAATACTGGGACAAAGCGGATCTAGTGATACTGGATCGCCAGTTACCGGATGGTGACTCAGTTGAGCACTTAGTCGATTGGAAGAAAATAAAAGACGTTCCCGTTATTCTTTTAACTGCTTTAGTTACTGTAAAAGACAAAGTAACTGGACTGGATGCAGGTGCAAATGATTACCTGACAAAACCATTTGCAGAAGCCGAATTATTTGCTCGTATTCGTGCACAGTTGCGTGCCCCTGATGCGGATGCGCTCGATGATACTAAAGTGAAAACTGAGCACTTGTTGATCGATAAGGCGACTCGTGAAGTCTTTTTCAAAGATGAATCGATCACTTTAACTCGAACTGAATTTGACTTGTTGCTTTTCCTTGCGAGCAATTTAGGCCGTGTATTTACACGTGATGAATTGCTTGATCATGTATGGGGTTATAATCATTTCCCAACAACACGAACGGTAGATACTCACGTTCTTCAGCTACGCCAAAAGTTGCCTGGTTTAGAGATCGAAACTTTGCGTGGCGTTGGTTATAAGATGAAAGCCTAATGCGGATTACAGCTTTTTTGATTGGCACGCTTATTAGCGTGCCTTTATATGCTGCGAATGTTGACTGGTTTGAAGACAATACGCCGTTAACACAAGCGCATAAACACTTGTTAAATGATGATCTACCATCGATGTTTTCATCTTTGGTTGAAGTTTGGCAACAAGAAAAAAAGCAGACTAACGCTCCCCACTTAAATGATCTTTTTCTCCAATCACTAGAAGTGGATTGTGGTAAGAGCCTAGATACAAAGTCATTACCGAATTGGCTAAAGTCTGTCACGGTTCAAAGAGCAGAAATTCAAAGCCCGGGTAGGGATGCGTATCGTGCTGAAGTTCGCGTTTCTACTTATAAAGAAATTGCCGACATCACATTGTCAAAGTGGGTACAGAAATCGTTATCAAACGATGACTCATTAACAGGTTTTGAGCCTGACGGAAACGGTGTCAAAAACTATATCAAACGTTATAACTTAAATAGTCGAGTGCCTATGGGGTTATATAGAATTGATATTACAGCGAAAGATCAAACATCTTGGAGCTCTTGGCTTGTCATCGGTGATCCAAGAGCAAAAATCAGCGTACGCTGGCAATCTAAAGATCAATGGTCGATCGAAAAAAATGCGCTTTTGAATCCTCATTGTCCGCTGCCTAAACAAAACGTGACCGTTTATGATTATGTGGATGGCACATATAATCAGGTATGGAAAGACGTTTCAGATTCTGATTACCCGACAAGCTTGGATTCTACGGGCATTCCTGCTGGACGGTATATCCTCGCAGTCTCGATGATACACCAGCGCTGGCAAGGTCCAATAATTGTAGAGCAATCACAAATAATTAGTAAAACTTATGATGTTTCCCAAGAGGAATAGCTAAAGTTTCATAACAGTGTGACGATATAAACGTAAGGGAATTAAAGAGTTTATATCGTTATGCAAAAACCAATAAAGCTTCTCACTCTTTCAATTGCTTGTGCAGCCGGTTCTGTACAAGCCGCAAGCTATGCCATCGAGGCTCGAGGTGATGCCATGGGTGGTGTCGGTGTTGTCTCAGCAAACTTTCTCACTGCACCTTTTTATAATCCAGCATTAACAGCAATATATCGTCGTAATGATGATGTTGGCATGATCACGCCAAGCTTTGGGTTAGCCTATAACGACGAATACATGATGGTCGATGAACTAGAGACGGCCGCTGGCATCATTGATAAAGCAGCAAATGGTGATTTCAGCCAAGTATCCGAATTACAAACTACACTCGATTCGTTACAGGGTGACAAAGCAAAACTAGAGCTGGGTGGGGTGGTGGCATTCGCTATTCCAAATCAGTATGTTGCTGCAAATGTGTTTGGTAAAGCGTATACCGAATCATTCGCCGAAACTGATATCTATGCTGGTTCAAATACTGGAATTTCAACCATTGACACTGCGGTGAATGCAGAGTTAAGTGCTGTCAACGCCGTTTCTATTGGGGTGACGGAAGTTGGTATCTCACTGGCGAAATATCAAACCTTCCTAGGACAACACATCGCATTTGGTATTACGCCAAAATTACAAAGAATTTATACCTATGTATATTCAGCAAACTTGAATAGCTACGATATTAAAGATGTACGTGACAATGGAACAGGGGAAACCATGTTCAACATGGATGCTGGATTCTTATGGTTTTATGGCCCGTTGAGAATCGGTTTTTCAGCGACTAACCTTGTTAGCAGAGATATTCAAACATTAACTCTGAACCAAACGGTCACTTCAAGCATTGACCCGAGCCAAAGTCGCGATCTCACACAAACATATGCTTATCAAATCAGGCCTCAATATACCGTTGGAGCAGGTATTGTCTCAGATTACTTTACATTAAGTGCTGATTACGAATTGAACGAAAATGAACGTTACACTAATTTCAACGACAATACTCAAATGGTTAGGGTAGGAGGGGAGTTGGATATATTACGCCAACTGAAATTGCGTGCGGGCTGGAACAAGAATATCGCCTATGATGATACTGACGATACCTTCACAGCAGGTATTGGACTTTCACCTTTGAATTTGTTCCAGCTTGATTTAGGTGCAAGTTATACTAATGAAAATTCGATGGGAGCTTACGTGAACTTTCTGACAAGTTACTAGTGAATGGAGTAATGCTGGCATCCAATCAAAAATCTGTTTACTATCGGCTCTTATTTATTGCTAGGAGTTTTTATGTTGGATGATCTTCCTCCTCTGAGCCACTCAGAACAACAAGTTGCCGTTGAGAAAATACAGCAACTCATGGCATCAGGGATCAGTACTGCACAAGCCATCAAAATAGTCGCTCAAGAAATTCGTGACCAAGCAGCAAAAGAAAAGGCAGAGTAATCTGCCTTTTCTTTTATCTTTAATTAAGCAGTAGCATATTCTTCTGTCAAAGTAACTTTCCTTGCAAATCTTTAATTTTCTCTTCGTGTTACTCCTTTGTTTAATTAAATCAATAGGTTAAAGTGGAATGATTGACTGCTGCTGATCTTGTTTGGTTTTATTGTGTAATTTAATTACATAAAAGATGTTAGGCTGTTTTTGTTCTAGCATAAAATGCTGCGAATAAACTTGCTTTACAGAAACAGTAATTACTCACCAACAAAATGTTTAAATTTGAGCTTTCTGATCAAATTCGAAAGGTCTTGATCAATATTGATCAAATTTAAAGTGGGTGTAATCGAAGGTTATAACGCTGAAGAATTTTTGATATGTATCAGGCTAGTCGTTCGGTAGTTTGGGAGCTGTAAAGTCAGTCGGCCTGCGCTAACGAACAATTGAAGAACTAGGCTTAGAACGTGAGGCTGCTTTTAGTTTAAGCAGGTTATGGACTCGTAAGGACTTAAGGCTTCTGGCATTGCGAGGTAGTAACCTTGAAACATGTCGATATCGAGTTGCTTCATGGTATCGTATTGATGTTTTGTTTCTATACCTTCAACAACAACCTTAGCACCGATCGATTTCGCAACACGTAACCCTTCGTATAATTTCTCTGGTTTAGCATCTAAAAAGTCTAACATGATAGAGCGATCAAGCTTTACGATAGCAGGTTGTATGAGTTCAACTCGTTCTTTTGTTGACGCCTTTGTTCCGTAGTCGTCGACAGCAACATGAAAGCCTTGATCGCTTAACTTCATCATTGTTTCACGCAGTGTATCATCGTCATGAAACTTTAATTCAACGAGCTCCATAACCAGTTGCGAGTGTTGGATGTTTAAGTCATTTAATCGTTTAATTAATAAGCTATTATCAAGACCGTTGTATGTAAGGTATTCAGTAGCAGAAGGGAGGACATTCAAAAACAATTTTAGATGTGCGTATTTAGAACGTGAAAAGTTACGAATATGTATTGCACGACTTAACCGTTCAACGTTGATCTTGTCTTCTAATTTTATTGCATTCGATTGAAAGTATGCATCCGGTCTAATTTGCATTCCTTGAGCCGTTTTTATTCTGACTAAAGCTTCAACGCCAATAATGCCATCTTGTCTATTGAAAATCGGTTGAAACACGCTCGAAAGGGTAAGTTCTTTATAGTTAGCAACAAACTGATACGCGCTGTTTAGTTCTATACACGCTTGGAATTGTTGCTGGAGGGAGAGAATCATGTTGTTACCAAGCTCACTATAAAGAATGAAATCTGTCGCATATTTTGTGAAAAATCATGAAACATCGCGTCACATTATTGATAATGTCATTAATATGTCAACGCATAAACAACGGTGCTTTATGGTTTATGTGATTGTTAATAGATAAAATAGTTAATTCGATTGACTTGATGTTTGTTGGTGCTGGTCTGGTCGTTTATCCTTGTCAATTGCACGTATTAGACATTAAGTTTGTTTTAGCCGCTAATAAAGCGATACCAGATATTATTCCCCAAATTCTAGATATATCTCTCAATATTCTATCTTATTGAAAAATGTTTCTTACGAACCTATCGCTATGTCTAATCGTTTGTTGTGGCTGACACCATCTCTGGGAAAGATTCTGATGCAGGGATCGGTATGTAATGGCGTTGAGGAAGGTGACCAATTGTTGAGGTTTGTATCTGTTATTCGTGTGGCTTGTAAACAAGACTAATACACGGTGGATTAAAGATGTTGCTAAAGCATCAACTTAATTGGATAACTGAATAGAGCTGAATATACTTTCTAACTAAACTTTGGTTCGTCGAGCGTTTTAATGGATGTGTAAATTTGACGTAATAGGGGCTAACATTAAAGTGTTTCTCAAGGTCATAAGCAAGCTGAGAGTCACTTTCGTATAGGCTGATGCCTTGAGCATTATATTCGTCAATTTCATCTGGGATCTGTCCTGTCCACCAGTGGAGTAGTTCTCGGCTTTGTTTACTTCGCGAAATCCAATGATCAGTTAAAAGGAGTAATAAATCATTTGGTTGGATAGCATACGCATACTCCTGTTGCCATTGCCCCACAGCTCGGAATAATTTTTTGCGACAAGTCGGTCCTGCACTGACTAAATGGGAGGTAATAACCCAGACGGTCCCTGCATCTGAGCTCACACGAAAGTGATGGGGATAATCTGTCGACTTCAAAGACTCCATTGGCGCAAAATCGCAAGTATGTCCGAACTCATTCAGCGTCCGAGCTAAGCGGCGAGCAAACGCAAGACCTAAATGGTGTTCGCTCATGCCCTGATTGTGAATCGTAGGATAGTGTTTTTCACATAGTTTCATGCAGTCCGTTTGAAACTCGTTAACACTTTGAATCAACACATCCAATAACAAATCATCTCTCCTAGAAAATGAGCACCAGAGCAAAAGTTCAGATTAACATAATTCGTTGCAGCGCTTGCTCAAAAATACTGACACCATGATCATGAACACGATTTTTTCTTTGAGATCATGGGCTTTTATTAAAACGTGGTCAAGCCATGCCAAGGTCATGTGGTTGGTGTGAATCACTTGATTTTTAACTTAAGCTAATACACTCCATATCCAGAACCCCAAAGTCATTAGGGTATAATCGTTAACGGTAAGAATACGAAAAGGTTTAAACAAATATGGCCAAGATTGAATTTACATCACAACAAAAGCACGATATGTCGGAAGCTTTGCAAAAGTACTTAATGGATGAGCTTCAAGTTGAAGTCGGGCAGTTTGATGCAGAGTTTATGTTTGATTTTATCGTAGAAACATTTGGGCCTGCTTTCTATAACAAAGGGATTGTCGATGCACAGACCGTTATTCACAGGAAGCTTCAAGACATTGATGATGAGCTGTATGAAATAGAACAGATAAGCAAGTATTAGCAAAAAACTCTTATTCAAAATTTTTGATGTAGTTGAACAGGTGTGCTCTATTTCACGAATGTAAAGAATGGTAAATACTATGTTGCGAAGAGTGAGGTGTATGTACTATGCCTGATAGGTATTCTCATTTACATTTAAAAGCAAGATAGAGAAAGTTAGTTATGAGTTCTGATGTACAAAGCTACAACCTGACAGCCCGTACCATTCATTGGTTATCTGCAATCATAGTAATAGGCATGTTTGGTGTTGGTTTGTGGATGGTAGATCTAAGCTATTACAGCGAATGGTATCAAACTGCGCCTCATTGGCATAAATCTATAGGTATCATTCTTGCGGCAGTCACGCTCTTTCGATTGATTTGGAAGTTTGTGACGGTGTCACCTAGTGTGGAAGGTCATGCCTATGAGATCTTAGGTGCCAAACTGGTTCATATCGCTATGTATGGTTTATTAGCAACTTTGTTTATATCGGGCTATCTCATTTCAACGGAAGACGGACGAGGTATCGATGTTTTCGGTTGGTTTACTGTTCCGGGATTAGGTGCACTTTTTGAAGGGCAATCCGACCTATCTGGAACCATTCACTTTTATGCAGCTTGGGCATTGATGATACTTGCTGGTTTTCACGCTATCGCTGCACTAAAACATCATGTGATTAATAAAGACAACACGCTACGCAAAATGATAGGAGCTTCAAAATGAAAAAAACGTTATTTGCTACAGGACTAGCTATGGCCATGGTACTGCCTTTTGGTGCCAGCGCAGCGGATTACGTTATCGATACAAAGGGTGCTCACGCATCTATTAACTTCAAAGTAAGCCATCTGGGTTACAGTTTCACGAAAGGTCGATTCAATAAATTTGATGGTGAATTCTCTTACGATCCAAAAAACATTGAAGCATCAAAAGTAACTGTAAATGTTGATACACGTAGCTTGGATTCTAATCATGCTGAACGTGACAAACACATCCGTAGCTCAGATTTTATCGATGCGGGTAAGTTTTCAACGGCGACATTTACTAGTACAAAAGTGGTCGACAAAGGTGATGGTAAGTTAGACGTGATTGGTGAACTGAATTTACATGGTGTCACGAAAACAATCACGATTGATGCCGAGTTTATTGGAGCTGGCCAAGACCCATGGGGTGGCGAGCGTGCTGGCTTTGAAGGTACGACACGACTTGAACTCGCAGATTTCAATATCGCGGTCATGGGCGCATCAAGCTATGTTGATATGGAACTATTTGTCGAAGGTATTAAGAAATAAATACCCTTGATTCAAAGAGAAAGCCCCCTAAAGGGGGCTTTTTTTGGTCTGTAGGCGACTTATTTCCTGACCAAAACTGTTATGCGGTTTCAAGCTCTTGTTGATTAACCACGGTTAAACGTTCTCCGTAAACATCTCGTAATGCTTTCAAAACATGTTCGCGGCAAAGAACACCAACGAGTTGTCCATTTTCTAGCACAGGTAACATGTGTGGTTTATTTACCTTCATGCTCTTTGCGCGCTCTTCTAGAGATAGTGACGTCATACGTGTTGCGATGCCCATTCCGCTTGTTGGGTATAGCTGCTCTTTGTCAATACACAGAAATTCAGTAACATCTACCAACTTATCTGCTGCATCTATTGCAATCACATCACGTGACATCAAATCCACTACTTTTTGTTCCATACTTGGAATGTAATCCTGACACCACAAATCAACCATGACATCGTGAGCAGAGAAAAAACCAACCAAACGACCTTCAACATCACACACCGGCGCGCCATCAAGGTGGTTAGCGAGTAGAGTGTCAATCGCGACTGCTGTTGGCATTTCTACAGAAAGGGTCAGTGGGCGAGTGTTCATAATTTCTTTAACGGTGATGTTGCTGTTCATAATGATGTCCTTAACTGTCGTAATTTGAGTTGTATTTGTAATGGTTGATACGTTCGCCGCTTTAAGTTGCGGACGACGGTAGATACACCAGTTGGCGAGCCCAACTAATACGGCGCCACCGACAATGTTGCCCAGTGTGACTGGGATTAGGTTGGCAGTAACAAATTGGTAAATATTAAGATCAGCGTATTGACTGGCACTGACGCCGGCTTCTAGCCAAAAACTATTTGGTGCAAAATTTTGAATGACGATGCCTAGTGGCACCATGAACATGTTGGCCACACAGTGCTCAAAGCCAGTAGAGACAAACATGGCGACAGGCATAATGGTCATCGCCGCTTTTGTCATGGCATTTGCGCTACTGAACGTTAGCCAAATTGCTAAGCACACGAGTAAGTTACACAACACACCAAGAGAAAATGCTTGAATTGGTGAATGGTGAAGCTTGTGCTGCGCAATATTTAGAGCGTTTAAGCCCCATTGGCCGTGATCCAATTGATACAGACCGGCGGCAGATACTAAAAGGAGCAAAAACATTGCGCCGATAAAGTTACCGATATACACCTTGCCCCAAATTGAGAGCATTTTTCCGAAGCTGATCTGTTTATTTGCCCAAGAAATGCTCGATAACACTGAGCTGGTAAACAGTTCTCCGCCGCATATTACAATCAGTATTAATCCCATACTGAATGCCAGACCGCCAGCGAGTCGGCTTAATCCCCATCCTGCATCAGCACTGCCTGTGGTCACTGTGATGTAGAAAAGAAAGGCTAATCCGATAAAAGCACCCGCCATAACTGACAAGCTTAAGATCATCCCGTCACTTTTCTTTGCTTTGCTCAAAGCGAACTTTTCGGCTTCTGCCATCATCTCTGCAGGAGAAAAGTATTGATGATTAGTTTCAGCTGACATTTCTGCTCCCTAATCTGTTGTTCATGTTGACCTCCGTAAAAAATTAAAGGTGTTTATAAGGCCTGTTGCCTGACTGCCAATTCAGATTAGAGAAGTAGGGTATAGAGGTAAAATTGATAATTTTTAAAATCTTTATCAAAAAGATTGATATGTACAAATGCACCAGTAAAATGAAACAGCTTGCCTATTCTGAGAGGTCAATGAACGGGCATGGATTACAAATTAAGGAATGAGATCAGGAGCTTCAGTGCGCTATTCATTAAAGCAACTTGCGGTATTTGATGCCGTCGCAGATTCAGGCAGCGTAAGCCTAGCGGCTGAAAAGCTTGCATTAACACAGTCAGCGACGAGTATGTCGCTCGCACAACTAGAGAAGATGCTAGGTCGTCCTTTGTTTGAAAGGCAAGGCAAGCAAATGGCATTAACCCATTGGGGTATGTGGTTAAGGCCAAAAGCAAAACGCTTACTGCAAGATGCGAAGCAAATACAAATGGGGTTCTATGAACAACATTTACTCAGCGGAGAATTAAGGCTCGGTGCGAGTCAAACACCAGCAGAACATTTGGTTCCGGATCTTATCAGCATTATTGATAATGACTTCCCTGAAATGCGCATATCACTGAAAGTGAAGAGTACCAACAGCGTAATTGAAGGGGTGCTGGATTATAAATATGACTTAGGCGTTATAGAAGGGCGTTGTGATGACAATCGGATTCACCAAGAAGTATGGTGTCGAGATCATTTAACAGTCGTTGCCGCTGCACACCATCCCTATGCGCGTTCTGAGCGTGTAAGTCTAGCGCAATTAGAACAAGCAAAGTGGGTTTTACGAGAGCATGGTTCTGGTACTCGAAAGATTTTTGATAGCTCCATTCACCATCTTATTGAAGATTTAGATGTTTGGCGTGAGTACGAACATGTGCCTGTATTAAGAAGTATGGTTGCTCACGGACAATATCTAACGTGCCTACCGTACCTCGATGTAGAAAAGTTTATTGAGAGCGGGCAATTAGTTGCACTTAATGTTCCTGAGTTGAACATGGAACGTACACTGTCTTTCATATGGCGAGCAGATATGGTTGAAAACCCTTTAGCAGAGTGCATCAAGCGTGAAGGGTTGCGAATGATGAAAGGAAAACCATCAGTTCTATAATCTATATTTTCCAATTCTGTTGATTTACCGTTTGCGTCACAATTAAAGGAAACTAACTGTTACATCGTTACTTGTAAATGTGATCAGCATCCTTAATTTCTATGCAATAGAACGTAGAATGTCCTCTTGATTCATGATGCTGTAGACAAGCTGCAGCGACAGCGAGGGCATATGAGCACTTTATTCGCCATTTCACTCACTACTGGTATCTTGTCCGGAGTATGGGGATGGGTGGCAGTGTCTTTGGGTTTGTTATCTTGGGCGGGCTTTTTAGGCTGTACCAGTTATTTTGCATCTCCAAAGAGTGGTGTTGTCGGTCTTTTACAAAGTTTGTTGACGAATATGGCAGGCGTTTTTTGGGCACTGGTTATTATCCATCTGTCCAATTTTGTTTCTCTTGAAATAATGGGTTATGTCATTACTGCTGTAGTAGCATTTTTCATGTGTATTCAAGCGAAGCAACAATGGCTGAGTTATATACCGGGCACCTTTATAGGCTCTTGTGCGACCTTTGCCGCTGATGGGAATTGGAGCTTAGTGGTTCCTTCTCTTATTTTAGGTGGCATATTTGGCTACTTAATGAAAGCAAGCGGTTTGTGGCTGCATCAGAAATCAAATCAACCTAAAACAAGTAATGACGCTAAGCTTTCTACACGAGCTTAAAGCTTACTTTTAGGTTACCCCCGATTGATTAGTATTACGAAGTTTTATCTTCCTTTTAATACAGGCACCTGGTTAGGTGCCTTTTTTATTTCTGCGTGTCTGTCTATCAGCTAGGTATTGCCATTCGCCATTGTGACACACCGTTTCAATGTCCACCTCAATAAGAGTGGGATACATTCCATTCCTTTATCTTCACAGTGTGACACGATAGCTAAAGCCAGATCGGGCTTAGCAAATTTCTTCAATACCCGGGTAACTACTTTTTTGGCAGGAATAGGGTGATCGTGAGGGATTTTGATCATGTCTTTGAAAAAGAACTCAAAGCCGTTGTTATACAAGAAATGCTCAATGTCTCTATCAGGTAATTCGGTTAATCTGTGCCGTTCTTGATCGTGCTCGAGCTGAGCGCGTACCGCGGTTGCATATTTTTTCCCAGCCGCGTCCCCATCTGTAACCACATGCCAATCGATACCAAATGCTTTGGCAATCTTAATCAAGGAGCGAAGCCCGGATTGGGCAAATTCGATGATCTGAACGCCTTCTGCAGCTAAGTTGTAACCACATTGATTAGCGAGTTCGTTAAATAACCATACTTCGGTTTCGCCTTCTACTAGGAGCCAACAGCGAGCAAATAAAGCGCCGGGCCGATGAAACCGGATATGAAAGCCAATCCGCCTTAAGTCATCTTTCCCCAAACTTTGTTGAGACAGATAGCGAGTCACTGTGCGGTCTGATTGACGCACGAGACGTCGGATACTGTGGATTGGCACTTGTGCGAGTAAATCACCACTGTTGGTGGTTAAGATCTTTTGCATGGGGAGCAGTTGCAACAAGCTCCAAGCTCTTGCTAGGTGTGTAGGGTGCAAGCGTCCTTCGGGATCTTCAATGATCAACAAAGGTCGAGCACAACGCCTTAACTCTGTTGGTCCTTTTGCTTGTAAATAAGCATTTAGTAAACCCATAAAAAGTAAGCGAGTTTGTTTATTCTTGGTTTCTTCGACAACTTGGGAGATGCTTTTTTCGTTAGTTGTTGCACTGTAGAACAAACCATCTCTTTGCTTTCTTGGATTCTTACGTGAACTACTTTTAAAGCTAAAGTAGTGCTCAACCAAGGTATTCATTGAATTTAAACTACTTTTCATTTCCCCTTTGTTGACATGGCCAGGTAGCGCCATTAATCGGCGACAAGTATTATTGATCCGTTTTTCGACGCGCGTGTTGAATCCATTGGATGCGTCAAAAGGTCGTTCGAATCGGCGTGAGTCTTTAAGGCGAATAACAGGGTGTAATGTCATCAATTCAGCCGCTAGTTTCTCGGAATGGTGAAGAGGCAGCGGGTTACCTTCGATGTCAAGAAATGCGTATTTGGTTTTTATGTCATATTGTTCACGAGTTGCGCTCAATCGATAAAAAATACGATACTTGCCTTGCTCATCTTGTACCCAGATGGGTTTAATACGCCGATAGCGGCCGGCATTGATTTCATTCTTATCATTAGATATCAGGCTAAGCACGATTTGCAGGTGCTGTGATTGAGGATGAGCAATGGAATAGTCGACATGAAAATCGGTCATTTCGAATTCGTAGGGGACGCCTTCCGGAGGCAGCGCAACGGATAAGGCATCAAGTAAAGATGACTTACCCCATGTGTTTTCCCCAATTAATGTCGTCAACTCATCGAATGCGAGCGACATTCTTTTAATACCTCGAAAGCCGGAAATCTCAATTCTTTCTAACTGCATAAGTTAACTCCCGTAAGCTGCCAACAACGTCATACCACACCGTTTTATACAATTGCTGTTTCTCTCTGATTTTTAACAGTATTTCTAGAGTATTGATGTTTAGGTATATGGCCAAGCATACTTTAAGCTTAATAGAAAAAACTAATATAAGCAGAATGTTAGCTCACATATTGTTAGGTCAATGCCGATAACTATATGACCGCACTAACGCTTTTATGATTTCTTTTCAAAGTTATTTCATAAAAGTCACGATTCTGTCATGATCATTGCGCTAGGATGGAGATGAAAAATAGAGAAGACAAAATATGCAAGATAAAAACAACAAGCCAGTCTCTCTAACGCTGGCACACATTAATGACACTCATTCTTACTTCGAACCCACATCGCTGCCTCTGCATATCAAAAACGGTGAACGTGAATTGACGCCTTTCGTCAGTGCAGGTGGTTTCGCTCGTATTGCAACTCGTGTGCATCAACTGCGTGATGATGCAACGCGGATGAAGCGAGGCTTCCTCTTCTTACACGCTGGTGATTGCTTTCAAGGCACCTTGTACTTTTCATTGTTTAAAGGCGTCGCAAACGCAGATATGTTGAATGCGTTAAATATTGATGCAATGGCACTTGGTAACCATGAACTGGATATGGGTAATGAACCTGTAGCGTGTTTTGCGCAGAGAATCGAGTTTCCCTTGCTCGCAGGAAACTGGGATTTATCAAACGAATGCCAAGAAAAGGCCGTAAAGCTTTCAGAAAACACCAAAGTACATAGTTACGATGTTGAAGGACAAAAAGCGAATTGGATCATCAAACAAATTGATGGAGAACCCGTTGCTGTGTTTGGGTTGTCGCTCGATAAGATGGACGACATTGCAAACCCAGACGCGGATACGCCGTTTGTAAACGCACTAGAAACAGCAAAGAATACCGTGATGGCACTGCATAGTCAGGGCATCAATAAAATTATTCTGTTGAGCCACCTCGGCTACGAAGCGGATCTGGAGTTAGCAGAAAGTGTTTCTGGGATTAGCTTAATTGTGGGTGGCCATAGCCATGTGTTACAAGGTGATTTTAGCGATATTGGAATGGCTAAGTCCGATCCTTATGGCGTAAAAGTGAATCAAACGTATGTTGTCCAAGCGGGGTATCACGCATTAAGTGTTGGTCATTGTGAGGTCGATTTTGCGGCCAATGGTGAAGTGATTCGTTTTAATGGCAGAAACGAATTGTTGCTTGGTCGCCGATTGTTTATTGATGCAAGTATGAATGAAGCGGCGACAGATCAACCTCATCAACAAGCGTGTGATTATCTAAACCAACACCCAAATGTGGTGGTTTGTAAAAAAGACCCGCAAGTACAGAGTATTTTGGTGGATAAGTACATTCCAGAAGTTCGAAAATTGCAAAAGCAGGTGATTGCTAATGCTTCGCAACCATTAAGGCATGTAAGGATCCCTGATGAGCAGGGGCCAAGCCAGGTTGCCCCTTTAGTGGCGGAATCTTTTTGTTATCAGATGAACATACTTGGTCACAATGTGGATTTCGCCATTCATAACGCTGGTGGTGTTAGAACATCGCTCAATGCTGGCAAAATAACCGTAGCTGATATTGCAGGTAAGCTGTTGCCATTTGCCGTTCCTATTGGTGTATATAAGGTTAAAGGGCAGGTGATTGCCGCTGCGCTAGAAGGGGCAATTAATAATGCAACAAATAACGGTGTTGAAGGCACAGGATCAGGTTCCTATCCATATACTCATAACTTACGTTTTCGATATTTAAAAGCATCGCCGAAAGGTCAACGGATCGCCAATCTTGAAATCTATTCATCTGAGTTAGGTTGGCAGAAAGTCATTGCGGATAAAGTCTACACAGGCGCTTCTTCGGCCTACACAATGAAGGGGAAAGAAGGGTATGAAGCACTGCTGCAATTAAGTGGAGAGTCTTATATCAGCAATGAGTCGATGGCAGATTGCTTTATTGCCTTGCTGTGCTCAGATCCAGAAAAACTGACGTTAGAAACGGGTACCGCATTACTCGGTAAATAATTGGTATAAACGTTGCTGGCTACACCTATAAGGTTTGTGAATAAATAAAGCAGACAATTTAGGGGGAACCATGTGGGGTAAAGACTGGGTTGATATTGCTGTCGTCATAAGTTGGATCGGTATATGGTCCGCACTTGTTTATTTTGTACCAATGGGTGGTGTTTAAATCATCATAGATAAAAAGGCACATTTGAATGTGCCTTTTTGCTACTTATAAGGTGCAATTTATCTGATTTTTCCTATAGATAAAATTGGAACCTCAGGAGTAGAATCGCGCTGTTTGGGGAGTAGTCGCCTCTGGTTTACTTATCGTCATCTCGTTAGGCTCAGACCTATCCGGTAAGTATAAGTGCTAATACTGTTGGAAACAGAGTTATCACTTCGACGAGACCAACGTAATCAAATCAACTTTCAGGGTTTTTCTGAAGGTTTTCGTTTGTTTGCGGTAGGGGTCGTCGATATAGAAAACCGATCCCTCCGCGTTTGGAGGAATCATGACCCCAATGACTTATCTGGCTTTTGGCCTATTAACGCTATCTTTAGTTGTTCTCGATATTTGGCAAACCCGTGGCGGAAAAATTACCGTTAAAAAAGCCGCGCTGTGGAGCGTATTTTGGTTTGTTTTAGCTTTCTTATTTGCAGCCAGTATCTATTTCTTCTGGGATGTCTATGCACCAGACAGTGTTTATACGCCAGAAAAAGCGACAATCTCTTTTCTAACGGGTTATTTGCTCGAGAAATCTCTTAGTGTCGACAACCTGTTTGTTTTCGCAATTATTTTCCATCAATACCTTGTCCCTGAACATTTGCGCCCAAGAGCCCTGCTGTGGGGGGTTATAGGTGCACTTGTCCTAAGAGGTATCATGATCGGTGTCGGAGCTCAATTACTGGCTCAGTATCACTGGCTACTGTATCTATTTGCACTGTTTTTGATTTGGACAGGGATCCAACTTGCTCGTGATAAAGGTGATGAAGAAATTAATCCGCTACCAGAGAAGATCATTCGCCGTTTTGCGAGTGTGACTGATGGGTATCGAGGTAACGCATTAGTAGTAAGGGAGAATGGAAAACGCATGGTGACTCCAATGATGGTTGTTATTGGTGTCATTGCATTTATGGATGTGATGTTTGCGCTTGACTCCATCCCAGCAATCTTTGCTGTAACGCGAGAGCCATTTTTAGTGCTAGCGGCAAACGTATTCGCATTGCTTGGACTACGTTCTCTTTACTTTGTATTGCAGGGGATGATGGATAAGTTTATTTATCTTAAACCAGCCTTGTCATTCATTATGGTGTTCATCGGTGTGAAAATGATGTTAGTGGGGTCAAAGTGGGAAATCCCAACGTTATGGTCACTTACTGTCTTGTTGTCTGTGATGACCATCGCTGTTGTTGCATCGATTATGAAGCAGCGTAAAGAGCGTGCATTAGCTATCGAAACTTTGGATAGATAATCTAATACTAATCAAGAAGAAAGCCGCATTTTTTTTATTTTAAAATGTAGTAACAATGTAAATGATAGGCGGCTTATTCTTTCTATATTGAATTAAAAGACAAATTAAACGGTTTTTAATGCACTTTCGTTGCGGTTTGGTGCATAAAGTGAAAAGGTAAATGTTAAGGTATTGTTCCATTAGAAAATCTAATTCTAAAATCTAATTTTTGTCATTTTTTGCTCAATGAATATTTGATTAATATTAGCACAACAAAACAAGTTACCGGATTATATAGAGAGGCAACCATGGCACAAGCAATGCACATTGATACTATCGCTGCTCCAACCTCTATGGATAAGAAAACCTACTCGGTTAACTTCAAAGGATTGATTGCACATTTATTAGATATTTTGTTTACAGACAACAGCTCTCCGCGTGCTCACTATGCGAATGATCTGTCGGTTCACATGCAAAAAGACATCGGCTTAAGTCGTTAAGTTCTGATAAATCGATTGAAAAACGCTGGCGCACATGCCGGCGTTTTTTTATGCCTTAAATAAAGGAATTAAGGAGTAACAAATAAATATTATGTGACAGTGTCATATTTTGTAAGCCAATTACTCAAACAAGGTAGGGAAATCCTTTAGATCTATAGTGGATAGGGAATAGAGTGAGTAAATTTGATAGAGATAAATAAAAAGCTCTCAATAATAAAAATATTGAGAGCTTTTAAAATGTCGCTTTTCGATAAGTAACGAGCCTGACACGCGATCATGCCGGGTTGCTACCTATGGAATTATAATTATTTCTTACGGCAGTATTCTGCGATAACGTACATAGATTGGCCGCCATTCGCTTTACCAGAAACAAGTTTAGGGTCGTCGCCGATGCTGATGCCACGGATAACTGTACCTTGTTTGATCACTTGGTTAGTGCCTTTCACTGGTAGATCCTTGATTACCGTTACGTCGTCACCTTTTTTAAGTTCAACGCCGTTGCAATCGAATGGTTTGTCGTCAGCAGACATTCCTTGCATTGCCCAGTTCATTTGCTCTTCTTCCATGTACATCATGTCTAGCGCATCTTGAGCCCAGCTTTCAGTATTTAGGCGAGTAAGTTGGCGCCAAGCAGTAACTTGTACTGCCGGTACTTGGCTCCACATGCTGTCGTTTAGACAACGCCAGTGGTTAATGTCTTTAGGTTCGTCGATTTCACCCAGACATTTGTCGCAGACCATGATGCCGTAATCTACTGTCACGTGGCTGTGCGGAGGAACAGCGTATGCCGTTAATGGCGCATCAGCAGCGCATAATTCACATTTCGATTGGCAGCGTTCTAGCATAGTAGATTCAGAAGACATAATGGACTCACATATATTAGGTGTTAATAACGCGGCTATTATGCACTTTATCCTCCTAAATGAAAGGGCTATTACCGAACGCAAGCGTTTAACCGAGTGGTTTTTACTTTAAATTGACTAAAGTTCAGCAGCTTGTAAACAGCTGCGTACCAAAAAGGTTAAACATGACACTGTCACATAACACAACTCACTTTACGCTCATTCTCATAGAGGTCATAATCCCATCCGATTCTAAATAGGTAAGGAACAAGATTTGGAACTGCTTTCAATTGATTTTTTGGGTAAGCCTCTTCGGTTAGAAGGTTCGATGGCTGGATGGCAACAGCTTTTTTGGAACAACCAGTTGGTTTCTCAGCTCGATGCAGATGCAGACAGAGGGGATGAGGATGTCCATGAATTTACGTTGTCAGATGGAGAACAACAGCTACATTGCCGGTTAGAGTCTACGGTTAGTTGGCAACCTTTTTCTTTTTCGTACCAAGTGTTGCTTAATGACCAAGTGGTAACTGAAGGAAATAGAGATACTCAAGATATTGAACGTCAGAAGCCTTACAATCCACCTAAGGCGGAAAGAAAGTTTAGCGTCATCGGTTTAGCGTCACTTGCCTTAAAGGCATTTAAAAGCGCTAAGCTAATTAAAGTCGCGCTGGCTTCTGCCAGCCTGGCCGCTTATTCGTGGCTGTTTTCATTCCAATTCGCGATATCGCTAATTGCCTGCTTGGTTATTCATGAATATGGTCACGTGAGAGCCATGAAGTATTTTGGCATGAAAACAAAAGGCATCTATTTAGTTCCTTTCCTCGGTGGCCTTGCTCTTAGTGATGAGAAGATAAACACTCGTTGGCAAGATGTGGTGATTTCAATAATGGGGCCGTGTTTTGGTTTCTTCTTATCGCTACTTTTACTGTGTATTTATCTCGTCACAGGAAACATGTTTTTTGCTGGGCTTGCTGCGTTCAATGCCTTTCTTAACCTATTTAATTTGCTTCCGATATTACCGCTAGACGGGGGACATATCCTCAAGAGCATCAGTTTCTCGATGAACAGTGTTACCGGCATTACATTATGTACATTAGCGGCGTTGGGTGGTGTTGTTCTTAGCTATTCGCTTGGGTTAACCCTGTTTGGTTTGTTGCTTGTGATGGGAACATTAGAGATCGTACTTGAATGGCGTTCGAGACATCAAAGTCATTTGCTGCCGCTTGATCGCTACGGACAAATTGTCGCTGCGCTTTGGTACGTTTCGTTAGTCGGTGGTTTGATTAGCATTATCTGGTTCTTTGCAGGAACAGGCGATACTTTATTACAGTTACCATTGCAAATACTAGGAACTTAACGTGTTTCTATGTTTGTCAGTGACAATACATAAATAAGGCCTATGCAATGCAAGGAGTAAGATTCAAATTGTGTGGAAGGTGTCTTAACTAAGAGTTTTGACGGCTTCCTAACGGTTGAGTGTTTGCACTTTGTTATTGGAACTGTTTAAGCTGGGACTCTCTTTCTTTACGCAAATATGGGAGTGCGAATGAAGTCAATAGGTTTACTTGGGGGAATGAGCTGGGAGTCCACCTTAACGTACTATAAGCTGCTCAATGAAGGGATAAATCAACAGCTAGGTGGCCTACATTCTGCAAAGATCCTGCTAAATAGTGTTGATTTTCATGAGATTGAAGCACTTCAGCATCAAGGCCATTGGGAAGAAACGGCCACGATTCTAACGAAGGCCGCTCAATCCGTAGAGCAAGCTGGCGCTGAGTTCTTAATGATTTGCACAAATACAATGCATAAAGTTGCCCCTCAAATCGAAGCATCTGTCTCTATCCCTTTACTTCACATTGCAGATGCAACGGGTGAAGCACTGGTGCGCCAAGGGATCACCAAAGTCGGATTACTCGGTACTGTATTCACGATGGAGCAGGATTTCTATAAGCAAAGGTTGGTTGATAAGTTTGGTATTGAAGTTTTGGTGCCAAATGGAGTGCAGCGTAAATTAGTTCACAACGTCATTTATAATGAACTTTGTCGTGGAACAGTTACTCGTCGTTCTAAGCATGATTTCCAAACGATCATCGACGATCTGTCCGCTGATGGCGCACAAGGGGTGATTTTAGGTTGTACTGAAATTGGAATGCTTATTTCAGATCAAGATGCATCTATCCCAGTTTTTGATACAACGAAAATTCATACTGATGCAGCGATTGCGTTGGCGCTGTCATGAAGAAATTATCGGTTGCAGAGATCCAAGCAGAGCAAACGTTAGCCATTCGTCAACAAGTCCTTTGGCCAAGTAAAGCATTATCAGAGCTGAAGGTAGCTGGTGATGATGCCGCTTGGCACCTCGGTGGTTTTTCTGATGGCCAATTGTCTTGTGTCGCATCATTTTATTTCTCTGATCATGAAGTTAGGTTACGAAAATTCGCGACCCTTGATACGTTTCGAGGACAAGGGCTTGGTAGTGTCGTTTTAGAGCATGCATTAGCACGATTTAAGCAGCGTGGAGTGACGTTGTTTTGGTGCGATGCTAGAGAAAATGCGATTGGCTTTTACCAGCGTTTTGGGTTAACGGTTGAAGGAGAGCGTTTTTACAAAGGCGAAGTTCCTTATTTTAAAATGATCCTTAAACTGTGAGGCTATTTTAATTTGAACGGATGTCGCTTTATGTTGGTCATTTTATCGCTTTCGCATTCATTGATCTTGGTAATCATTACGTGAGGTGCTATACCCTTCATTGTTGATTAAACCAACAAGGATATAACAATGAAAAAGAGAATCTTGCTCGCAGGACTGATGCTTCCTTCAGTTGCGGTTTCAGCGTCAGCACTCAACGTAGAAATGATAGACCTTGCCTCAGGTGCGCCAGTTGGCCATATTGTGGTTGAACAAACTGAATATGGCACAACGTTTACACCGTCGCTTAAGAATGTATCGACAGGTCTACATGGCTTTCATATACATCAAAACCCTTCCTGTGATAGTGCAGAAAAAAATGGCAAAACTGTGCTAGGTGGCGCAGCTGGTGGTCACTATGATCCTGAGAAAACCGGTAAACATGGTCACCCTTGGACTGACTCAAACCATTTAGGGGATTTACCGCCACTGTTTGCTGATGAAAAAGGTGACGTTAACCAACCAGTTTTAGCTCCAAGGGTTAAACTTGCCGATTTGAAAGGGCGCGCTTTAATGATTCACGCTGGTGGGGATAACCACTCCGATCATCCCAAACCTCTTGGTGGTGGTGGTGCTCGCCTTGTCTGTGGTGTAATCAAATAAAAAATGGGAGCCTGTATGGCTCCCAAACTTGTTGAGCAGTGGCGTACTCAGAATGAAATTATTCTTGTGCAAACTTGTAAGTTCGATATCCACCCAATAGATTCTTGGCTTTAAAGCCGTTGTTGACTAACTGGCGGTACGCAACGTTACCACGTAACCCAACTTGGCAATAAATCACAATTTCCTTGTCCTTCGGCAGCTCGTTCATGCGACGACGAAGCTGATCTACAGGAATATTGATGGCACCCTTTATAAAGCCGACATTTTCTAGTTCACTAGGATTGCGCACATCAAGCAAAACTTGGCTGTCATTTAAGGTATCAATTTCGTCAAAATGAATAGGGGTTGAATCACCCTTAATTATGTTACTCGCAACAAAGGCGGCTTGGTTAATTACGTCTTTTGCACTGCCATATGGGGGAGCGTAGGTTAATTCTAGGTGCTGTAACTGTTCTACCGTCATTCCTGCTCGCTGAGCAACGGCCATCACATCAATACGCTTATCCACACCGTCTTTACCTGTAGCCTGAGCACCTAAGATTTTGCCTGTTTTTGGGTCAAACAGCATTTTGAATGAGACAATTTCGGCACCTGGGTAATAGCTGGCGTGGCTCGCGGTATGGACATAGACTTTTTCGTAGTCGATACCTTCGGCCTTTAATTGCTTTTCATTTTTCCCTGTAGATGCGATGGCGAGATCGAAGATCTTACAAATCGCGGTGCCTTGTGTACCTTGGTAGGTTTCTTGTCTGCCGAGCATATTGTCAGCGGCGATACGGCCTTGACGATTAGCTGGTCCTGCAAGCGGAACAAGGGTTTGACGCTGGGTTACAAAGTCTTTGTCTTCAACAGCATCGCCCACAGCATAAATGGATGGGTCGCTTGTCTGCATTAACTCATTGGTATAAATACCACCAAGCGAACCGATTTGAAGGCAAGCTTCTTGAGCTAACTTAGTTTCTGGGCGCACGCCTATCGCCATAATGAGAATATCGGTGGTCAGAGTCTCGCCATTATTCAAAGTTAAATTGAGTTTGCCTTCTATGTGCTGGTGTTCTTCATTCTCACCAGAACCGATACTCGCGATATGTTTGTTAGGAAGGAACTCAACAGTCTCTAATGCGACTCCAAGGCGGAGTTGGATACCTTTTTCGCGTATTTCAGCGTGAGCAAAGCCTGCCATTTCACGATCAACCGGAGTCATAACTTGGTCAGCCATTTCAATCAGCGTTGTTTTGATGCCAAGTTGGTGGAATGCTTCCATCATTTCAAGTCCGATAAAACCACCCCCGACAACGGTCGCATGTTCGGGTTTATTCATCTGTATTGTGTGGAGGATACGATCCATATCCGGAATATTACGAAGTGAATGGGTGAGTGGGTTATTAATGCCAGCGATTGGCGGAATAACTGGGCCAGCGCCGGGGCTTAGCAGCAAGAAATCATAAGACTCTTGGTACTCTGTACCGTCCAATAAGTTTTTCACACGAACGGTTTTATTTTGGCGATCAATGCTAAGGACTTCGTTCATCACACGCACGTCGACATTAAAGCGAGATAAGAAGCTTTCTGGGGTTTGTAGAAGTAACTTACTACGATCCTGAATATCGCCACCAATGTGGTAAGGCAAACCACAGTTAGCAAATGAAACAAATTCGCCACGTTCAAACATGATGATTTGAGCATCTTCACTCAAGCGTCGAGCGCGTGCTGCCGCTGATGCACCACCGGCGACACCACCTACGATTACGATTTTAGTCATTGATAACTCCAATTATTTAAAGCCTAATTTCTTGAAGAAAAGAGCAGCAGGGCAAAAACCAGTAAAGGCGCTTTGTATCAGGTTAACGCCGATGAACACTGTGAACCAAATAAATCCACTATGCACGGTGAGTGTCAATAACACCGAGATCAAAACCATTAATCCTGCGAACACGCGTACGACATTTTCTAGTGACATGACTCTGCTCCTTACCATTCATTTCAAAATCTATAAGAACTATAATTTCTTAAATTAGAAAAGTCTAATGTTAAATTGTCTAATTTCACTCAAGCTAAATTAGTCTTGACTAAATAATGTTATTTAGTAAGCTCTAAATTAATAACTTTTAGAAATTTATAATGGTAAGAAGTCATGGATATAGCAGAAATGCAAAGTAACGCTACTGAAGCGGCCGATCTTCTAAGGATCATGGCACACCCTGATCGCCTTATGGTGTTGTGTCAGCTTACACAAGGTGAGGTTGGGGTCGGTGCATTGCAGTCTGGTTCCAATTTAAGCCAATCCGCGTTTTCGCAGCATTTAACGGTACTTCGTAAGCACAATTTGATCTGTGCGCGCAAAGAATCACAACAAGTCTTTTATTCACTTGCTGACCCAAGAGTTGAGGCCCTAATTCAAAGCCTACATTCAATTTTTTGTGGTCATGAAGTGTAATTAGTAGAGGTAGAAAATGGAATTAATCATTCCTTGGGAATCACTGCTGGGTGGAGTTTTACTGGGAATTTCAGCGTCAATTTTGTTACTCGTTAATGGAAAGATCGCCGGCATAAGCGGCATTGTGAACGGGTTATTTATCTCTAAAAAGGGGGATTACTCATGGCGGCTACTGTTTGTCGGTGGAATGATGGTTGGCGGTGTGTTTAGCGCGTTCTTGCTTGGAACGACAGTGCCGACATTGTCAGAAACCCCACTGCCTTTGATCATCATTGCAGGTATGTTAGTTGGCTTTGGAACCCGTATTGGTAATGGTTGTACAAGCGGTCATGGTATTTGTGGTATCGGCAGGTTGTCGAAGCGCTCCATTGTTTCAACATGCATTTTTATGTTGGTAGCTGGACTGACTGTTTACGTTCGTTTGCATCTACTTCCAGTGTTATGAAAAGAGAAGATTTTGAAATGAATAAGAATATTTTCCGTTTTTCTGCACTATTGTCAGGCGTATTGTTTGGCTCTGGAATGGTGGTATCAGGGATGATAGACCCTGAGAGGGTCATTGGTTTCCTTGATGTTATGGGCAGCTGGGACCCAAGTTTGGCATTTGTTATGGGCGGTGCATTAGCGGTGTTTCTACCATGTTATTTCATGGTAATTAAACCGAGAAAGCACAGTTTATTGGGCAATGAGTTGTGCATACCAACCAAGACAAACATTGACAATAAACTAATTTCAGGTGCAGCACTCTTTGGACTTGGGTGGGGACTTGTTGGTATTTGTCCGGGCCCAGCCGTGACCAGTTTAGCATTAGGCAACACGAATATTGTGTTGTTTGTTATTTCTATGGTTACAGGGTCACTGATGGCAAGGCTTATTTTCGGAAAAACGGACAAGAGATTCAATGTTGCATGAGTAAACCAACTTAGTACATTTGCCGATTCCTTATGGAGGTAACATGGAGTTACATCAACAGCAGGGACGTTTTATTCATAGCGTGATGGTGAGTTATTTTCCGCCGATACTTATTGTATTAATGGTCGTAATTGGTGTTGCAGCGCTTTGGTTAACACCAAAAGAAGAAGACCCACAAATTGTCGTACCCATGGCGGATGTTTTAGTTTCAGCTCCGGGATTAAGAGCGGCGCAAGTGGAAAAGCAAGTTACCGAGCCCCTAGAGAAATTATTGAGCCAGATTGATGGCGTTGAGTATGTGTATTCGTCTTCAATGGAAGGTGCCGCTCAGGTTATTGTGCGCTTTTATGTTGGTGAGCAGCGAGAACAGGCACTGGTCAAGCTGTATAACAAACTCTATTCAAATCAAGATAAAATCCCGCCGGCGGTGACAAATTGGTTGGTAAAACCCATCGAGATTGATGATGTTCCGATCGTTGTTGCCGCTTTATACAGCACAAACAGTGATCAAGTAGATCGTCATCAGTTAAAGCGAATTGCAGACCAAGCGACACTTGGCATTAAATCCCTTAAAGAAACCAATTCTGTTCAGGTTGTTGGAGGTGAAGCTCGCGTTATCAATGTCGAACTTGATCCCGTTGCGATGGCAAATTTCAATGTATCAATCGACGACTTAAAACATGCTCTTACCTTATCTCACGCCAAACAAAATGCAGGACATATTCAAGTCGAGGGTAGGCACTACCAGATCGAATCAGGCGGGTTGCTGTCTAATGTGACTCAAGTAAATAACCTCGTGGTGAGTGTAATTAATGGGAAGCCTGTCTATCTACGCGATGTTGCAACAGTGAATGATACGGCGAGAGAAGCGACGAGTGACACGTGGTTTCGCGAGGCTGAGAGTGGGCAGGAATATCCTGCGGTTTTTATCTCTGTTGCTAAGCAAAAGGGTTCCAATGCTGTTGATGTTGCTGACAATGTCCTTAAGCAACTGGCGCATCTAAAAAACACTCAATTTCCGGATGTGGTGGACATCGAAATTATTCGAAATTATGGGCAAACTGCTAACGACAAAGTATCGAACCTAATTTTGAGCCTTGGGATCTCAATACTCACAGTTGTGGTGTTCGTGGGGTTGTTCTTAAATTGGCGTAGTGCACTTGTTGTAGCGATTGCGATCCCGCTTAGCTACGGCGCTGCTCTAGGTATGGATTTGCTTTTTGGCTATTCAATAAACCGTGTCACATTGTTTGCTTTGATTCTGGCTTTGGGTTTGATCGTTGATGATCCCATCGCAAGCATCGACAACATTGAACGCTATCTAAAACGTAAAGATCTCTCTCGGACAAAAGCAATTGTCTATGCCATGGTCGAAATTCGTAGCGCACTGCTTATGTCGACTGTTGCGATTGTCATTGTGTTCTTACCCATGTTCTTCATAACCGGGATGATGGGACCGTATATGGGGCCACTAGCATTCAACGTGCCTGTGAGCGTCATATTCAGTACCTTGGTGGCATTCTTAATCACCCCCTGGCTTGCGAGCAAGATCTTGGTTGCTGCTAAAGCGCGTGGTGATCATCAAATTGAATCGACGCTTTTGTTTAAACTCTATCACAAGCTATTACTCCCATTATTACAAAGCCGAGCCAAAGCGTGGTCTTTTCTTGGCGTTGTTGCGCTGTTATTTGTTCTTGCTGCATCGCTTCCTGCGTTGCGCTTGGTGCCGTTAAAACTGTTGCCTTACGACAACAAAAATGAATTTCAGATCGTAGTCAATATGCCCGAATCCAGCAGTTTTGTTGATACCTCAAATGCACTTCGAGGCTTTTCTGACTATTTGGTTGATGTGCCGGAAGTTATTTCGGTATCGGGTTTCTCGGGCGTGGCATCCCCAATGGACTTTAACGGTATGGTTCGACATTACTTTATGCGTAACCAGCCACACCAAGGGGAACTTAGAGTCGTACTGGCTGAAAAGGTATATCGACAAATGCAATCACATGAGATTGTTACCCGCTTACGTAATGATTTAGAAACGATCGCTAAGCGCTATGATGCTGAAATTCAAATTGTCGAAGTGCCACCGGGACCGCCGGTGATTGCAACTATTACGGCTGAAGTCTATGGACCGCCATCGATGAGTTATGAAGTGCTACAACAGCAAGCGCATATTGTCGCAAATCGATTACAGAAAGAACCATTCGTGACCGAAGTAGATACCAGTTCTCCGGGAACATTGGAGCTATGGCAATTTGTTATTGACCAAGAAAAAGCGGCGCTTTCTGGTGTCTCAATACAGGACATCAACGCCACAATTAAGGCTGCGAATGATGGTGTGGTGCTGGGGTATTTACAAACGAAACGAGAAGTTGAGCCATTGCCAATTGAGGTTCGTTTACCTGCAGAGCAAAGAGACAAACTCGATGCATTGTTACAGCTGTATGTGCGTGGCCAAGCCGGTGTTGTAAAGCAGTTTAAAAATGGCGCTGTGATAGATGCGCCTCAGCCCTTGGTTCAACTCAGTGAAGTTGGCCAATTTATAAAGCGTTCGGTAGATAAGCCGATTTATCACAAAAACCTTAAGCCAGTTGTTTACGTGTATGCCGAATCAGTGGGGCGGGTCCCGGGAGAGATCGTCGCTGATGTATTGGCTGATCAAGGAGAAAGCAAATCATCAACACCTTGGGAAAGCCGTACCTATCTGAATAATGGCGGTGGGGATGAATGGCAGGTTGCTCCGGACGTAGAAGTGATATGGAGTGGTGAAGGGGAATGGAAAATTACCGTTGATGTATTCCGTGATTTAGGTATTGCTTACGCCGCAGCACTACTTGGTGTGTTTATTGTTATGTTAATTCAAACAGGCCTGCCTGCCGTGTCTGGCATCATCATGCTCGCAATACCTTTGACAGTGATTGGTATTATGCCCGGTTTTTGGTTGTTGAACGCAATAAGCAGCGATATCAACCAGTATCCTAATCCTGCACTTTTTACGGCTACAGCGATGATCGGGATGATCGCATTAGCTGGTATTGTGGTGCGTAACTCGCTGGTATTAATTGAGTTTATTCAACAATCTTTACGTGCAGGGCTACGCCTGCATGATGCACTTGTTCAATCTGGCGCAGTACGTATGAGACCAATTCTCTTGACTGCGGGAACCACTTTGCTAGGTAACATTGTCATTACGTTAGATCCGATCTTTAACGGGCTTGCATGGGCGATCATCTTTGGAATCGCAGCATCAACTGTTTTTACCTTACTCGTTGTACCTGTGGTGTATAACCTCGCGTACCAGAATCAGCTAGGGCACGGATTGCCTACCAAGGAGGAAGCATTATGAAACTGAATAATCGCTGGCTAGGCGTCGGGCTGTTTGCGGTGTTAGTGGTGCTGTTTTACTACATGGCGGATGGGTTTAGTGAAAAACTGCCGACGGAACGCCAAGTGACTCGTCATGATCACTCAAAATATGAAATCATTACCCTTAAAGAGCAGCTCATAAAACGAGAGCGAACATTTCCTGGCGTGGTGGTTGCCAATCAACAAGCCAATATTTCTGCGAGATTAACGGCGAATATAGCGGATGTGTTAGTTAATGTTGGTGACAACGTCACTAATGGTGATGTGCTACTTAGGCTTGATAGCGGTGATTTAGATGCACGCGTAGCCCAAACAGAACAAGCGCTTGCTTCAGTACAAGCACAGTTAAATAATGCTCGCAAAGAGTTTGTAAGGGTTAAAGAGTTGGTGGCGAAAAAGCTTGTTTCTCAATCTCAATTTGATCAAGCGATAAGCGTTCTACAAACCGCACAGGCGAATTTTAACCAAGCCCAAGCAGCGGTAACTGAAGCGGAAACCACTTTTGGTTACAGCATTATTACGGCACCATTTGACGGTGTCATCACGTATAAATCTGTTAATGAAGGTGATACCGCAACACCCGGCAGCAAATTACTCAGTCTTTATAATCCTCAATCACTTCAAGTTGAAGTAAATGTCTCGGAATCTGTTATGCCATATCTAGAATTGGGAATGAGGGTAATGATTGGTTTTCCCACGTATGAGTATAAAAAAGAAGGACAAGTGATTGAGATTACGCCTGCGGCCGATGCTGGTTCCCGAAGTTACATGGTCAAGTTATCGTTTAAGAGTGATGACGCGTTATATCCTGGAACCTATGCCCAAGTGAGTATTCCTTTAGATGAACAACGTGAACTCTACGTTCCACTCAACGCTGTTTATCAAGTTGGGCAGTTGGATTATGTGAAAGTGTTGAATGGCGAGAAGCTTGAGACTCGCTTAGTTCAACTAGGAGAAGAAGGACGAGTACGGAAAGGACTCATCGTAGGGGACAACGTGGTGTTGAACCCCCAACCTCAATAGACTTACTTTAACTTGGTGCTAACGGGGCAATGATCGCTAAGTTGGTAGTCTAAAACTTGCTGTGTTTTATAGGGTACTTGCTTAGCCTGAGCCGCATTTAGATCTGAACTCACAATGATATGGTCAATTACCGCACGAAATTGATGTGATTTGTGCGGGGATGACTTAGAACGAACTTTACAGCTTGCTTTCGTGTTGCGTGTGGTTAATTGAGCACTGTTATTCTGGGCGATACTTTCCCACAACCAATCTTTTTTGTACGCCATATTGTGGTTGAAATCACCAAGGATAATATATTGCTCGTTTGCTTTTTCTCTTTGTTTAATCCAATCATTGATCGCTGCGCCCTGAGCTTTTAATTTACGACAGCTCTTATTGTTGTTGTATGCGCCGCTGCAACCCGCTTTCAAATGAACCGATAAGGCATGAATCGGAGTCGGGGTGTTGTCAAAAAGAATAATATAGCTGCCAAAGCGCAGTTTACTATTTGCCGATGTTGCTAAACGTACGTCGCCAACATCTTTAACCGAGATATCTTTACGTACGGCAAAGCCCGTGTATTGGTTTATGTCCCTGAATTGGTTATTGCGGTAAGTTTTGTTTGCGCGATCAGATAGAAAAACCTGATAACCTTTACCAACAACTTCCTGTATTGCGTCTGCACTGTCGACTTCTTGAAAAGCAAGCACATCACTTTCAAGCTTGTTCCAATGTGAATTCAATACTTCAAAGTCTTTACTGGTTCTATGGGATTCTTCAATTTTGTTTGAAGGCGCTAGCGTCAACCACTCTAAATTCCATGAGGTAAAAGTCGTAGAGGGTGTTGCTGCATAAGTACTAGTGTGGATAAGGCAGGCACTAGCAAAAACAAGTCTAATTATCGTATTTTTCATAACAAGTAATCTAAAATTTTGTTCCAGCCTTTATCTTACAAGACCTCGAAAAAATGCAAGCAAAAAACATGTAATTTTTGCTGTTTGCAGATATTTCTTAGCAAGTGAGATCCGCTGCACTAAGATCGATTTGATCTTAATCTGGTACCGCGTTTTGTTGATCTAAATCAATACTTTTATATGGTGCTTCTCGTTAAATACGCCACAACATGTAGTGTCAGTAGAATAAAAAATAACCCTATATAGTGTGTTTGTGGATAACTCTGTGAGTATGCTGGGGTAAGGAGAAAAAGTGAAACCAATCGTAATCAAGCGTGACGGCTCTAGAGCTCCGTTTAACAGGGATCGTATTCAATCTGCAGTTGAAGCGGCAGCAGAGCATGTCGATAAGGAAATCGCGATTTACGCTTTAAATGTAGCGTTAGCTGTAGAACTAAAGCTTAAAGACTACGATGAAGTTCATATCCACGAAATTCAGGATTTGGTCGAAAACGAACTAATGCAAGGACCATACAAATCACTTGCACGTTCTTACATCGAATATCGCCATGATCGAGATATTGCCCGCGAAAAGCAAAGCGCACTTACTCGTGAAATCGAAGGCCTTATCGAAGAAAGCAATGTCGACCTTATCAACGAAAACGCAAACAAAGACGGTAAAGTGATTCCAACACAACGTGATTTGTTAGCGGGTATCGTTGCGAAACACTACGCGAAAACGCATATTTTGCCACGTGATGTCGTTCAGGCACACGATGTGGGTGACATTCACTACCACGATCTCGACTACGCACCGTTCTTCCCTATGTTTAACTGTATGCTTATCGATCTTAAAGGCATGCTTACGCACGGCTTTAAAATGGGTAACGCAGAAATTGATACACCGAAATCAATTTCTACAGCAACAGCAGTAACAGCACAGATCATTGCTCAAGTAGCAAGCCACATCTACGGCGGTACAACCATCAACCGTATTGATGAAGTACTAGAACCGTACGTGATGACAAGCTACGAGAAACACCTAGAGATCGCAAAAGAGTGGAACATTTCTGAACCAGAAGAGTTCGCAAAAGCGCGTACTGAGAAAGAGTGTTACGACGCGTTCCAATCGCTAGAATATGAAGTAAACACGCTGCACACGGCAAACGGTCAAACACCATTTGTAACGTTTGGCTTCGGTCTTGGTACAAGTTGGGCATCACGTCTTATTCAGAAATCGATTCTGAAGAACCGTATTGCTGGTCTAGGTAAAAACCGTAAAACAGCGGTATTCCCTAAGTTAGTATTCGGCATCAAAGATGGTTTGAACCACAAGTCTGAAGATCCAAACTACGACATCAAGAAACTGGCACTTGAGTGTGCGTCTAAGCGTATGTATCCGGACATTCTTAACTACGACAAAGTCGTAGAAGTAACGGGTTCATTCAAAACGCCAATGGGTTGTCGTAGCTTCCTTGGTACTTACGAAGAAAATGGTGAGCTAATCCACGAAGGCCGTAACAACCTAGGTGTTGTGAGCTTAAACCTTCCTCGTATCGCAATTCGTGCAAACGGCAGCGAAGAGAAATTCTACGAACTGCTTAATGAGCGCCTAAATCTTGCTCGCAAAGCGCTAGAAACGCGTATTTCTCGCTTGGAAAACGTAAAAGCTCGTGTTGCTCCAATTCTTTACATGGAAGGAGCATGTGGTGTTCGTCTGAAAGCAGACGATTCTATCGCAGAAATCTTCAAAAATGGTCGAGCTTCCATTTCTCTTGGCTACATCGGCGTACACGAAACAATCAACGCATTGTTTGGTACAGAAGCGCACGTATACGATGATGTTGTGCTACGTGAAAAAGCAGTAGCAATCATCAAGCACCTAAAAGAGACGGTGAACGGTTGGGCAGAAGAAACAGGTTACGGTTTCAGCCTATACGGCACACCAAGTGAAAATCTATGCAGCCGTTTCTGCCGCATCGATGCGAGAGAGTTCGGTGTGATTAAAGGTGTAACAGACAAAGGTTACTACACCAACAGTTTCCACCTTGATGTAGAGAAGAAAGTAAATCCATACGATAAGATCGATTTCGAAATGCCTTACCCAGAAATCTCTAGCGGTGGTTTCATTTGTTACGGAGAGTTCCCAAATATGCAGCGTAATGTCGAAGCGCTAGAAAATGTTTGGGACTATAGCTACTCACGTGTTCCGTACTATGGCACAAATACACCAATCGACGAGTGCTATGAATGTGGTTATATGGGCGAATTCGATTGTACGAGTAAAGGTTTTACCTGCCCAAGCTGTGGTAATCATGATTCGACAAAAGTTTCCGTAACACGTCGTGTATGCGGATATTTAGGAAGCCCAGATGCGCGTCCGTTTAACTTTGGTAAACAAGAAGAAGTTAAGCGCAGGGTGAAGCACCTGTAATCATTTGAGTGTTCAAGCCGCTTCGAAACTATCGTGGCGGCTTATTTTTGTTTTTACTTTATAGAAATTTACGATGAACTATCACCAGTATTACCCAGTTGATGTTGTTAATGGCCCGGGAACACGTTGTACCTTGTTTGTTTCTGGTTGCATTCATCAATGCAGAGGGTGCTACAACCAGTCTACTCAGAGGTTAGATTCTGGTACGCCGTTCACTAAGGAAGCTGAAGATAAAATCATTCAAGACCTTAATGACCCAAGAATCAAGCGCAAAGGTTTGTCGTTATCCGGGGGAGACCCACTGCATCCGGCTAATGTGGCTGATATTCTAAAGCTTGTTAAACGAGTGAGAGCAGAGTGCTCTCCAGAGAAAGACATTTGGGTATGGACAGGGTATACACTTGCTGAACTAAACGACGAACAGCGTGAGGTGTTGGATTACATTGATGTTCTTATCGATGGTAAGTTTGAACAAGAGAAAAAAGATTTAAACCTTGAATGGCGTGGTAGCGCGAATCAAATTATCCATCGGTTCAAACTGTAAGCGTCATTTATTCGTAGAATAATCTCCGGTTTTGCATGATATGGTTAAGTAATTGTTAAGGACAACGATTCTTTATTCTATTTTATTACTCACCAATAAAATTTTAATTCTCGATCTTTTCATTAGATGGTAAGTTGAGTCTCACTAACTGAATTTCAAAGGGTTGTGACTTTCATGTTTACTCACTTATCTACTCCAACATTGGATCCTATTCTCTCTTTATCCGTTGCATACCGTAACGATCCCCGTAGCGAAAAAGTAGACCTTGGCATTGGTGTTTACAAAAATAGCGACGGTGAAACACCGGTGATGCAAGCGATCAAACAAGCACAGGACATTGTTGTCGAGACGCAAAAAACCAAATCTTATGTCGGTCTTGCTGGTTGTGAAGAGTTTAATCAGTCCATGATCGATCTCCTACTTAGTGGAACTTCAGCGATGGATCGTGTCGCAGCGATTCAAACTCCGGGGGCAAGTGGTGCATTACGGATGCTTGGTGACCTAATGAAAGTCGCTCAACCAAACACCACCGTTTGGATTTCTAATCCGAGCTACGTTAACCACAAACCAGTGATGGAAGCGGCGGGGCTCAAGGTTAAGTTCTATTCCTATTTTAGTTACGAAACAAAGCAAGTGGACACGGCACGTATGCTTGAAGAGCTTGCAACGGCAGGGCCTGAAGATGTGGTTTTACTTCATGGCTGCTGTCATAACCCAACTGGTGCTGATATCGATTTCTCAGCATGGCAAGCCATTACTGAACTTGCGCAAAAGAATGGTTTTACTCCATTTGTCGATATTGCTTACCAAGGGTTGGGCCATAGCCTCGAAGAAGATGCAAAGGGCCTACGTTTTATGGCTGATAACGTAGAAGAAATGTTGATCACAACTTCGTGCTCAAAAAACTTTGGCTTGTACCGTGAGCGTACTGGCGCAGCGATTGTTGTGGGTAAAAAGCAACAAGATGTTGATAATGCAAAAGGCAAACTTCTAACCTTAGCGCGCGCGACTTACACCATGCCGCCCGATCATGGTGCAGCTTTGGTGAAAACAATCTTACAAAGTTCCCAGCTAACAACGGTTTGGAAGCAAGAGTTGTGTGAAATGCAGCAACGATTGTTAAACCTGCGTAAAACGTTGTGTAATGAATTGAGAATTACACACAATACTTCACAATTCGATTTTATTGAAAGCCACAAAGGCATGTTTACTATGCTAGGCTTTAGCCAAGATCAAATGGCCCAACTGCGTGAACAATATGGTATTTATGGCGTAGGAGATGGCCGAATTAATATCGCTGGTTTAACGGAAAAGGACATTCCATACGTTGCCAACGCGATAATCAACATAGCGTAAGCATTTGTGGTTACTCGGTGTAAACTGTTAGCGAGTAACGCTGATTTAAATGTTTTGTGTGATTAGGTGATTGAATGAAAAAGAATTGGAAAGCCCTTGTCCCATTATTTTTAACTACAGGTTTAGTGGCGTGTGCTACGACCGCACCAGAGACGACAAGTCCGGATCAACAGGAAACTCGTGTCGAACAACCTGTTAAACAGACTAAACCGGCACAAAAAGTTGTTACAGAACCAGTCGTTGAAGTGGAAGCAAAGAAAACGTCTGACGGTAAGCTTATCTTAGGTGAAAAAGAATGGGTGTTTGTACCTGGACTTGAAGAAAACTTTAGAGCTCGTGTTGATACTGGTGCAACAACGTCATCCATCTCAGCCGTTGATGTTGTTCCGTTTGAACGTGATGGACAAGATTGGGTCAAATTTAAAATTGAACATGATGGCATCAAGAGTAAAGAGATTGCACTGCCAGTGGAACGTTGGGTGAAGATCCGACAGTCTAGCGCCGATAAAACGCAGAGAAGGGCGGTTGTTATTGCTTGGATTCAAATTGGTGACTTAAAAGAAAAAACTGAATTTACATTAGCAGACAGAACCCACCTGACATTCCCACTATTGCTGGGAAGAAGCTTCTTTAAAGACGTTGCTGTAGTGGATGTGAGTCAGCAGTACATTCAAGACAAACATAAGAAATAAAAAGAAACCCGCTTAATGCGGGTTTCTTTTTATCTTGTTACTGAATTTCTAACAATTCAATATCGAAGATCAGCGTAGAAGCTGGTGGGATAGGGCCGGTACCATTTTTTCCATAACCCAGTGTACTAGGAACAAAAAGACGAATCTTCTGACCTTCAACCATGTATTGCACACCTTCTTGCCAACCTTTGATCACTTGATTCAAACCAAATGCGATAGGTTCGTTACGCTCTACAGAGCTGTCAAACACGGTGCCATCGATTAACGTACCGTGATAGTGAACTTTTACGCGGCTAGTTGCTGTAGGGTGAGCCGTTCCAGTACCTTCTTGTAACACTTGGTATTGCAAACCACTTTCTGTCGTGATCACACCTTCTTTCTTTGCATTTTCAGTAAGAAAAGCCTGACCTTCGGCAAAGTTTTGATCTGCGACTTTGTGGTTGTTCCATGTGCGGTAGATAAAGAAGGCCGCTAGAACAAAGATGACAATGGGAAAAATGATTTTAGACATAAATTCTATCCGTTGAATTATTGCTTAGTTAGGTAATTAATTGTGTTTGCGATGCTTTCGATATTTTTGTGTCCAGATGTCAAAAGCATGTATTTACCGTTAACGATGAACGTCGGTACCGCGTTGATCTCGCCTTTAACAGAAACTTCTTGAGCGACTTTCATCAACTTAAACAACTGCTTTTGTTGCTCTTCATTGAGCTCGTAAGGGCTAACCAAGTTGCGAGAGTGGAACGCTTCTTCTATCGCTTGACGACGTTCAGTTAAGGTAGAACCTTCACCCATTTGTATCGCTGCGAATAACTCATTCATCATCTCGTGATCTGGATTTTTGTTTAGCTGCATCACTGCGGTGTAAAAGATCATGGCACCGATTTGAGCACTTTCGTTGAAAGTAACATGGACCTTTCCAATCTCTTGGCTGGTAAGCTCTTCCAATTGTGGGATTACACCTTCCATCTTACGGCAATGGCCACAGTTAAGAGAAAATACTTCAGTAACTTGAGGAAGACGGTACGTTGATAGGTTTGCAGGAAGTTGCTGATATTGTTCGCCTTCTTTTGGTGTGGTTGTGTCTGAACAACCAACAAGAAGAGCTCCTGCAGCCAGCGTTGCAGTAAAAAGCGAAAGAACTTTTTTCATAATTTTCGTCTTATTTTAGGTAAGTTGCATTAAGTGCAATGTGTATTTTACCTTGTCAAATCCATACCGAAAAGCGAACGGTGCAAAAAATATGTAAATGTCTTGGCCTGATAAGTTTCGACTTCGACTATGCTCAGGCATAGATACATTTGGAAATCATATAGTGCGATATAATTAAAGAAATACTGAGATTGCCGATATAGAACTTGTAGTGTGATGAATTGAACGGTGAATCGATGAAATATGCGGCGCTTCCACTCTTATTACTTTTGACAGGTTGCGGAACATTACCGCCAGATATGGCGTTAATGGGCGATAGAATGCTCGACACAGCGCCAAAGGGCGATCTCGATGTGATGCACCCTGAGTGGGGTTATGCTCCTAAAACGACCGTTGCAGGAGTGCAAGGGCCTTTTGGACAACAAAGAACGAAGAGCTACAGTTCCTTACAAAACTTTCTATTGAGTAAAGGCGTCGATTACGAAGTATTGCCGGGCAATCACGTTATGGTAAAGCTTAAAGAAACCATCAAATTCCAAACTGGTTCTTCAATGGTCTCACCAGAGTCTTCGTACTGGCTTGATATCGTCGGTAGCTATTTATCAACCCAGCCGGGAATCGATATTGTGATTGATGGTCACGCAGATGCAACCGGAGCCCCAAGTTTTAACGACAACTTATCATTGAAGCGTGCCAAAGCAGTAAAAAGCCAACTAATTAGAAATAATGTAGCGATGAATTCGATTTACACGCGCGGCTATGGTGAATATGTACCGGCATGTAGCAATAGAACCAAAGCTGGAAAAGCATGTAACCGCCGTGTTGAAGTCTTTTTTGTTATGTCGAATAACTGATGTGATTGTGTAGAGCAGGGAAGATGGATAAAAGTCGCTCACTAAATGCTTTTTAGTGTGATTCAAAGAAGCATTCCTTTGCTGGAATAGGGCTTCTTCAAATCCAATCAGAGTTAGAGCTTAAAACTAGTACAAAGCTTTTAAAGTTTGCGAGAGTGATCGCAAAATTATTGATAATGAATCATTAGATAAGAAGGCTCCAGATGGAGCCTTTGTTTTTAATGCGTTTCATAAGTTTATTAAGTACGTCTTTTCTTTGGGCAAATTTTTGCCTCCGCCTTTTGCAAGGTATGATGTTTATATTAAGGGTGGCGACTTACTGCTTTTTCCATACATTAAAACGGTGAATGTGGATGAAACTATTCAAATTATTTTTTAAAAGCCTACTTATTTCATCCGGTGTGTTTTTATTGCTTTTGTTTGTCTTAGCTTTTTGGAGGCTCTCTGGCTTATTTGGTCAGAACCTCAATCAAGGCGGTGATGCATATTTTGATCTCGCTCCTGATGGACAATACATGACCATGCGTGTGTATTTTCAAAATGACGAAAGCCTTATCCACTTGGTTTTAAATAAAGAGAAAGAAGTTATCTACGTATCGACGTTTCGTGATGAAGAAGATGCCCCTCGTAAAAGCCCTTTATGGATGAGTTATGACGGTATACATGTTCAAACGTATGATTATGTGACGATGTCATATATGACAGAAGTTCCTCTTCCTGTTCCATTCTATGAACGTTGGTATGCGTGGCTGTTTATGACTGTCAGAAACGTTGATTTCGACAAACTTGAAATGATACCCGATTGATTGATGAAACAATTCAGATCTATTTTTAAATATTTAATGGGCATTTTATTTGTTCTACTTGTTCTTATTTTCTTTTTCTGGAATACGTCAGCACTAATTGGTAAAGATCTAAACCAAGGTGGTAAGGCGTACTATAGTTACGCTCCAGATGAACAATATATGGCAATAGAAGCATACTTTCAGGGTGAAAGGCCTTTGCACCTAGTCTTAGACCAAAAGAATAACGTTATATATGTGGCTAAAGTTGGAGATGAGGAAATCTCTCTTCTCACTATAATCTGGAGTGACTCTGGCGATAAGCTTGCCACGTCGTATAATAATGTAAGAATGTCCTATATGACAGAAATTCTTCTTCCTGTCCCGTTTTATGAACGTTGGTACGCATGGCTGTTTATGACTGTTAGGAACGTGGATTTAGATAAACTTGAAATGATCCCCGGTTGATCGATGAAACAATTCAGATCTCTTTTTAAATATTTATTATGTGCGCTATTTATTCTACTCGTTCTCACTTTCTTTTTTTGGAATACATCGGCGTTAGTTGGTAAAGACCTAAATCAAGGTGGTCAGGCATATTATGACTACGCACCAGACAAGCAATATAAGGCTATGGAAGTCTACTTTCATGATGAAAGACCTCTTCAATTAGTTTTGGATAAAGAGAGTCGTATCATTTATGTCAAAAAAATTTCGGACGAAATGGATGTATCTCGCTTGGGCCCGATATGGTTAGGTCAGAATCAAACTGATACAGAGTATACTGGTGTATCAATATCTTATATGACAGAGATTCCTCTTCCAGTCCCGTTCTATGAACGTTGGTATGCGTGGTTATTTATGACTATTAGGAATGTGGATTTGGATAAACTTAAAATGATTTCTGATTTCTGATTTCTGATTTCTGATTTCTGATTTCTGATTTCTGATTTCTGATTGATGGGATATGCGGCTGTATATAAATTACAGTACAGGTAGCCATCAAAGACCACTTTTACAGAAGTAAACTAACTTATTGATTTAAAAATATGCGTCTATACAAGCTAGGAAAAAATAACCAACAAGTGGTAATCCCCCCAAAACACTAAATGTTCCTAACCAATACCAAGATTTGCGCCTATAAGTAATTAATAGGCATATGATTAATAAAGGTATATTGATTAACCCTAGAATAGGTAAGAGCATTAATCCCGGATTCTCACCAAAAAACAAAGATACTAGATTAGGTAATTTTGCAAACCAAAACCATACAGAAGCAAACCACATAGCAATGAGTGAAAATGCAATAGTTCTAAAGTTCCCTCGCTGCATCAATATAAGTCCTTAATTTTAAAATTAATCTTCGTAATAAAAGGCTGAAACTCATAACCTTTATAGTGCTATAGTAAATACCATGATCTAAAGCCTGACAACAGCTCAAATTTGTTTGCTAAGCCTTTAATAAAACGTTTAAACAGGTTTCGATCTGTAGCAAGCAAATTAGGGTGGTTAATATCATTCGAATCTAAACCGAAATGGTCTTGTATTTCGTATTTGAACTCACCTCTGATTTTATTTCCTTTATATTCAAGCTTATTGTCATATACCCGCATAGCCCATATACAATGGACATTTAAAACAGTGCCGTCAAGGAGGTCATCAAATTGTGGTAAAGGGGCACCTTTATTTTTTTGTAGGCATGTATGCGCTTGATTTATCTAATATGTCATTTCCCAGTAAACCGTCATAGAACAGGCAACAAGCCATAAAGAATGCACGTAAGAACGTAAACACTGTATTGAGATGCGCAACAGCAAACACATCGAATGAACCGTAATTAGCAAAACCAAAAGAAACGGTCTAGGCCGCGAAGAGGCAACTCTAATCCAAAGATAAAAGCGGTATGGGGACAGATTGCAAAAAAGTTTAACGGACAAGGCTTACAAAGAGTTTCAGCGCTTTGCGGAGGCTTGGCTTTGTGGATTGGCAGCCCTAATGAAGCTATAGTTAAGTGCGCATTATGTGGTGTGAATTATGTTGAGTGGTTTGCTTTAGCCTAGAACGCGCAAAGGGTGGGCGAGTAAACTGCTCATTGTCGGTGCTTGCACCGTACATGCCGAGAGGGAGAATCGCTTTGAAGTGAATAGCCCGTAACATAATTCCCATAATGTCGCACTAAGCCGGTGACTCTAAGAATCTGAGTTTGTTATGCAATGACATACTTCTAGCTGAGGTATGTCATTTTTTGACGTACTAGCCCCGCAGGGAAATAATCCTTGCGCCCTTGGGCGAAACTGGGGGTCGGCCAGTTTGATTATTTGGGTGGGCAGCCCCGCAGGGAAAAGAGAGTGCGAAGCGCGAACGAGGCACCGAGCCACACTCATAGTTTATCCTTGGCACTAGTTCAGACTGGCGAGTGTTTCTAACTGCCAATGTCCAACCTTAGAAAAACACACCTCCTTCCTGCCAGAATCAGCCTCGCAGAGCCTATCCGCGTCAAAGGCTCTTTCTGCTACTGCAACCCTCTCACTTTCCGGTTTCTACCTTCGCTCTCCTCACAGCCTCGCTGACCGCAGTTTGCGCCGCTCCGCGAGCGCGGGCTGCGGGCGGTGAGGTTAGGCGAAGCCACATACTTTAATAGTGGCTTTTAGTCCCAATATGGGAGTTTTAGTCTCTCGGACCTTATATAGGAAGGGGGTTCTTGAATTTTATTTGGGAGATAGTTAAAAAAATTTTTACCACCTCAGGGTTGTAAAAATATTTTACCGCTATAAACTGAAGTTATTACATTTTCGGGAGGGAGTATGAATAGCGGTTTTTTCTTAAACAAGCTTTTAAAAATGGATTTGTCCCAATATAACCTTAAGTCCATTCATAAGCTTGTTCTTATCTATATGGTTAGTCGTTCAAATAACGGAAGGCGGGTTGATTTGACTATAGGTGACTTGATGTCTCTTTGTTCAGCTACTAAGCCAACCATTATTAATGCGATTAAGCATTTAGAGTCGGAAGGGGTTGTTTTGGTTGAGAAGAGTGCGGGACAAGCTAGCTCTTATCGAATCAATATTGATTTTACAGACTCTCTTTCTGAGCAGCTTCTTAGTTATTTGAATGGTGAGACAGATGTGCCACCAGAACTTGATTTAAAATCGCCATCTGAACACATGAGAAAACAGGATATTTCAAGTACTGATGTGGGTCGTCAAATTTTGGGGCTTGTATCAAAGGACTAATATTTACGCCGTAAAAGGCAAAAACGAAGGGGATGTTGCAGCATCCCCGACTAATCAGTAATAAACCAGCATAGGAACATTACCATGAATCAAACTATTACAGACAAATCATTGAACATCAATACAGACAACGTTGTTTCCATTCCTTTGGATAAGAAAAATTCATGCGAAAACTTTCCGTGGGATCTCTCTTTGGATAATTTGGAGTCTATGGCTAGTGACTTGGAAAGTTATGCGTTATTTGTTCAATCAGATGCTTGTTCTCAAAGCCCACAAATACAAGAGCAAGTTTTTGAAGCCATGCTTTCAAAGATTGATGCGTTGCAGACGACTCTGTCTTTTATTCGTATCTCCCAGACTGAACATTCATCGCAGAGTTTGGCTTTGGCTGTTCATCAGTAAGTGGGAGTTTTTGTGTATCTGACGCGCGGATTTGAAAATCGTGTTAGTAGTTGGCTTATTTTCCGCTTGTCTGGCTCTCTGAGCCTACGAAAGCAAGCTTTCTAGTGTCAGAGTCCCATATTTTTTTAAAGCGCTTAGTGCGCATTATGTATATTATGTTAAATGGTGTATTTAAATCCTGAAGGCTCTATCAAAGATAACTCCTCTCTCTTACTTGCTGTATGTGAATTGAACATAATGGATTTACCATAAAATACCTAATAATCAGTTTTATTATCTGACGATATAATCTGATTATTAGCCGAGTCACTTTTGTATTGGATGTAGTTGCTGTTCTTTTGAACCTTCCCATGATCACTGGTAACTTGTGGAGCTGTTTGTGTGGGCTGGTTTGGAAAAATGGTGGGTATGAGTTTGAAAATACTCGGTGTTATAAAGTGTGTAGGTTTGTTTTTGAACTGGGAAATTTTAAGAAAAGAAGTTGGAGCGTGCAGCGGGAATCGAACCCGCATCATCAGCTTGGAAGGCTGAGGTAATAGCCATTATACGATGCACGCTTCGCATCGGAACGAAAACCAATATGCCACATCTAGCTGAAAAGAAAAGTTATTTTTTACTGATTTCAGTCTGTTTGGTCAATCGGCAATCAAATTGCCTCAAACCTAGCCACATTTTGATCTCCTGCTTGTTTTATTACTTTTACTACAGCGCGATCTTTACCCAGCCGTTTAGCTGAGTACATCAGTTCATCAGCATCATTTAAGTCTATCGGCCCCAAATAATTCTCATAATAAGCGCACCCTAAACTCACAGACATTTGTAAGTTGGGTTGATTTTCGAACTCGATGCCTCTGATCGTATGACAAATTCGATGTGCAAACATTGTGGCTTGGTTAAGGTTAGATTGCGTTATTGCAACCGCAAACTCCTCGCCCCCTATCCTACCAAACAAATGTTCGCTTCTAGTGAGTGTTCTCACTGATTCGGCCACTCGTTGTATGACGACATCACCAACGCTATGACCGAACGTATCGTTAATAGACTTAAAATCATCAATATCAAATACGATTACTGTAATGCTTTGTTTGGTTGCGCATAAGTTTGCGAATTCGTTCATGAAGTGACGTCGATTACTTACCCCTGTGAGTGCATCTATCTCAGATAAATCACGTAGTTCTTTATTTGCATCTTCTAATTGTTTTGTTTTTGCTTTAACGGAAACTTTTAAGGTAAGGATGTACACAACTAGAAGCGTTACGACTAAGAAGATGGCTAATGGAACGAGAAATTCGGGATAAACGGTTTGAATATACATCCACCGGTTTAAAACTCGGTTGCGATCTTCTTCGGTTATTTTCCTCATTCCAACTCGCATTGCTTGCTGGAGATCCTGGTTACCTTGTTTAACCGCAGGTTTTAGCTTGCCTGAATACAAGTGGCGGACACCAATGAAGCGGTTCGGGTTATCCGAAATATAGAAATAGAAGTTGGCAACCTGAACGTCAGCGACAAAAGCTTGAACATCGCCGTCAAATGCTGCTTGCATCAATTTTTCGTTATTGGAGTAAGTAATCAGTTGAATATTAGGAAAATGCAGACTAATAAACTCCTGCTCATAACCTCCATTTACTACGCCAACGGAATACTTGTGATCTCCTTTTAGAAAGGTACCAACATCCATTCCAACAAGCTTATGGTTAAAATAGAGTTGCGTATCTACCGAAATAATCGGTAAACCATAATCAAGAATTGCTTCTCGGTTTTCAGACCACAGTAGACCTGCATGAATATGGGCTTTACCTGTCAGGATAGCCTCAATCGCTTGTTGCCAGTCATCAAGTAATAGGAACTCGATGGCTACATTATTTTTTTCGCCATATTCACGCCAATAGTCAACCAAGATTCCAGTGGGTTTTCCCTCTTCATCAAGATATGAAAAAGGTTTCCATGACTTTGAATTTGTTACGACAATTGTTTGTCTGTCTGCAAACGTAGCCGCCGAAAAGCAGATAACAACTACAGCAAATGCTGCATAAAACACTCTTAACACAGCCAACCTCATTACCCTTTGTGCATCTGTATGTGCGGGAGTTATTTAGGGTGAGAATATTATTAATTGATGTAATAAGTGTTTTATAGTTCATCAGGAATCAACTTATGCATCAAATTGATCATAGTTTGATTCTCGTCTCATTTAACTAGTCATTATTTAAGCTTAAAGCGAGCCATTTGTTCATTCATGTCCATCACTTGTGCTCCGGCAGTTTGCGACAAGTCTGAAGAATGGATCGCCATTTTGGCTACGTCCTGAACTGATAAGGTTACTTGCTCCATAATCGTGTTGATTGCTTGAGTTGCCGTCGATTGTTCATAGGCGGCACTGGCAAAATTCTGAATTTTGTTATCTAACACTTCGATTTGAGCTGAGGTCTCTTTCAATGTCGCATCTGTTTGTTGTGTTAAAGACATGCCTTCTGCTGCTAGTTCCTTGCTACTTTGAATGCTAGTCACTACTGCTGATGTTGAGTTTTGAATTGCGTTGACGATGTTGTTGATCTCTGTGGTGGATTCGGTGGTTCTTGTCGCGAGTAGACGAACTTCGTCTGCAACCACTGCAAAACCGCGGCCGTACTCACCTGCTCTCGCAGCTTCAATGGCTGCATTTAGTGCGAGCAAGTTAGTTTGTTCTGCTAGCCCTTCAATGACCTCGGTAACTTTACCTATGGCCTCACTTTCCTTACTTAAGGTATCAACTTGGTTGTTTGCAGACTCAATAGCACTGTGTAGCTGGTCTACCGCCGTTTTATTCTTTGCTAATGCTGACGTACCGTGTTGAATTTGGCTTTTGGTTGCATCTATTACTGTAACCGACTCTTGCGCTAAAGTGGCCGTTGCATCGGCAGAGTCAGCAACTTGGGCGAGTTCTTGACTCACTGAGTCAATCGAGTGTTGTTGTTTTTTGAGTTCACTTTGGGTTGTCGTATTTGATTGATTGAGCTGGATTAGCCCTTCATTTACCTGATGGGCCTTATCGGTAACACCTTGGATGATTTGTGACAGAGAAAGGTTCATACCATTAATTGAGTTGGTCAAACTCGACAGTTCATCAGTTCCTGTTACGGTCAGTGGTGGCTCTGAAATATCGCCGTTAGCAATCAGCTCAGCTCGTTTTGATAAACTCGTTACGCGGTGACCGATGTTACGTCCCATATATCTCGCAACGGTAAAGGCAACCGCAACAACAATGACAACAGAGGCTAAGAGTGATATTAAAACACGGCTTAGTGATTCGTTAATACCTTCTCCGCTTGCTTTAGCGTGTTCTTGTTGTTCATTGACAATATTCTCCAGACTTTGATCCAAAAGCTGAGCTGCGGGTACAAACTTTTCTGCCATCTCTTTATTGGATAAGTTCCAACTTGGAGATTGGCGAAGTTCAACTACTTGCTGGGCCAGAGGAAAATACAGTTGTTGCATTTCAACAAACAGTTCCCAAAGACTTTGACTACTGTCATTGAGTAAAGCGCGCTTACTTTCGATTTCGGATACGTATTTGTCATGATCCTTAAGCAGGTCTTGATATTTGCTCAAGTGCTCATCTTTACCGTACAAAAGGAAATCGCGCATTGCTGATAAGGCATTGGCTAAAGAAGTATAACTGTCTGCATAGAGTCTAAAGAGCCTCTTTCTTTCTTGGCCTTCTTTATTATCAGCCTCATCATTGATTAAGCCTTGTAGTTGGTCGAGTGCAACCTCTGCTATCGGCGCAGCTTCATTTATAAATAGAGTGTGAGCAGGAAGGTTTTCATCGGTATGGCTTAATGCTGTAATACGAGTAAGTGAGTCTTTTACCGCTGCCCACTGTGACACGATCATCTTGTATTGATTCTGTTGTACGAGTGCTTCAAGGGTGGGAAGTAACGTATCGGTCTTTTCTACAATGATTTGGATTTGTTGTTTTTGTTGTTCGCCAACATCAGGCTCAGCCCCAAGCAACATATAGCCACGTACTGAAGATAGACTGGCTTGAATGGATTGTTGGATCGAGCGAGCCGTATCGACAGTTGGCAAATCAGACTGGAGCAAGGATTCACTATGTCGGTTTACGTTTGAAATGCTCTGGAAAATAAACAATGCAGAAACGATAAAAAGTACTGCAAGTAACAGAAAACTAAACTGTAACTTCCCTGATATCGTGAGTTTCATCCTTTTAACTCCTACTTTTCTAAGACCAATCCACTATAACTCGAACTTCCTTTGTGTTAAATATATGTTGCGTATTTTTGTAAAGCTTTAGTTTATTTCTTACTTAAAGAACAAATAGAAAAAAGCCTCCACATTAAGCGGAGGCTTTCAAGTCAACAATAAATAACAATGATAGTTAAATGTTTGCTGCTTTCACGTAAGTTTCTAATTCAACGTTAGAAACCGTCGTGATGTATTGATCGTCAACGTAAAAAGCAACACTGTCTGCTGCTTTTTCGCCACGCAGCGTTTTCTTTGTACCATCAACGTAAGACACATCCATCTGCATGGTGTTTTCGTCGATTTGCTGCATTGTTGCTTGTTTGATGTCAGCGTTATTTGAAAGCGGTACAGACTTCAAAGAGCTGTCCAGTTGATCGTTTACCTTGATGTAGTTTTTTGTCGGTGTATCTACAACGGCAGGCGATTTACCTGTGATTGGGTTTTTACCCGTCCAAAACTCAACGGCATTGAAAATAAATAGGTCGGCTGTACCCGCGATACCGTAAACAGGTGATAGCAATAAGAACATGCCTTCACGAGCATAACGGTTATCAACGATTTCTAGGTTGAATTTAGACACCATTCCGGTTGTTGCCATTTGGCCCATACAACCAGTTAAAGATGTCAAGCCTAAGCCTGCTACCATTGCAATTTTCAAAACGTTATTTTTCATTTTAAACCACTCTAAATTAAGACGGCGCGCATCTTACATCTGAGAATGGCGTCCAGAAATACTCTTTAACGATATTTGACATAAATCTTACTGTGTCAGTTATTTATCAAAAATCATGCATATGAACTGGCTTGTGTGGCTTGATAGTAAGCAACTCGTTTATCCATCTGTGGAGATATTCAATCTTACGCACTGTAAAAAGATATGGTTGTTTGATTTTTCATCACTCCTATTAACAATTAGAAATAAATTTCGCTCGCTGCACAAAAAGAGATTCCAATCACACTTTATTTGGTTATAATTCGCGCCCATTGCGGTTTATGTTGATAAACGCAAACTTATTTTGAATAAATCCATTGTTAACTTCCCTCTTTATTGGGACAACAGAGAACGAAAATGAGCAAGATTGATAAAGCAATGCGCATCCTGTTAGCAGGTTTCTGTATCAACCTTTGTCTTGGCATTCTTTATGCCTGGAGTGTATTTAATAAAGCACTAGTCACTGATTTCGGCTGGAGTGCTGCTGATGCATCTTCTCCTTATGCTATCGCAACGATTACTTTCTCTGTTTGTCTTTTAGTTGCAGGGATCCTTCAAGACCGTATGGGGCCACGTAAAATCCTTATTCTTGGTACGACCTTGACTGGCTTAGGTATGATCGCCTCTGGTTTTGCATCATCGGTTTTAATGCTAAACATCACCTTTGGTGTCATTACAGGTGCAGGCATCGGTTTTGGCTATGCGTGTTTGTCTCCTTCTGCAATGAAATGGTTCCACGCATCGAAGAAAGGCATGGTAAATGGTCTGATCGCGGCGGGTTTTGGTTTAGCAGCAATTTATCTTGCTCCTTTGACGTCTATGCTCATTGGCCAAGTTGGCATTAATACAAGCTTTATGATCCTTGGTGTGGGTGTTCTTGCGATTGCTGTACCTTTGGCTTGTACCATTAATAACCCACCAGCGGGTTACACACCGGCAGAACCAAAAGTCAAACAAGGCCAAGCACCAAAAACGATTAAGCAAGCTATGGATTTTAGCTGGAAAGCGATGTTAAAAACGCCTCAATTCTATTCGCTTTGGATTATGTACGCATTTGCTGCATCAGTGGGTTTGATGATCATTGGTAACATCACGAATATTGCAAGCGTGCAAGCTAACCTACCAAATGCTGTTTACTTGGCTTCTATTCTTGCCGTATTCAACTCAGGTGGCCGTGTGGCAGCAGGGATCTTGTCAGATAAAATTGGTGGTGTACGTACCCTACTTCTTGCGTTTGTATTGCAAGGCTTCAACATGGTGATGTTTGCGACGTTTAATTCTGAGTTTACGTTAATCATTGGTACTGCTATTGCCGCGGTTGGCTACGGTACATTGCTAGCGGTATTCCCTTCTATTACCGCTGAATACTATGGTTTGAAGAACTACGGCACGAACTATGGTGTACTTTACACATCTTGGGGGATTGGTGGCGCGATTGGTGCCGCGGTTGTTGGTTATTCGATGACTCACGATGGTGGTTATGATCTAGCGTACACGATTTCAGCTGTGATGATGGCGGTGTGTATTGTGTTGGCACTAGTAACCAAGCCTGTACGTGAAGCGAAATCTAACGAAGCTAAAACAACAGTCGCATAATTAATTGCATAATTGAATTAAGGGCTTAACCTAGTGTTAAGCCCTTTTTGTATCTAAAGATTACCATGGATGTCTATTACTTTATGAACTTCTAAAGGCTTATCAAAGGTGCTTTCAAGCAAAGCTCATGGCTATAAACGGTAGTTAAATGTTGGAAAAGTAATTTTTAACTAAAATGAAGAGCACAATAATAGTGATTCATCTCTGAGTGTATCTCGCAGAAAACCTATTTATTTTCCCAAGCAGTTTTGGTGGCGGCATCAATAAGTAACTTGCGATTTTCTTGGCTTTCCGGTGGTTCAGATTCACCAAAAATAGCTGAAAGCCAGTGACCATCGGTAGGGTTTGGAAAAAGAATATATTGACTACCATAAAGATTTTTATCTTCTTCCATCTTCGCAATGCGCCCATCTATATCGCCTTTAACGTAGTATTTACGTCTAAAGTCATTTAGGTTATCTCCGAGGAACACAACCACATTGTAATCTTTTAAGATTTCATTTTGACGTGTTTCTTTATTCGAAGTATCCATTAATACCGTAAGGTGGGAATCGTCTTTTAAAGGAAAACCCATTGCCAAAATGTTTTGTTTGGCTAGCTCCCATGTAGGTTCACCTTGGTTGCGTGAGGTTACATAAAAAATCTCGATATTTTTGCTTTTAGCATACTCAAGGAAATCGTTTGACCCAGGACTAGGGACCATACCGTTAGTTGGGATCCAGTTGTCCCAAAGGGGATCTTCGAAGAAGTTTTTATTGTTTTCTATTAAGTTCCCCCAGTATTCAAGGGGGAGTACAAGAGTATCGTCAAGATCTGTCACAATAGCTAAAGGCTTATCTCCTTTCTTATGCTCTGAAAGAGCCTTATCAAGATGCATTCTTGCTACATTAAATCCTTGGTAATATAGCGCTCGATATTCTGCTGCTGTCTGCTTCCAGGCAACAGCATAGCCTAGTAAGTTACGTTCGCTAGTATTATCAGTCGCAGATGAAATACTCGGTAATAAAGTAACTATGGCAGACAAGCTTAAAATGATGATGTTTTTCATTATTAAATTCTATCCTCTATTAGGGCTAGTAGAAGCCCCTTTCGTTATCAAGGAATTTGAATCTAACAAGTACCTTTTATTTAAAAAGTGATTCTAATCACGTTGAATTTCTTTAATGTGCAAAATATAACCACATAAGCAATGTGGCTTTTGTTTTTCTTTTTAACTCATAATTGCTTGTTGAATTGTGTTTATTTACGCTTCTTAATCGGATCAACGTGTTTACTATTGTTAGGTGCCCTCTCACTTATTCTGAGTTTTCGTTATACTGTTTGGATTAATAAGAAAATACTGACAATTTATGAATTTACGCACTGTAGCCATCCTTTTTGCAGCAACGTTATTTGCTGGTTGTGCCACCTATGCCGGACTTAACTACGATCAACTATTCGGTTCTGAGCGAGTTCAAGTACGACAGGCCCCATTGAGCAGCCAGCAAGCACAGACTTTCCTTAATGATGTAAAACCCATTATTGATAATCGCTGCGTGGTTTGTCATGCCTGTTATGATGCGCCTTGTCAGTTAAAGATGAGTTCAGTGGAAGGTATTGATCGAGGAGCGAATAAGACGCTGGTCTATCAAGGAACTCGCCTTCGTGCTACGTCTCCTACCCGACTTTTTGAAGATGCTGATACCACTCAAGGGTGGCGTGATGCTGGATTCCATCCGGTTTTGAATGAACGAGACCAAACAACAACGGCCAACATGGAAGCGGGTCTCATGGCTCGGTTATTGTTACAAAAAGAGAAACATCCATTACCTCAACAAGCACAGTTAGAAGGCTTTGATTTCTCCGTCGACCGCGATCAAGTCTGTCCTACAATTGAAGAGCTGGATAGCTATCAAAGTGAACATCCAACATGGGGAATGCCTTATGGGATGCCTAATCTTGCCAAGGATGAGTACAACACATTGATGTACTGGCTTGAAAATGGTGCGGTAATGAATGCCCATATTCCACTGACACTTGAGCAACAAGCGCTTGTCAATGAATATGAAGCATTGCTCAATAAAGGCTCTCGTAAAAACCAATTGGCAGCAAGGTATATTTACGAGCATTTGTTTTTATCTCACCTGTATTTTTCTGACCTTTCACAACCTCGCTTTTTTTCGCTAGTACGTTCTGAAACGCCACCCGGCGAACCCGTTAAACGCATTGCAACGCGTCGCCCCTATGATGATCCTAAGGTTTATCGGGTGTACTACCGCCTTATTCCAGAGCAAGGGACGACTGTCGACAAAACGCACATGCCATACGCGTTGAATGATGCGCGTATGGAGAACTGGAAAGCTTGGTTTATCGATGCGGACTACACGGTTGCGACGCTACCAAGTTATGACACTGAAGTCGCAGCCAACCCGATGACTGCCTTTATCGATCTACCAGTTCAGTCACGTTTTAAGTTCATGTTAGATAATGCACAAAATACCATTATGGCGTTTATCAAAGGGCCGGTTTGCCGCGGCCAACTAGCGCTCAATGTCATTAACGACCGATTTTGGGTGTTCTTCTTAGACCCAGAGACGTCGAATATTCCTGAAGTTAATGAGTTCTACCGCAGCCAAGCAGACAATCTAAAACTGCCTGGTGAACTTGAAAGCAATACCCTGCCGATCACGCATTGGGTGCGTTATTCCCGTCAACAAGCTCGATACCTCCAAGCAAAGTCTGACTTCATCAATCAGTTTTTTGCCGATGGTACGCATCTGACGACGGACGTGCTTTGGAATGGCGACGGTGTGAACTCGAATGCTGCACTGACGGTATTCCGCCATTTTGATAGCGCTTCTGTTGTACAAGGTCTTGTGGGCAAGCCGCCGAAAACCGCTTGGGTATTAGATTATGCACTGTTAGAACGGATCCACTACTTATTGGTGGCTGGGTTTGATGTGTATGGCAATTTCGGGCATCAGCTTATCACTCGTATGTACATGGACTTCTTGCGCCTTGAAGGCGAAAGTAATTTCGTCGCTTTATTGCCAAAAGATATGCGCCATATTGAGCAGCAAAGTTGGTACCAAGATCAAAGCCCTCAACTGAGTGACTTTTTACAAAGGAATGTGAAGCCATTTAACCAACCTACTCACGTGCCGTATCAAACTGATGATCCGAAGTCTGAATTGTATGATGTGCTTAGAACGCAACTCGCGCCAGTTCTCAATCGCCGCTATGCAATTGAGCAAACGGGCTTGAGTGGCAAAAACGAAGCATTATTACGCCGCATTGATAATATTAAGGGTGAAGGACTGATCTACATTCCTCAAATTATGATGATCATGATCGAATCAAACTCCGGGCAAGACCAGCTGTTTACTCTATTGCATAACAACGCTCACACCAATATTTCCAGTTTGTTTGATGAAGCGAGCAACCGTGATATTCAAAATGACGATCTGACATTAGTAAGAGGTGTTTTGGGCAGCTATCCTGCCGCATATTTGTCTCTAAAAGAAGACGATGTAGCGGAACTGGTTGGGATGTTGGAATCAATAAAAACTGAACAAGATTACGTTAAGTTATTGGATAAATTCGCAATTCGTCGTAGCTCTGAAGCATTTTGGCCATTTAGCGACAGAGTCCACGCTTGGTATAAGAAAAATCAACCGATCGAATTTGGATTACTTGACTATAATCGATTTGAGAATAGGTAGAACCGTTTAATCGGCTGTAGTGGTAACAGGAGGTGGGTTATGAGTATTCGAGATAGCATTGAGGCGTTAGAGCAGCAGATCTATGTAGCCTGCTCTGAAGGCGATTACGATACTGTCAATATGCTTGAAAACCAGCTTGAAATGTTACGTGGCAAAGCTGAACATCCATTTGATGATGACCCCTATGCGCCAGAAGGTAAGTTTTACCCTGACGATGATTGGTATTAAGTTAAATTCGCCTAGTGACTGAAAAGCCCCGACAATACGGGGCTTTTTTATTGGTTAACGGCTTTTATAATCGTCTTTTTCAATGCCGTGTTTTTTCATCCTTAAATACAGCTTTTTCCGCGGTATTTGTAAGTAATTTGCTGCATCACTGACTCGTCCCGAATGAAGAAACAGTGCATCTTCAATAATTCGTTTTTCATAATCATCCACCAGCTCATCCAGCGGACTTTGCAGCTCAGTCTGGGTGTAAATACGCTCTTTCCCGGTCAATTTCACGATACCAATCGCATACAGCTCGGCCACGTTGCGTAATTCGCGGACGTTTCCCGGCCAATCATGTGCTCTTAGTAAACCCAAGTAATTTGAATCGACTGCTGGCAACAGTTTCCCCAGCTTGTTGCAGCTCTGTTTAAGGAAGTAGTGAAAAATCGATGCGATATCATCAGGCCGTTGGCGTAATGAAGGGACCTGAATGGCCCCTTGATTGAGTAAATAATAGAGCTCAGGCAAGAGTGAATTGCTTGCCATTAGGCTTTCTGGTTCTTCTGAGAAGATTGTAATAACTCGAACACGGTTTGTTCCACAACGTTCTTGGTTTAACAGCAATTGAATCAGGTCTCTTTGTAGCGGCTCACTCATTGCTATCAAGTTTTCAAGAATTAAAGTCCCGTCGATACAGGATTTGAAAGCGTGATCCAGCTCGTCACGAGACAAAGCTTCTGTTATGCGTAGCTCTTGGATATGGCGCTCGTGATTAATGTTTACCATGTGATGAATAATGTGCGCAATGCTTCGGCGTCCACTGCCCGACTCGCCCCAAATGACAATATGATTGTCGATCAACGCATACTGAGACACATGCTCTCGTATTTGTTTCATTTGAGCTGAGGTACCAATCAGAGCTTTATCGATCGCTTTGTCCACAGAACGTTTCTGCTCGACAAAAGCCCTTCGTACCTCCAAATGTTGTTTCACTAAGGTCAACAGTTCGACCGGATTAATCGGCTTCTCTAAAAACTCACAAGCGCCTTTCTTGACAGCGTCCACCGCCATTGGGATATCGCCATGTCCTGTGATAACAACGACGGGAATGCGCTCATCAATGTCTTTGATATGTGCTAATAGCTCCATACCATGCATTTGGGGCATGTACATATCGAGTAAAACTACCCCAGGCCAGTCCGGCTCTAAATAATCACACGCATTTGTTGGGTCATTGACTGCTTTTGCATTGATCCCTGAAATATCCATGAGGTGCGCGTATGAATCGAGCACATCTTGATCATCGTCGACAAGTAAAACTGAAAATTTATTGCTGTTCATAAGGTAGTTCCAAAATTACCAATGCCCCACGGTCAATATCTGAGGCTAAATAAATATGTCCTGAGTATCTTTCTACGATTGATTTACAGATGTTGAGCCCAAGTCCAAGCCCCACTTCTTTTGTGGTGGTAAATGGGGTAAATAGTTGCTGCACAATACCATCATCAAATCCATCGCCAGAGTCTGCAATCGCAACGACATGATGTTTGGGTGTTGAATGAAGGTGAACGATGTCGATCCATCCTTTGCTACTTTTCGACTCAGCAATGGCTTCACAGCCGTTTACTAACAAATTTATAAGCACCTGTTCAATCGCGACAGGATTTGCCCATACATTAAACTCTTCAGGAAGTTGATTCCGGATAACTACCTGTTGCCGCTTCGCTTTGGTATTTACGATCGTAATGGCATGTTCGGTGATTTCATGAAGGTTTTTAAGCTGTGTGTGTTTGTCTGGGTCGGATTTTTTAGCAAAATTTCTCAGACTATTGATGATTTTACCCATTCGCTCGGACAGACCTTCGATATGGCTAATCGAATGCTCAACCTTTTCTGGCTCACCTTGCTGGTTAAACATGCGCGCACTAAATAGGTAGGTCGACATTGCATTTAAAGGTTGATTTAACTCATGAGCCAAACTTGTCATGGTTTGGCCAACAACAGCCATTTTGGCTGCTTGGATGAGTTCCCCTTGCGTTTTTCGAAGGTGCTCTTCTGCCCGTTCGCGAACGATCACTTCTTGTGACAGTTTTAAGTTCTTTTCCAATAGATCTTGCGTTTTTTCTGCAACTCGTTTTTCAAGCTCTCGGTTAGTACTTTCCTGTTCGGTCACGTCAGTAATGGTGACGATGACTTTTTCAAGTTGGCCGTGAGAGAACAGACGAAAATCAAAGTGCAGATAACAATGTTCATTGACCTCGATAGATAATGTTCTTTCGTCGTACCCTTGTTCAAATAATTCTCCACTGCGTTGAAATACATTCGCCAGTGCGCGTTGGTTAACTTCGGTAAATGACTGCCAAATAGGTTGCTGCTGGATAAATTCTTCAATGCCAAGAAGCTTTCGTGCACTTAGGTTGGCGGATTCGATGTGCCCTTTAAGATCACAAGTAAGCAGACTCGCGGTGGTATTGTTAATTAAGCTGATGGCGTTGGTACGCTGAATTTCTTTTACTTTCTCACCATACTCGATCAACTTGTGGCTAAGCCGCCCTATTTCATCATTTCCATCGGCTCGAATCGGGTGGTTCAAGTCATTGTCTATAATCGCATCAATGCTTGAACTCAGTGCATTAAGACGGGCAACAATACGGCGATTGATAAAGTAAAAGGCTAAAAATAGACTGGTTAAAATCGATAAGCCAAAACAAATGAGTAAAACTTGGTTTCCAGATGTGACCAACGTTGCAGTGTCACTTTTTACTTTAACAAAATCATTATCAGCATTGGCCACTAACCCAGCGATCTCGTCATGGATCGATTTTAATTGTCTTTCAATGCTGAAGCTAATGGCTTGTAACCGCTTGGTGAGTGAAACCTGTTCCAGTAATTGTTGGTGAAATTGCCCCTCCGGACCGAGTAAGATGGTTAACTCATTCAACAACTGTTCGTAAGCAATGGATGATGGCAACTTGAGAATGGTTTGGCTGCTTTGCGCTAAATCATCAACACGATATTGAATGACTTTCAGTGCATTGTTAACTTGCGCAACCTGATTTGCATTCATTAACTCTGAAGTCATTTCATAAACGGAAGACTCAAGATCAAGGATCTGCTGAATACTACGCAGTTGTTCAAATGTGCTATAGCCATTATTGGTTTTGTTGTCCCGCTCAATCAGCCAATGAAATTCCTGCTGCATTGGCTTAAGTTCAGAGCGGATATCTTGGTGGATCCAATCCAATCTCTCCGTTAGCATTTGAATTTGCCGGACTTGGTCAACACGTGCATGTACAAGTTCGCCATATGTAACCAAAGAGGATTTCAATAAAACATAATGTTGTTTTAGTTGATGCAGCTCGTTATTCACGGGTTGTTGGTTCAATACATCTTGTTCGAGCGTCGTTGTAATGAGAGCAAACTGTTCGTTGAGAATTTGAATCTGGCTTTCTAGCTCCACTTTATTAGTGACTTTAGACAGTAATTGCACCCGGTGACGGATCTCACTACTTTTACTCTCCAATACATAGCTGGCGTTATATTTAGGCACACTGGTTTCAAGCAATTCACTCACCTGCCCATCCAGCCGATTCCATGTACCCCACGCAACGATACTTACTACGGTTAAAAGCAGCGTAGAACATGCAAAAGCGATAACAAGCTTGGTCCCTATCGTATTGTATTTCTTCACGGCATTAACTCTTGTTGAATTGCACGCAGATCTTGCTGAACCAGCTCAAGATTCTTGTCGAGCTTACTGTTTAGTCGATAGTTAAACTCGGCTATCATCGCCTCTTTTTTGCCACTCAATAGATTGGAGTCCTGTTCAAGCGCATTCAATTGTTGGCTTAATTGTTGTATCTCTTTCTCGCTGACAGGGAGCGTGAATAGTATTTTCGCTACTTGCTCTAATCGTTGTTGCTGTTTGGGAAAATCTTGGAATTGTTTTTGAAGCTTAATGATACTCGCCCAGCTATCTTGTAATCCTGGTAGCCTTTGGGTAATCGCGTTGTCGAAGATTTGGTTAACTAAGGTTTCCCTTTCCATTACAATCGCCAAATCAAGGCTTGGTATTTTCTGGTTGAACAATTCTGGATTGTTGAGCGCGTGTTTCGAGAAACTGATCGTCTGTAGGTTTTGTTGAACAGAATCCGAAATTAAGAACTCAATAAACTGACGCACCGCTTCGTCGCTATCGTTTTTACTAATTTGAGCCACATAAGTTGGCATTAATGTAAAGTCTTTATCGTACGCAAATCCAAGGTGGTTAAAGCGCCTACTTAAGATCATCGCGTAACTATCGATGGTTGGCCCAATGGCAAATTGTCCTTTAGCCACATAATCACTCACACCAAAGCTACGCGAAGAGATGGTACCTAAGTTCGCACCTATGTTGAGCACGATGCGCCAACCTTGTTCCCAACCATATCGGGTTAAAATGCTTTCAATCATCATTTGTGTCGTACCTGAACGACTCGGCGTACTCATCGTAATATGCCCGAAGTAAGTCGGTGCCGTTAAGTCGATAAACGATTTAGGTAAAGGTAAATGATAGGTTTTTAAGTAGTCCTGATTCCAAATCACGCCCGCGCCTGAATAACCAATGCTCACTACTTTATCTTTCGGCGGTAATACGAATTCAGAAAGCCACTCTGGTGTAATGGTTTTGACAGGTGTTTGTGCTAATTGTGCTCGCCTTTCCAACTGTTGCATTAAAAAAGGCGACGAGCTTAAAACCATGTCGATGTCTTGAATAAAACGCTTGTTTAGCATTTGAATAGCAGACTGTGTTCGACGATGAATCACTTTGACTTCCGTATCAGGATGTTTGATTTTAAATTCCGAAATCAATCCTTCTATCGGCTCGCTGGAAAACGTCGTCAAAATCACCAACTCATTGTTTTTGCCAAAGGCTGAAGGCGCAACTAATCCGCACAAAATTAAACCTAATGACCATATCCTTTGCTTGAAACACTTTATCGCCACTTCACAAAAACCTTATTTAATGTGCGTTCACTCAAAATATCGCACTCTCATACAAAATAACCAAAGCGCTGAAATGGGTCATTGATGACGCAATGCCACATTCAATAATGATAATTTTACCAACTATCCTTCGTTTGCCACGATAAAAAGTCCCATTTCTGACCCGCCTACTTAAACGTTTTGAGTCATTTCTGCCTCAAATTGGTACTTTTGATAGAAAAATAAGTGCGTTGCATGATGCTCCCGCCAAAACAAATTGAGTTTTGTAACTTTGAGAAACATGGAGAGCAGCACTATGCTTAATTTCTTTAAAACTCGCCCAGACCAACCATTATCGGACGGTTCGAAAGAGGCGATGCAAGCGCGTTTTAAACGCTACCAATGGCAAGTATTTCTTGGGTTAGTGTTTGGATACGCAGTATTTTATGTTGTGCGAATGAGCCTTGGTGTTGTTAAAAAACCAATGCTAGACGCTGGGATTGTAACGATTGAAGAACTTGGTCTCATGGGCTCGGCGTTCTTCTTTACGTATGCAATTGGTAAGTTCTCGAACGGCTTCCTTTCTGACTATGCCAATATCGGCCGCTTTATGTCGTTCTCCCTTGTCTTGTCGGGTATAACAGCGATCCTGATGGGCATGAACACCGCTGGCTTATTCTTTATCCTACTTTGGGGTTTGAATGGTTGGTTCCAGTCTGTGGGCTCTGCGCCATCGTGTGTGTCACTGTTCCAATGGTTCTCTCCAAAACAACGTGGCAGTCGTTATTCTGTATGGGGTGGCTCACGTAACATTGGTGAAGGTATCACTTGGATCCTAACTGCCACACTAGTGAGCTACTTGGGCTGGCGTGCAGGTTTCATCGGTGCAGGTATCGCTGCTATTGCTGCTGCGTTATGCATGTTCCTAGCACTGAAAGATCGTCCACAAACCTACGGTTTGCCAGATGCAGCTACAGCATTTGACGAAGAGCCGGAAATTAAGAAGAAAAATGATCCAAAAGAAACTCGTAAAGCACAGCTTTTCATTCTTAAACAACCAGCTGTATGGCTAATTGCAGCAGCATGTGCCGCTATGTATGTCTCTCGTTACGCGATGTCTTCTTGGGCTGTGTTGTACCTACAAGAGTCCAAAGGTTACTCGTTAATTGATGCCGGTTTTGCAATGTCAACGTATCCAATTGCGGGCCTAGCAGGTGCAATTTTATCAGGCATTATTTCTGACAAAGTGTTCAACGCAAACCGTCATATCCCTACTCTACTTTACGGAATCGCAAACATCGCGGGTATGTGCCTGATGTTCTTTGGTCCGGATAACCGCGTTGTTGACGCTGTAGCACTCGGACTAATTGGTTTTGCAATTGGTGGTCTTGTTGTCTTCCTTGCTGGTCTTACCGCTTGTGACTTGATGCCAAAAAATGCAGTGGGCGCAGTAAAAGGGTTTATCGGTCTGTTCTCATACATCGCGGCATCAGCACAGGAAGTTATCTCTGCATCATTGATTACGATTACTGAAGTTGATGGTGTTAAACACTATGACTTTACCCAAGCACAGTACTTCTGGCTCGCGGCAGGTGTGGTATCACTCTTCTTAGCCCTAACGGTATGGAATGCTAAGAAAGTTGTTGATATTGATGCACCAGAAGCATCAGAAGCTCAGGTAAAACCTGCTAACTAACGCACTATCGCAGGGACTTAAGGCTCAGGTCCCTGCTTCCACTTTTTAGTTCCCCTTTTATATAGTGTCGTTATAGGTAGAAATTTATGTGTAAAACTAAAATTGTTGCAACGCTTGGCCCTGCCAGTGAAAGTCCTGAAATTCTAAGTCAATTAATTCAAGCTGGTGTGAACGTCGTTCGTCTTAACTTTTCTCATGGCACCGCTGAAGAACATATTGCAAGAGCACATCAGGTACGAAAAATAGCTTCCGAACTTAATCAACATGTTGGCGTGTTAGTAGACTTACAAGGTCCGAAAATTCGTATTGCTTGCTTTGAACAAGGTGCAATCCAGTTGGCTAGAGGTGATGAGTTTATTCTCGATGGCACGTTGGATGCGCAATCTGGTAACCAACAACGAGTAGGTTTGGATTATCCGCAGCTACTGCAAGACATCAAGCAGGGTGACACTCTATTGCTCGATGATGGACGCATCCAGTTATTGGTCAAAGAAGTAAATGCCGATCAACAGTGGGCTAAAACTGAAGTTTTAAATAGCGGCAAGCTTTCAAACCGTAAAGGAATCAACTTACTTGGTGGTGGCCTTTCGGCTCCAGCACTGACTGAAAAAGACAAACAGGACATTATCACTGCAGGCAAGCTGCAAGCCGATTTCCTAGCTGTCTCCTTCCCACGTAGCGCAGAAGATTTAGATTATGCCCGAGAGCTTGCAGTGGCAGCGGGATGCAATGCGCATATAGTCGCTAAAGTTGAACGAGCTGAAGTTGTGGCTAACCAGCAAGCGATGGATGATGTGATTAATGCATCCGATGTCATTATGGTTGCACGTGGTGATTTGGGGGTGGAGATCGGTGACGCTCGTCTTCCCTCTGTACAAAAGACGCTGATCGCACGCTCAAAGTTTCTAGGAAAGCCTGTTATTACCGCCACCCAAATGATGGAATCGATGATTGAAAACCCATTACCGACCCGCGCTGAAGTGCTGGATGTTGCGAATGCAATTATCGATGGTACCGATGCGATCATGTTATCTGCTGAATCCGCAGCGGGTCAGTACCCTGTTCAAGCAGTCGAAGCGATGGTACGCATCGCCAAAGGTGCGGAGCAAGAAATTGAATGCTCACACAATTGCTGGGAACACTTACAACACCTTTGTAATGATGCTGGTAAGAGTTTTGCCTTGTCATCGATGATCTCTGCTTCGAAAGTACACAATGATCTTGGTGTGGCTATTTTAACCAAGCATGGAGAAACGCCACTGCTCATGTCACGCTGTCAAAGCAAAGCCGCGATATGGGCGTTGAGTGATGACATACAGTTGCTTGCTAAGCTGTCCATTTTACGCGGTGTCGAGCCTGTGTATTTCACGCCTGAAGGCAGCAGTGAACAACTACCTAACCAAATCATTGAATCCCTCGAAAGCCGAGCGAAAACGCACCGTATCAATTCGATATTGATGACGCAACTGGATTCAGTTGAAGGTGTTGGCAACATCAATGTGTGTCGACTACTCCACTTGAAGAATCTCGAAGCGATTGCCGCCTAAGATCATTTAGCTATCCATTAATCACCCCATACCCTTGCTCCACAAGGACCCCCGTAGGGATTTTGGCCTGTCGTAAGACAGGTCTTTTTTTATTGATGTGACTCGCATTGTTTCTGACACATAAAATTTGGGTTAGAATTTAGCCCTTGCTATCGATAACACTTTACAAAGAATATTTTGTCGATATTATGCACACGCAAACGTTTTCCTCACCAGTTTTAGATATAGTTCGAGGTTTTTATGCTGTCAGACATCGAAATTTGCCGCGCTGCTAATTTGCTGCCAATTCAACAGATCGCAACGGATTGTGGGCTCCGAAAGAAAGAGTTTTATAGTCAAGGTAAATACAAGGCGAAAGTGTCGCTGGATGTATTGAAGCGTGTCAGTGACCATCCTTCGGGTAAGTTAGTCTTGGTTACTGCAATCACTCCTACACCTCTGGGAGAAGGAAAAACCGTTACGACAATTGGCTTGTCACAAGGCATACAACAACTTGGTCATTCAGTCATAGCGTGTATTCGCCAGCCTTCAATGGGACCTGTGTTTGGCGTAAAAGGCGGCGCAGCAGGCGGTGGCTATTCTCAAGTTGCACCAATGGAAGAGCTTAATCTTCATCTTACCGGTGATATCCATGCCGTCACCGCAGCACATAATTTAGCTTCTGCGGCGATTGATGCCCGTATCTATCACGAGCAGCGCAATGGCTATGAAGATTTTGAATGCCGTACAGGGTTGCCAGCTTTACGAATCGACCCAACACGCGTGACATGGAAGCGCGTTGTGGACCATAACGATCGCGCTTTAAGAATGGTCACTGTTGGTCAAAATGAAGCAGGTAAAACCATTAATGGTTACGAGCGGCAAGATGGTTTTGATATCTCAGCCGCTTCCGAGCTGATGGCAATATTGGCTCTTGCTTCGGATTTGAAAGACTTACGAGCCCGCATTGGTCGTATTGTTGTGGCTTATTCTGAAAACAACACCCCTATTACAACTGAAGATCTTCAAGTTGCAGGTGCTATGGCTGTGAGCATGAAAGAGGCCATTCAACCTACATTGATGCAAACACTTGAAGGTGTACCAACACTGATTCATGCCGGTCCATTCGCAAATATCGCGCACGGAAACTCTTCTATCATTGCTGACAAGATCGCGACAAAACTGTCTGAATACACGGTGACTGAAGGTGGATTTGGTTCCGATATGGGTTTTGAAAAAGCGTGTAACATCAAGGCTCAGGCTTCTGGGCAAGCGCCGGATTGTGCTGTTATCGTTGCAACACTACGTGGATTAAAAGCCAACTCTGGTTTGTATGATTTAAAACCGGGTCAACCTATCCCATCAAGCTTATTCGAAAAAGATGATAAAGCATTAAAAGCTGGCTTTGATAACCTCAAATGGCACATTAATAATGTTAATAAGTACGGAATCCCGGCTGTGGTTGCAATTAACCGTTTCCCACAAGACAGCGAAGAAGAATTACAAGCATTAAAGCAAATGGTTGAAGGTCTTCCAAACGATGTTGAAGTGGAGATCAGCGAAGGATTTTCTTCTGGCGGTAAAGGCACACAAGAACTTGCACGTAAAGTGGTGCGTCAATGTGATAAAACGACCCAATTTAAGCCGCTTTATGCCCTTTCTCAATCCACAGAAGAAAAACTCATGGCCGTTGCTGAATGTGGTTACGGTGCGTCAGGCATCGTATTGAGTGAAACCGCGAAACAGCAACTTGCTCAGTTGAAAGCCCAAGGTTTTGACGACTTGGCTGTATGTATGGCAAAAACACCATTATCCATTACCACAGATGGCTCAATAAAAGGTGCCCCTGAGCATTTTGATGTTCCAGTTAGGGAGCTTAAGCTCTGCGCTGGCGCAGGGTTTATCTACGCACTGTGTGGCAATGTGATGACCATGCCGGGGCTGCCTGATAAACCAGCATTTATGAATTTAGACCTCGATGATGATGGTAATATCGTGGGATTAAGTTAGTAAATAAGCGGGGAATTTTCCCCGCTTTTTTTTGCTTCGTTGTTTGGTGAACAAATTAAATGGATCTCTGTGCAAGTTTTTTGCCTCAACCACGTTCTATTAAAGAGATAAACGTTCATTAGTGAGGTAACAATGAAAGTGAAGTCTCGTTTTCTACTTGCGATTTTTACGACGCTTGTAGTCGCCGTCTCTTTCCTCTCCCAAGCTGGCAGCGAAAATCAGCCAAAGTTGGCCAGCGCAAGTGCATTGGAAACTGCCACATTAGCTGGTGGTTGTTTTTGGTGTACAGAATCTGACTTGGAAAAGCTTGACGGTGTGGTCGATGTTGTCTCTGGTTATGCCGGAGGGACGTTAGATAATCCAACCTATAAACAAGTCTCATCGGGTAAAAGCGGACATATTGAAGTCATACAAGTGACTTATGACCCAAATGTTGTTACCTATGAGCAAGTTTTAGACCAATTGTTTAGGCATATTGACCCGACCGACGATAAAGGTTCATTTGTAGATCGTGGCCCTCAATATCGTCCTGCCATTTTTTACCACAATGAACAACAGAAACAGATCGCTACCGACTTTATGGCAGAAATTGAACAGCTCGGTATCTTTGGTAAACCGTTAAAAACGGAGCTCATCAAATACAGCTCATTTTGGCCTGCTGAAGCGTATCACCAAGATTACTATAAGCGAAATAAGGTCCGCTATAACTATTACCGTTATGGCTCAGGACGCGATCAATACCTAGATGAAATTTTCGGTGAAAATAGAGAAGAGAATCCAAAGACATTGCGTATGTTAATCGATGAAAACAAACATCTGCCAAAGGTTAAAGCGTACAGTAAGCCGTCTGATCGCAAAATTCGTGAGATGCTTAGTGATACGCAATATTACGTGACTCAAAAAGATGGCACCGAGCGTGCGTTCCAAAACGAATATTGGGATAACAAAGCTGAGGGCATTTACGTTGATATCGTAACGGGTGAACCGCTATTCTCTTCGACTGATAAGTACAAATCAGGGACGGGATGGCCAAGTTTTACTAAGCCAATTAATGAAGGTTACATTGTCACTGATACTGATTACAAATTGGTGTATCCAAGAACCGAAGTCAGAAGTCGTTTTGGCGACTCACACCTTGGGCATGTATTCAAAGATGGGCCAGCACCAACGGGTTTGCGCTACTGCATGAATTCAGCGGCAATGAGATTTATCGCCAAAGAAGACATGGCAAAAGAAGGTTATGAAGACTACCTTTACTTATTCGACAGCTAATCCATCCAAATGTCGAAATAAAACAGCCAGTGGAATACACTGGCTGTTTTTATTGTGTTGAGTTATTTCATTACTCGCGCTTTGAAGCTACGCCCTTTCATTTTCCCTGTCTGAAGCTGTTTCAATGCAGGTTTAACAACTTCGTGCTCAACGGCAACATACGAAACCATCGGTAGTATGCTGATTTTACCGATGCGCTTGCCATCGATGCCCGCTTGTTTTGTGAGTGCACCTAAAATATCCCCTGCTCTCACTTTTTGCTTCTTCCCACCTAAAATTTGGATAGTTTGCATTTTCGGGTAGAAAGGTCTTTCGATCGGTTTTTCAGGAAGTTTCGAAGGTTCTAATACGACATCCATATACTCTTCGATGCGTGCAACACGATAAGCTTCTTTCTCACCAAAGAAACTGAATGCTGCACCTTTTGACCCCGCACGGCCTGTTCGACCTATGCGATGGACATGAACTTCTGGATCACGCGATAACTCAAAGTTAAATACTGCATCTAGGTTATCAACATCTAAGCCACGCGCTGCGACATCAGTTGCGACCAGAATTGAAATGCTTTTATTTGCAAACATGGTCAATGCTTGTTCGCGCTCGCGCTGTTCCATGTCACCATGCAGCTCGACCACTGAGAATCCGCGATGTGATAATTCATCGGTCACATTCATTACTTCTTTTTTGGTGTTGCAAAATACGACGGAAGATTCAGGCTTATGAGTCAGCAATAAAGCTTCTAATGCATCATCACGTTGTTCAGTTGTATCTAGTTGATAAATATTCTGAGTAATGGTGGTGTGTTGATGAGTTGACTCAACTTGAATCATCTCAGGGTTTTGCATTACCTTCGTTGCAAGCGACTCGATATTTTTTGGAAAAGTTGCACTAAACAAAAGTGTTTGGCGATTGGCTGGTGCTTGAGCCAAAATCGCGTCAATTGCTTCCTCAAAACCCATTTCTAACATGCGATCGGCTTCGTCCAACACTAGTGTGTTGAGCTCATTAAGCTGAATACGACCTTTGGATAAGTGATCGAGGATGCGACCAGGCGTTCCAACGAGAATATGTGCGCCATGCTCAAGTGAACCAATTTGTGGTCCCATCGGCATACCGCCACACAAAGTCAGCACTTTAATATTGTGAATACCGCGTGCAAGTGTACGAACTTCTTTCGCAACTTGATCTGCGAGCTCACGTGTCGGACATAAAACAAGAGACTGTACTCGGAATCGTTTTACATTAAGGTTTGATAATAACCCCAATGAAAACGCTGCAGTTTTACCCGAACCCGTTTTCCCCTGACCAATAACATCCTTACCTTGTAAAATCACTGGTAGGCTTTGTTGTTGAATAGGCGTCATTTCGCTATAGCCCAATGACTTCAGGGTGTCTAATAGCTCAGGTTTTAGTGGCAGTGTATTAAAAGGAACAGTCACAATTTTTTCCTAATGTCTTTAATTTTGTGGGTTGCTAATGCAACTAAATTAAAAACCGCTTCGAATGGAAGCGGTTTTTATCAATCTCAATACGTCGTTCTAATTAACGTAAGCCATGTAAAAATTCATGGCGAGTGGCTGAGTTGGATTTAAATATTCCCCCCAGCGCAGTAGTTGTAGTTTCACTTGTTGCGTCCATCACACCACGAGATTTCACGCAGTAGTGAGTGGCATCAATGGTAACCGCTACATCATCTGATTCCAGCAAGGTTTGCAGCGCAACCAAAATTTGCTGCGTCATACGCTCTTGCACTTGTGGGCGCTGAGCAAAGAAACGAACAATGCGATTAATCTTCGAAAGACCAATGATTTTTCCACGTGGAATGTAAGCCACTGCGGCTTTTCCATCGATGGTAACAAGGTGGTGTTCGCAAGTACTGGTTACGGTAATGTCTTTCACACGAACCATCTCGCTGACATTCATCTTGTTTTCGATAACCGTAATTTTGGGGAAGTTATGATAGTCCAGACCAGAGAAAATCTCGTCAACGTACATCTTAGCAATACGCTGAGGGGTTTCTTCCAGACTGTCGTCAGACAGGTCTAATTCCAGTAGAGAAAGGATCTCACGCATGTGGTGCTCGATCTTTTCCTTTTTCTCTTCACGGTTAAACTGATTTGGAGACATTGGTGTCTCTAAACCTCGGCTTTCTAGCGCATCTTTTACTAACTTGGCTGATTCGCTAAGACCTGACATCGCACTTCCTCTTAAATACCCCTTTCGGATGGCTGACAAGGATACTCGGATTTTTGAATAATTACGACCATATTTTATTGGTGGTCATTCTTTCTAAACCCCTTTCTATGGTAGAGTTGGCCACAAATTACAATACAACAGGATATCTCCATGGGTTGCTGTGATGCTCCGGGCTTAATGCCGATTGAAGAAGCGATGGATAAAATGCTGTCGCAAATCAAACCAATTCAAACCACCTTGAAACTCCCCCTTGCAGATGCGTTAGGTTATGTATTAGCGGAAGACGTACTTTCGCCAATTTTCGTACCGCCTTTTGACAACTCGGCGATGGATGGTTATGCGGTTCGAATTGCCGACTTAAGCAAAAACAGTACCCTACCAATGGCAGGCAAGTCATTTGCTGGTCAGCCGTTTGAAGGCGACTGGCCGGAAGGCACCTGTATTCGCATTATGACTGGCGCAAAAATCCCGAATGGCTGTGATGCCGTCATCATGCAAGAAGAAACAGAAGTGACTGAGCAAGGCGTTTTATTTAAGCAAACGAACATTAAACCACAGAACAATATCCGACCAACGGGTGACGACATCAAGCAAGGCGATATGGTTCTGCCTAAAGGGGCGAAACTAACACCACGTGATATCCCGATGATCGCGTCACTCGGTATTAGCCATGTGACGGTTGTACGCAAACCCAAAGTCGCGTTCTTCTCAACCGGTGATGAACTGCGCTCACTTGGTGAATCTCTTGAAGATGGCCAGATTTACGACAGCAACCGTTATGGCATTAAACCGTTGATCGAAAACTTTGGCTGTGAAGCCATTGACCTTGGCATTATTCCTGATTGTCCAGCAACATTGAAAGCAACCTTCGAAAAAGCGCAATCCCTTGCAGATGTGGTCGTCACATCTGGTGGTGTGAGCGTTGGTGAAGCGGATTACACGAAAGACATTTTGGAGGAACTTGGTGAGATCGGCTTTTGGAAATTAGCGATTAAACCGGGCAAACCTTTTGCTTTTGGCAAGCTTAATACCGCCCTATTTTGCGGCCTTCCGGGTAACCCTGTCTCGGCAGTGTTAACAATGTATGTCTTGGTCCAACCTATGCTAGCAAAATTAGCTGGTCACACGGAATGGAAAGCACCTTTATCTATCCCTGCTGTTACCAAAACCGCATTTAAAAAAGCACCGGGGCGTACAGACTATCAACGTGGTATTTATACATTAAAAAATGGTCAGTTTGTGGTAGAGACAACCGGTAATCAAAGCTCTGGCGCATTTCGTTCGATGAGCCTGGCTAACTGCTTTGTTGTACTCGAGCGCGAGCGCGGCCGGGTTGACGTCGGCGAAACTGTCCAAATTCAACTGTTTAACGATACGTTATATTAGGAGTTCTTTTGGATATTCTGTCAGACAGTGAAATGCTCCGGTATAACCGGCAGATCATTCTTAAGCAATTCGATTTCGAAGGCCAAGAAGCGTTGAAACAAGCTTCGGTGTTAATCCTTGGGGCTGGCGGGCTTGGTTGTGCTTCTAGTCAATATTTGGCTACTGCAGGCGTTGGTAAGCTTACGTTGATTGATGATGATGTGGTCGAGTTGTCTAACTTACAACGGCAAGTACTTCACCACGATTGCGATATTGGTGTTAAAAAGGTGGATTCAGCCGCACAGACGTTGAGAGAACTTAATCCGCACATCACCGTAGAAACGGTTGATAAGCGCTTAACTGATGAAGATCTGATTCAACTTATTGAACAACATGACTTAGTTCTGGATGCTTCAGATAACGTTGATACACGTAATCAACTTAACAAGCTATGCTACCAAACCAAAACACCACTTGTTTCAGGCGCAGCAATTCGTATGGAAGGTCAAGTGAGTGTGTTTATGTATCAAGACAAAGATGAACCTTGTTACCAGTGTTTAAGCTCGCTGTTTGGCAGTAACGTACTATCGTGTGTGGAGGCTGGCGTGATGGCCCCTGTCGTTGGTATTGTCGGTGCGGTCCAAGCGATGGAAACAATTAAAGTATTAGCGAGCTACGGAACGCCAATGCAAGGTAAGATCCTTATGCTTGACGCGATGACCATGTCATGGCGCGAAATGAACTTGATGAAAATCCCCGCTTGCCCTGTCTGCTCATGATTCTCAATTTGGCAAAATGTTTTTATCGTTTTGCCAAATTTACTCTCTCATTATCGTTGTCAAAGTGAGAATGCGCCCATTCTTTATTTCGCAATTAGATTAAGTTTATATATATCAGTATCTTATAGCTTGGCATGTTACTTGTTTAGTATCTTCCAACGTCATTTGGAAGGAGACTGACAATGCCAAAATTACTGATTCTTGTTTTCTCTATATTCTATTCTGCGCTCGCCATAGCGACTCCATTCGATATTTGTCCAAGTAAAGCGTATTTATTTCAAGCAAATCCCGTTCAGGTTTACGGTGTCAACCTCGTTACAGGACAAACATCACTACTGGAAAGTGATACGGGCATTAATGCTAATATCAATGCGGTTGGTTTCGACTTTCAAGACCGTTATATATATGGATACGATACGTCGAATAAACGTCTCGTTAGATTAGGAAAAGACTTCCAAGCACAAATTTTAAATACATCGGGTTTACCCACTGACCATACATTTTTCGTCGGTGACGTTTATGAGCATGTTTTCTACCTTTATCGTAAAGGAAAAGGAATTTTCAAAGTTGATTTGAGTCCACTGGATAGCGATCCAAATGCGGTGCTTGAGGTTATAAAGATTAGCTCGATTGCAACGGTTTCTCTTACTGATTTTGCCTTCCACCCCGGAGATGGCAACCTTTATGGTGTCGATAATTCGACGGGGAATTTATACCGCTTCGATACAGATGTGGGTGGTGAAATATACATCGGAAATGTGGGTGTTACCGGAACATTTGGTGCTGGTTACTTTGACGTTAATGGCTATTACTACATATCACGCAATTCAGATGGGAACATCTATCGTATTGACCTGTCCAGCCAAGACAATATTGATAATGGCATTGTAACAGCAGTTAAATTTGCCGATGGTCCAAGCTCTAACCAGAATGATGGCGCGCGCTGTGCGAATGCGCCCGTGATTGACGAAGATTCGACCATTGATTTTGGTGACGCACCCGACTCTTACGTGACACTTCTAGCTTCAAATGGTCCTCGTCATGCTATTGATGGAATCACCTGGCTTGGAAACGTTTCGCCGGATGGCGAGCAAGATGGATTACTTGCACCGCTTAATGATAATAAAGCCGGATATGCAGATGAAGATGGTGTCGGATTTGTTACCGCAATTGAGGCAGGAACGGATGCAATTGTTGTTGTTCAAGCATCCACGACTGGCTATCTCTCTGCATGGTTTGACTGGAACCAAGATGGTGACTTTGACGATGCAGGAGAAAAAGTATTTAGTGATGTTTCGCTAACTGCAGGTAGCAATACTCTGTTTTACCCAGTCCCAAATAGTGCAGTCATGGGAGAAACGTGGACACGCTTTCGCTTTAGTCAACAGACCGGATTGGATTATTTCGGTGGTGCGCAGTCTGGCGAAGTGGAAGATCACCAAATTTTAATATCCGTCGATGGTGTTGCCATTCGCTATTACCCAAGCGCATCTGAATATGCGACGGTCGCTTTTGAAGATAACTGGCCATTTACTGTCGATTACGATATGAATGATGTCGTTATTCGTTACCGTGTAACTGAAACATTAACTGATGGTACAGTGACTCAATCAAAAATCGAAGGTTACCTTGCTGCTTACGGTGCAGGTTTTCACAATGGATTTGCTGTTCGTCTTGCTGGGCTGGCTCGTGCTGATATCGACGAAGCATTGACGCGTCAGCTGCATAATGGCGTGCAATTAGCGCATTCTGGACTTGAAGCCGACTCTTCTGAAGCCATATTTATCATTTCAAATAAGTTGTCTGACTATGTGAGCGTCAGCTGTGAATACTTCCGCACCTTATCGAACTGTCATGAGTCGTTAAACTTTTCTTTTACGATAAATATTACGTTAAAAGATGGTGCCGATACGTCTGAGTTAATGGCAATGCCTTATGACCCATTTATTTTTGCCACTCCCGGGTATTATCACGGTGAAGGGCTTCCTTTTCAGCCGGGTCGTTCATGGGAAGTCCATTTAGCCGACCACGCACCGACTGAAAAATTCGATTCAGATAATTTATTAGGTTTAGGGGAAGACTCAAGCAATTCCGTTACTGGTCGATACTTCAAAACCAATACTAATTTACCATTTGCGCTCATGGTTACTGACGAATGGAAATGGCCGCTAGAAAAGGTTGATTTAGTAAATGCTTATCCAGACTTTGCGGCTTACGCAGAATCTGGTGGTCAGCAAAAACAGAATTGGTACTTACTACAAAATGCAGTCACTAGCCGCATTTACCAAGAGGGAGAATAAATGATGAAATATGCATGTCCAATAATCACTCTTATCTTATTCATATTGGGTTGTGGCGGCGGCGGTGATGACACAAGGAGCACTGCTGACACCAATGATACAAGTAATTCAACCGTCACGGCTCCCGAAACATCGACTCAGCCGCCGATAACTGACGTTATGCCACTACGCTATATGAATGAATTAGTTGTGCCGGAGAATTTTGACTACAACCCAGTTGAGGGGCATGTTTTCAACATCGATATCAGCAGTTATTCAACTAACAGAGCTTATGTTTCCATCTATGGGCAATTTGAACAGAACGCAGATGGTAGCTATACCCCAGTCTATAATTCAAAGCTAACCGCTGGTTCATTGAACAATGGAGTCGCCAAGCTGGATTTCTGTATCAAAGAATCTCAGGCTAGTTTGTTAGCAGAAGTTTGGTTTTATGACGGTAGTTCCCCGTTACAAAAAACCTTAAACGGAAATCAAAGTTCTTGGATTTATTGAACTTGTTTTTCTACCTGACTCGCTATAGTAAGGTCAGTGTATCTATTATTTAGAGACGATATGAATAGTCCTAAGGTATATCTGGCCATGCTAATAGCAGCAGTAATCGTTTTAATGATACTGAGCTTTAGCTTGCAGCAAAAAAATGTACATGAATTTTCCGCAAAGGTAACGGCTAATACGCTCACTCAATCTTTAGATGGTCAAAGGCGATACTTAAATATAATAACGCAAACTAATGAGCCGCTATTAATTCACGTTGTGGCAAGCTTGTATTGCCCCGTGGGCTCTAATGTTCGCATACAAAAAGAAACCACATCTTTTGGAGATGAGGTCTACAAAGTTCTTCATTGCAATCCAGAATAAACTTAAAACTCACATTTCGTCGCTACAACTATGTTTAAATAGCAATATAAGAAAAGTTTTGAGGTGATCATGATGATACTAGTAACGGCTGAGTGGCTTTTTAACCGACTGGGAGAGGAGCGAGTTATTCCCCTTGATTGTAGTATTGATTTCAAGATCCCTTCTGAGAACGAGAAGGATACTGAAAACCTCATCCCTAACTCAATTCGCTTTGATTATGACAAAGAGTTTTGCGAACCATCCACCTCCCTTCCCCACATGATGCCGAGCGAAGCTCGCTTTAATCAGTTAATGCAAGATAAAGGCATCAATAACGATTCAATTCTTGTTGTTTATGACAACAGTGGGACATTTGCTTCCCCACGAGCATGGTGGATGCTCAAGGCTATGGGGCACGAATATGTTTATGTGCTAGATGGTGGGCTGACTGAGTGGAAAGCTCATGGTTACGAAACGACTCGATGTTATCGAAGTGTTGAATCCGATGGTGATTTTTCTGGAGTGTTATCTCCAGATTATTTTGTTGATGCCGCTACCGTTCTAAAGGCTATTGATAGACCGGATATTCAAACGGTTGATGCGCGTTCTCAAGCTCGTTTCGATGCTGAAGTACCAGAACCTCGTGAAGGAATACGTAGTGGGCATATTCCTCGTTCAGTGTGTCAGCCTTTTGCTGAATTAATGAACGGGCATAAGTTAAAAACAGTCCAAGCACTTGAACCAATAATTAAAGCTAAGCTTAAACAAGACAAAACGCAGTATATTTTTAGCTGTGGCTCTGGTGTGACCGCTTGTATCGTCCTTTTAGCAGCAAAGTTATGCGGTTATGAACAATTGTCGATATATGATGGTTCATGGACTGAATGGGGACAGAGATTGGATCTTCCTGTCGAATAAACAGAAGCCAGTGACAATCACTGGCTTTTTAATGTACGTTGAAATCTATTCAATGGTAAATGTTACTGCTTGACGGTTAATACGACACGACGATTACAACCAGTTGCTAGATTTTGTTCTACTTGGCATATTGGCGCGCTTTCGCCAAATGCTTTTTCTACGATTCGATTACCCTGTTTCAAGTTATGTTTTAAGTAGTTGGCAACTTCTTTGGCTCTGCGTGCCGATAGTCCTTTATTGTATTGTTTGGTACCTGTACTATCAGCATGCCCTTCAATAAATATTTGTGACTTATCATGAACCAATGGTAAATACTGAGCCAATACCTCTTTGTGCGTTGTTGTTAATTGATATTTGTCGTGCGCGTAGTTTAAGACAAGAGATTTAGTCTTTTGATCATAAAAACATGCCTCGTCTGATGGTGTTGTTTTTATCTTTTCGCTATTTAAGTTCAATTGCGTGTTTGGGTTGGTCGACTCAAGTTGTACTAATTTACCAGAGACTTGCGTTGTCACTTTATGGGAAGAGACCAACTGCTTCGATGTAACATATTCATTGACCCCACCAAGGCAGTTGGCATAACCCAGTGGAGATATGAGTAAAGCGGTAATAATGACTGGGTACTTCATGTTAATCCTTAAGTCTTCCTGTTTCTTCATTAATTAAGTTCAGAATGAATTTGTAAACATCGTCACCATCTTTCGCGTGGTAGATATTCTCTCTACCGAAGCAGTCACCGAAACCATCACTTGCAGATACTTGATAGTTAATCCCAATAACGCCCATGGTAACTTTGGTTTTTTCATTGTCATCTGGGGTGGATGAATCACTCTGATATCGATTTTTCTTCGAACTGATCTTGGAACGTAATTTAGTACATAACCCTGCATCAACAAGGGACTGAAGGTACCCGCCACCACCAGAATCTTTTCCGTCTGAGAGGACAATAAATACTTGCTCTGGGTTTAAGTCCTTAGCTTTGTTAGCTTCTTGAGCGGCTGCGATAATGCCATTCCAAGAACGTGTTCCCCAATTTGCTTTTAGCTTAGAATCGAGGAGTTTTTCTTTGAAATCAGCATAATCTTCAGTTAAAGGAATATCGTAAAACGGATATTTTTTGAAGAACTCGTCATTTTTATCAATTAATTCCTTTAGTGCGTTATACCCCATTGAATTCGTTGGGCTTTCCGTTCTTTGGTATACTCTTGGCGGAGTAAACATATTTTGGACCGTTAATCTTGCGGTATTTCGACGATAGTTATAAGCAATTCTCATAGGCCAACTATGTTTCAAACCATATTTATCGACAAGGACAACTTCGTTCGTTTGCTTTAAGTGATAGTAACTATATCCAAGTAACGCTACTCGGCTTTTATCTTCAGTTTTAAATTCTTTCAGATCGTCAATTACACGCACAATTGTGTCTTTAACGACTTCTAATTTTGATTTGCCATCTCTCCATGGGTCATTCATCGAACCACTAAAATCACCAATAAAGTAAACATCGACAGGTTGTGGCAAGTACTTCCTTGTGGTTGATTGCCCCTTCACTTGAAATTCAGGTTTTAAGTCAATGTCTTCATAGGAAATCCAAGACTGGTGTTTTGATGTAGCGCTCACAATGAAATCGGTAAACGGGGCAAGTTCACCGCTTTTTTGAACACAACCATTTTTATATTCACATTTGCGATTGACGACGTTGACCTCGATATCTTCGATATTATCTACGACATATCGATCAACGAGCTTTCTAGCATATTCAGCATTATCATCATCGTCTTTTTTTGGGCTCGCAATCAGTGCTAAACTGGCGACTTCAGCAGCTTCAAGAATCCTCGCGTGGGCCATCATTTGTTGTGACATTTGCATGGAGAACGCCATTATAAATACCATGACGGGCAATAGACCAACAAAGAGAATACCCGCAACGCCGCGATTTTTTTTAATTGATTTCACGTTAAATCCTCGCAAACGAATATGAGGTACTGATTATTTGATTCACCTCTCCACTAGTAATACCTAGAAGATTGAATGGAATCTCATAACACAGTGACACTTGATACATCGGCAACCGTCGATTACGTGACGTCACTGGCAACAGCTCGATGGCCTTTGCTTTTGTCATCTTTTCCATATCTGGGAAATTGCACCCAATAACATTCCCTTTCTCCAACTTTTTATGGTGACGAGTGTATACCGTCCCTCCATCAGGTAGATTGTGTTCTTCGAGACTTATTTCATCAATTCGCATTCCCAATTTAGTTTTGTCAAAATTCGGGATCATTCGTTTTAACGATGAAGATGCGATTGAAAAAGTGATATTTTTTGTTTTACTGCAATTCCCAGAACATACGTCCAAACTATCGCTGAATAACTGTTTTCGTTCAGAAAGGATTGTAGTCAATGAATAGGTTGCACGATCCAATTGGCCCTTTTTATTTATAGCCAGCATATGATTCACTACTACAAGGAAAATACCGGAAGCGAACACCAAAACCATTGCTAATTCAACGGTAAATGAACCATTTTGTTTATGCACAGCCAGCCCCCTGCCCAACTTTGAATGAGCAACGCTCGTATTCTTGGATGGTTATGACTTCGCGGCGAATCCGCATTTCAGGAAACCAAATAGAAACGATTGGGTCATAGGTGTATTCCAAACCATAGACAGCGATGGCCATATTTTCTGGTTGTTCTTCACGGTCTGGACATTCTTCCGCATTCTGATAATTGTCATTGCATTTAAATAAACTGTCATAGTTAGGGAAATAGTCGACTTTGATATCAACACTCCCTTCTTGAACTACATTTGTCCAAAGTGAGCCGCCGGCTTTTTCAAGCTCGTCTTGAATCCTTTTGTCATAATCGACGGTATTGTGACCACTTGAATCTCCTGCTTTTTTTACACGCATAACTGCAGTTGTTAATGCATGATCCGTCATACTCATTGAAAATGTCATGATACAAATTTCAACCCAAGCAAATACGACCGCAAGAAATATTGGGATTCCCATTGCTGCTTCAACGGTTAATGACCCCTTTTGTCTTCTCTTCATAGTCTTACGTACCTTTTCTTGGTGTAGTCGACTATGAAGGCGCCCTTAATGTCCAAGCTATCTAAAAATGACTTTGCTTGATCAAGGTCCGTAAAGTTACCAATGCAATAGCGCTTCCAGAGCCCGTGGGTATAGGAATAAACCGGTCCGAAATTCGACTTTAAGTAATTTAGGTAGTCGGAAGGGATGACCGAATACGTTGCAAGTACTTGGATACGATACGTAGAAGGCGTGTTCGGCTTCAGATTTCTCGGATCAAGTACAGAGCCATCTAGAGTGTGGCTACTTAACTGGAGAGTATTACGCTTGGTTAGTACATTGTCCTTCGGCGATGCATACTCTTTTTTATTTTTGGAATGGTTATTTAGGGTTTGCGGTGATGCCTTTTCTGTACTCGCTAGCCTCATTGTTTGCTCCCTTCCCTCGTTCTTTTTTACCGACTTCATCAAAGAGTTGAGCTGCTTTCGCGCTTGTTCGTCACTGTTATTATGTTTCAGTATTTCCAAGGCAATATCCGGTCTCCCAGCGTTAACTGAAGCGACAACTAAGTTAGAACTAACCTTTCTATCGTTTGGGTCGCCTAGATAAAGGTCATACAAAATGTCAGTAGCCCCTACATAATCGAATTGCATCATCTTCACAACGGAAATATTGTTGCGCGCCTCCCTATCTGAGGCACCAAGTTTACGGCTTTCCTCAAACTGCTTGATTGCCTCGTCAAAATGCTTTTGCCGCGCTAAGATTTTCCCTGTAAGCAAGGCGTATTCATATTCCTCCCCACCTTCATCGAGGTATTTTTCAAGTTCTTGTTTTGCTACATCAAATCGCTTTTTTTGATAATTGAGTCGCGCGATGGTCAAAATATATTCAGGTTCGTCAAGTTCATTGTCGCTGTATGTATTTTTGTATAACTCAGCAGACTTAACATCATTCATATCCAGATATAAGTTAACCAGTTTGACACGGTAATCTGGGTTGTTCTGCAGGTTTGACTTATAGAACTCAACTAGCTTTTGTTTATCACTAGAACCAAGCAATAGCTTTTCTTTTGTATCTAATTCAGGATTAACGCTCGTACAGCCAGAAAACAATCCAACACAGAGCAGTACGCCTAAGAACTTCTTCATCACATCAACATCCTCATTATGCCGGGCGCGACAATCAAAACGACTATAGGAACCATGATGAAAGCGATAAGTGGAATGGACATTTTTGCACCCATTTTTCCTATTTTTTCTTCTAGATCCATCATGTTAATTTCACGAATATCACTTGCCAAAGTCGCGAGTACAGGTCCGATAGATGAACCAAATTGCAGGCTTTGAACTAACGTCATCACAAAACTCTTTGATTCAGTTGTTGGAACAAGGTCGTAAAATTCTTCTAATGCCTTCTCAATACCAACTAACTTTGAACGTTCGACAGTAACACGTACGACATAAGCTAAATGCTTATCAACAGTAATCAGCTCTTTTGATAGATAATCCAAACTGGATTCAATTGTCATACCGGTATGAACACAAACATTCATTAAATCGAGCAAAAACGGTAACCTAGAGCTGATGTGCTTGATATTAGATTTCCCTCGGTTTGAAATATACGCATCCGGCACGATGACAAATGTAATAACTGCAACAAGTAAATATATCAGAGCCATAAAGAGGTTAAGTTCGTTGTCTAAATACTTATAGCCAATCACCAATAGACAGAGCGTAAAGGGTATGATTTTGAACAAATAGTAGGTGTCTACTAAAAAGTCACTATAGATTCCAGCTGTAATAAATTTTTGCTTCGTTTCTTCTTTGTTAAAACTCACCCGGCTGGCAATCGCATCTAATAACTTTGTTCGTTGGCTTTCTTCTCGTGTAGAACCGATAATTTTTCTGGTGGCAATATCAGCTTTAGTATTATCCCAAAGCAGCATAAATAAGATGGCCAGCCCTAACGAAACAAGGAAAACAGCTCCCCAGACTAAAACGGAATTTAACGCCATCAGTCCACTCCCTTTAAGATGAACCAGATGCAGGCGAAGCCGATAAACTCACTGACCAATACATAATAGAAAATCGGTCTGCCCCCTTCTTCAAACATGACGAAATTATAATTTTCGGGGCTAGTAAACTTCAAAATCAAAAGGAAAATAATTGGTAAACATGCAATGATTTTGGCTGATGCACGTGCTTCAGATGTTAGTGCATTTTTTTTCTTATCAATGGCTCTTGAGTCGAACATTAAGCGGTTTATCCGGTTAATCACATCTTTCAGTTGACCACCACGGTTTAGGTTGATCCGGATAGTTGATGCAAAGAAAAAGTACTCGAGATAAGGAAAATTGTTGCTGCTTCGTTCTAGTACATCATCTGGATCTTCGCCAATAAGCAAACGCTCTGCCATGAGTTTAAACTCGCGCCCAACTTCATTGTCGAGTTGATTTCCCACATATTCAAACGCATGAACAATACTTTGACCCGCAGACATTGCTCCACTCAAGATGTTTAACGCATCAGGAAAATTATTTTTGAATCGTTCGGCTTGTCGTTGTTTTAACTTAATATAGAAAATGACAAACAATATGGGTTCTGAAATTGCCAAACAAATCAGAAAATCCATTTTTAAAAAGAAGTCATTTATGCCATAGACAGCAACGGTACTTACAGCGAAAAAAACTAATAGTTTCAAAGCTATATTCGGTTGGAAAACTTTGATCATTCGTTTGTATTTTTGTTTGACGCGTGCTTTAAAACTTTCGTCAAACTGATGGGCATCAATAACAGAACGAACCCCTCTGATTCCTTCGAAATCCGCATGCATGTCAATCAGAGCAGTGAGTTTTTTATTCTGTTTTGACCTTACAATCAAAAGGTAAAGTAACAGCGCCATCCATGACAATATTAAAATCCATATCACGAGAAAATCTCCTTGACCGTTTTTTCTAAGCCAAAAAATTTTGCACGTTCATAAATAACAGAACGTGTGGACAAACCTGGTGTACGAAATTCACCTTTGATCCGGTCATTATCTAAATCAGGGTTAGTCTCAAAACGGAAAATATCTTCCATTACAACGTTATCGCCTTCCATTCCTAAGATTTCGGAAATATACATAACTTTACGGCTGCCATCGTGCAGACGTTTTACTTGTACAATGAGATCAACAGCACTGACGATGGTTCTCCGTATTGCAGATATCGGTAAGCTTGCCGTCGCCATCATCACCATGCTTTCCGTACGCGCAATGGCATCTCTTGGCGTATTGGCGTGGAGAGTAGACATAGACCCATCGTGTCCTGTATTCATCGCTTGAAGCATTTCAAAAGCCTCGCCACCTCGACACTCACCGACTATGATTCTGTCTGGGCGCATACGCAGTGCATTTATCACCAGATCTCTAGCGGTTACCTCACCCGTACCTTCAACACTCGCTTGCCTTGTTTCAAGTCGTACAATATGAGGTTTTTGTAGTTGCAGTTCTGCTGCATCTTCAATGGTGACGATACGCTCACCCTCTCCGATAAAACCAGATAATGCGTTAAGCAAAGTCGTTTTACCTGAACCAGTACCACCTGAAATTAGAATGTTGCACTTACAATGGTTTGCAATTGAAAGTAGTTTTGCCATTTCAACCGACATGGCACCAAACTCAACCAAATTCTCCAGTTTTATTTTCTGTTCTTTAAACTTACGAATTGAAATTGATGTTCCATCGATCGCTAGTGGAGGAATTACGATGTTTACACGACTTCCGTCAGCCAATCTGGCATCACACAAAGGTTTGGATTCATCGATACGACGACCAACATTAGAAGCAATACGTTTAGCTATCGTGCTGAGCTGTTTCTCATTAACGAATTGAATCGGGGACTTTTCTACTTTCCCCCCTATTTCAATGAAGATATCGGAAGGACCATTAATCATAATATCGGAGATATTATCGTTATCGACTAACGCTTGAAGAGGCCCTAACCCTTTGAGTTCATCTAATAGCGCCTTCACAAGTTCGACTCGTTTAATCGAACTCACTTGCAGCTGCCTGCGTTCAATAAGCAACCCTACTGACTCTTTTAGTTGTTCTTCGAGCTCATCATTGCTGATTTCAACTAGCGTTGCTGCATCTAAAGCATCGAAAATTTCGTCGCGAAGCTCGATATATATTTGTTTTAATTGATTCATTTTTTAAACAGAGAAAAGCGTGATTTGGTTTTGATTTTTTTTCCTGTCAGATTCATAACAACTTCCGCAACAGGGTTGGAGTATTTTGACTTCATGAGCCCTTTAACTCCTTCTTGTATCATTGTCTTTTCGAGATTTTGTTCATACATGATATCGAGTGTATCTTTGACTCGGATACGCTCCTTCGCGTTTGAAAGTGTGACCATATAGTCTTTGACTGGTCGGTTAAGGATAAACACCACTTGATGTTCGGATTTCCCCATTTTTTTCTTTAATAAGTTATAAGAGCGTAAAGAGGAAACCGAGGGTTCGCAGACAACAAACACACGGTGATATTTATCAGAGAATTCTCTGTCGTGGATTTCCTCATACGCACTAAAGGGAGCTGAGTCGATAATAAAATTGTATTGGTCAACGAGTTCAGAAGATAAATTAAATAAGGTAGATGCGTGATCGGCTAAGCACGCACTGTTTTTGTCCAACACTAAATAATCAAGCTTATCCTCAACTCTATGAACATAAGTTCTAGCAATGGCGCTATCAATATCAATTTGGTTTAGGTCAATACTGTTTTGTTTTGGTTTCAACCCTTTAACACCGAGAAAAATATCACTATTCGTAGCACCAGAATCATGATCAACTAAGAGGGTCTTCAAATTAGTTTGAGTTGCCAAAGCATTTGCAATCACTGAACTAAAACAAGAAACCCCTATTCCGCCCTTCGTACCCAAAATTAAAATTCGTTTAGCAATGCGTGTTTTCTTGGTCGATAAGTTATCAATCTTATGGGGTTGAAGTGACGCAAGTAACCCGTCAAGATCTGGGTCCCAAAGCACATAAATAGCGCCTATTGCATGGATCTGGTTTCGTAACTTAATGGAATCGATATCGCTTAAAACAAGCAAAGAAATACTCACATCAAGACGCGTCGATATTTCTGAAACTTCATCGACAATTTTACTTGAACCGCGCATGTCCAAAACGACATGCTTTAGTTTCACATCCGAACGATTCCATGATTTGTCTGATTCTAAATCTGGTACTTCTATTGGTGTTACAAAGCCTTCTATCGCGTATAGCTCTTTCACTGATTCAAGAAGTACATTGTCATCAGAAACGATAAGGTCAGTGTATTCGTCATGAGCTTTAACGCGCGTAGACGAGTTTTTAAAAAGGTTGTTTAAATCCATACTCATCGCACACTTTTAACCGGATTCACTAAGCTGATGTTACGGTTGTGCTCGAGAGAACAGCCAAAACGGTATTCATTTCGGTTTTTAAAGGCCATAACTCCACAATTACCATTGTCGACAACTAAATACGTCGCTCTAATAACTACAGATTTAACTTGGTTTTCTTCTCCTAAAATGATACGAACTCGGTTTTTTGTAATGCCTTCTGATTTGAATTTTGCATTGAGCTTGTCAATGAATTCGCTTGAGCTAGTTTTGTATAGCACTTCGAAACGTGCTTTTGGCTGCTCGCGATTTACCTGTCTTATAAAGCGAGTCGCCCGTTCGATTGACTCAGCAACGTTCACAACATCGAATTCTATCTTTTGCTCAAGTTGATCGATGATTTGTGTGTTAGCTACATTTGTTTGAGAGCATCCGAAGCTAACCAATGCAACGAATGAAATTAACAAGGGTACACAACGTAAAATATCAAATCGTATAAACAAAACAGTTTTGTTTACAAATGTAGTTGCGGCTCTTTGTTATGGATTTATATGGGACTCTATCCCTTTTGCTGTTGGTGGGTTTGTTATTTTATTATTACTCTGGCTTTTAGGAGTATTTGGTGCGGGCGACGTAAAATTATTGAGTGCATTTCTCGTAGGTATTAAACCCGACTTACTATTTCCAGCCTTAATTATGATCGGGCTTTTAGGTGGAGTACAACTTGTTGTTATGACGATATGGTATAAAAGCAAAAAGCTACCTATGTTTGAAAATGGCATCCCATACGGGATACCAATCTCATTAAGCTGTTTTGTTTTTGCTACTTTATCTGCACTATCGTCATGAACTTTGGTGTTAATAAATATGGAAAAGCAGCTTTAAGAATCTGTGACGTACGGACCGCACATTTGGTGGATTTTATTTTTAATGCCCAACTCATCGATCTCCTGAGAGATCTCATCACTACACCATACATACATGTTGACGCGTTGACGTAGCGAAAGCTTGGTACATTCCGAGCTACGCACGGACCAATCTGGACAGACTAGAATTGTACCTGGTGTATCTAACTCGCTTTTCATTAATCTTGAAGAGCTTGTAGTTACCCAACTTGATACGTAACTAAAATCTATATTTCGCTCAGTTAGAAGCTCTTGAACATAAGATTTTGTCAGCGTGTTGCAATAAACAATACGCGTTGGATAGCATTCATAAGGATCAACAAAATTGGAATGTGCTATCACGTAATTGGATGTATGCAATTGATATGATTTACCATGTTCTTCTGGCATTCTGTCCATACTAAAAATCAAATCAAATTGTTGAGCTTCTAAACATTGATTTGATCCAAAACTTGTAAAAGCTAAATCTGTGTTGTTTAACACTCTAAATTCATTAACTACCCTTTCCACAAGATCCGGACAAAAAGAATCTGCAATTGCTATATTGAACTGATCTCTTATTTCTACACGTTCGAGGTCTTCAAAAAGTTTTTCATACATTGACATTGTTCTATCAGCATATTCTAATAAAACTTGCCCATGTTTTGTTAATCCAAATCCTTCCTTTCGTTCAAAAATACTGGCCCCGATTAAAGATTCAATTTTTTTAATGTGCTGAGAAACAGCTGGCTGTGTCATAAATAAAGATTCTGCAGCAGCAGTAAAACTTTTATGCTTAGCAACTTGGGAAAAGGTCCTTAAATATTTTGCATCGATGACTCTATTCATTGTTTTCATGGCAGCGACTTACCTCGATGTTGCTCATTTTTGTTTATTTTTATTATTCATTAGTAATTTGGCATCAAAGTAACAATACGTCATAACAGTTACAAAAAAATATTCGTTATACACGCATAAGAATTACTTATAAGGCAACGTATTAATGCGTACAAATAGTTGCTTATGTTAGCCATATCCCCAAATACCATAAGGTTTCTTTGAGTGATTTAACTATATCTAACATTGCGTACGAATAACTGTGAGCATAAAACACCCATGGTCATTTTTGGAATGGATATCACACTATTGGTTAATATCAATGACATAGAGCATTACATAACTCTAATTTTTAAGATTTATTATCATAATTGCAATAATTGTGTGATTTGCAACCAAGGCAAATTTATAAAAAAAAGAATATTTACACACGACATGTACAAAAAGTGAGCAAAATAACAAGAATGGTTGGAAGCAAAGTCAACATTATGAAGTTTTATATTTACAAAGTAACTAAATGTTTCAAACGAGACCTGAGTTCAAATTTGATAATAATTTATTTACATCTTCTATATGTATTTAGAGTTATTAATGGGAATTTACATTTCCCTGTATTTTTCGGGTTCTTGTTTGAAGAATAGAAATGCAATTTTTAGAAGGAAAAGTTACCTACCAAATTCAAGTCTTAATCTCCGGTGATACTCCTTTTATATTGATATAGTCTGAGTGATATCTTTGGTTATAACAAAATGATATTTAGTTGAATCATTGGTCTAAGCTCTTTTTGAAAACTTAACTAAATAAATTATGTTTTTAACAGGTCGTTTAATGTCTTTAAATTAGCGTAATTACTCTAATTTAAGCCTTGGCTTTGTTTTAAACATGCGTTTAACAACGTCTCATGAAATCGAGTAGCCGTGTTAAGTATTTATCAACACAAAATCTATTTTGTATGAGTCATTTTGGGAAGTAGCATCGTTTTAAAGGAGTCTTCCTAGATTGATATCAATTTTTGCTTCTGCTATTTGTTCGTCTAGGTTTAAAACCGTTAATGCATTACTGACACTTGTTGCGATAACATCGATAGCTCCAGTACGCAACGCACCCAACAATGCTAGCGGTTTGCTGTTTTCTGCTGCGATAGCAATTACTTCAGATATTGGTCTGAACTCTTCGATACCCAATCCAATAACACGGTCACTCATTACGGTGTCAGCGGCATTCCCATAGATATCAAAGAAGTCGTAACCCGCGAAATCCCCCACTACCCCCTGTTGTAATCGTGATTGAACTACTTCATCTGCAGTGAACCAGCCTAAGTCGACCATATAACTATTTTCACTCATGTCACCAATGCCGATAAGTGCAACATCTGACTTTCTAGCCAAGTCTAAGGTTTGTTTAACGGTCGCATTTTGCATAAAGGCCAATTTTTGCGCTCTATTTTCTGCATATGCCGGCGCATACAAGGTTTCTGAATTACCACCATACTTTTTTGCGAATTGTCGACAAATATGGTCGGCATTAAACATCCCTCCACGTGGATGAATACCACCTATTCCGCATACAAACTTACAATCTCTGGGCGTGATTACACCGACATGATGAGCGACAGCTGATACGTTACGTCCCTGACCTACAGTCACAACCATCCCATTTTTTAACGATGAATCGAGATAACTTGATACAAGACCAGCCACTTGTTTTCTTTGTTGTTCTTCATTTGGCTGATCTAATGCAATCAATGCACGCCTCACACCAAACCGCTCAATGAGTCTTTGTTCTATCTTTGCACTAAAAACAGGGTGATATTTTACGGTGATCTCAACGATGCCTTCATCACGAGCTTGTTTTAACATGCGTCCGACTTTTGCACGAGAAATCGCAAATTTCTTTGATATCTCTTCTTGAGTGGCCCCATCTTGATAATACGCAACAGATATCTCAGTGAGTACATCTGTATTTTCCAAAGAAGTGTCTGAATGTGAGTTGCTCATAAAATAAATCTCTAGGCTTGCATTTCGGCTTTATTTTGGATGTTTGAGCATCCGCTCATTGCCTAAGCATATGCTACCCCCTAAGTGTAATGCAACATTTGCTCAAGGCCATTACACATTCTCAGTATTATATTTTCTCTTTGAAGCACTAGTCTGAAGCCTTGCAAAACAAGGAAAACGTTTACTTTTTCCAAATACCGTTTGTCGTATAAAAAAATGGTGATTTAGTTCACTTAACCTCACGATTTTGGATTGACTTTCATATTGGTTCAGATAAATATGGATACATCATTTACTCACCCATTGAACATATGTTCATGACATCTGTTCAATAGGACAGAGATTTTTGTTAGTTAATGTCAAGCTGCGCATATACTCGCAGTTGATTAACAGCTAACTCGCTTGCAAATGAGCTACTTTGTTTAATCAAACAAAGGACAAGCCCAAGAAATAGGATGATCGGAATGAGCAACAAATTAGAGCAACTTCGTAAACTAACGACTGTAGTAGCTGACACTGGTGAAATTGATGCAATCAAAAAGTACCAGCCAGAAGATGCAACAACTAACCCTTCTCTAATCCTTAAAGCAGCTCAAATCGAAGAGTATGCTCCTCTAATCGATGCTTCAATTGAATACGCTAAAGCGCAAAGTGACGACAAAGCACAACAAGTACAAGATACTTGCGACATGCTAGCGGTAAACATCGGTAAAGAAATCCTAAAAACTATCCCTGGCCGTATCTCTACTGAGGTAGATGCTCGTCTATCTTACGATATGGAAGGCAGCGTAGCGAAAGCACGTCAACTAGTAAAAATGTACAACGATGCGGGTATCACTAACGATCGCATCCTTATCAAACTGGCTTCCACTTGGGAAGGTATCCGCGCAGCTGAAATCCTAGAGAAGGAAGGCATCAACTGTAACCTTACTCTACTATTCTCTTTCGCTCAGGCTCGTGCTTGTGCTGAAGCTGGCGTATTCCTAATCTCACCATTCGTTGGTCGTATCATGGACTGGTACAAAGCGAAAGAAGGTCGTGACTTCGAAGCGCAAGAAGATCCAGGCGTACTATCTGTAACTAGCATCTACAACTACTACAAAGAGTACGGCTACAACACAGTAGTAATGGGCGCAAGCTTCCGTAACATCGGAGAGATCTTAGAGCTTGCTGGTTGTGACCGTCTAACTATCGCTCCTGCACTTCTTGCTGAACTAGAAGCAGCTGAAGGTGAAGTAGTTGAGAAGCTAGTTGACTCTAAAGGTGCTAAAGAGCGCCCTGCTGCAATGACTCACGCTGAGTTCCTATGGGACCACAACCAAGACGCTATGGCAGTTGAGAAGCTTGCAGAAGGTATCCGCAACTTCGCAGTTGACCAAGGCAAACTTGAAGCAATGATTGAAGCTAAGCTTTAATCAACAGAACTTCTAGAGGGGAACGTTTGCGTTCCCCTCTTAACATCCTTTCTAAGAAACAATCTAATAATCGGTATTTATTATGGATCGCAAACATCTAGCAAATGCAATTCGTGCTCTAAGCATGGACGGTGTTCAACAAGCTAACTCTGGTCACCCTGGTGCTCCTATGGGTATGGCTGACATCGCTGAAGTTCTTTGGCGCTCTCACCTAAACCACAACCCTTCAAACCCAGAGTGGGCTGACCGCGACCGTTTCGTGCTATCAAACGGCCACGGCTCTATGTTGATTTACTCTCTACTACACCTTGCTGGTTACGAGCTATCAATTGACGATCTTAAAAACTTCCGTCAACTACATTCTAAAACTCCTGGTCACCCAGAGTACGGTTACGCGCCGGGTATCGAGACAACAACTGGCCCACTAGGTCAAGGTATCACTAACGCTGTAGGTATGGCGCTGGCTGAGAAAACTCTAGCTGCACAATTCAACAAACCTGGTCACAACATCGTTGACCACTTCACTTATGCATTCATGGGTGACGGCTGTCTGATGGAAGGTATCTCTCACGAAGCATGTTCTCTAGCTGGTACGCTAGGTCTTGGTAAGCTAATCGCGTTTTGGGATGACAACGGTATCTCAATCGATGGTCACGTTGAAGGTTGGTTCTCTGACGATACACCTAAGCGTTTTGAAGCGTACGGTTGGCACGTAATTCCAGCGGTGGACGGTCACGATGCTGAAGCGATCAACGCAGCGATCGAAGCAGCTAAAGCCGACCCTCGCCCTACCCTGATCTGTACTAAAACTATCATCGGTTTTGGTTCACCAAACAAGTCTGGTTCACATGACTGTCACGGTGCACCACTAGGCGCTGAAGAAATTTCAGCAACACGTAAAGAACTTGGTTGGGAGCACGGTCCTTTTGAAATTCCGTCGGAAGTCTACGCAGAGTGGGATGCGAAAGAAGCAGGCGCAGCTAAGGAAGCAGCGTGGAACGAGAAACTTGCAGCTTATGAAGCAGCATATCCAGAGCTTGCAGCAGAATTCAAACGCCGCGTAAACGGTGACCTGCCTGCACAGTGGGAAGAGAAAGCAAACGCAATCATTGCTGATCTTCAAGCTAATCCGGCCAACATCGCATCACGTAAAGCATCGCAAAATGCGCTAGAAGCATTCGGTACTATGCTACCAGAATTCCTAGGCGGCTCTGCTGACCTAGCACCTTCTAACCTAACCATGTGGTCTGGCTCTAAGTCAGTCTCCGCTGAAGATGCATCAGGTAACTACATCCATTACGGTGTACGTGAATTTGGTATGACCGCTATCATGAACGGTATTGCACTACATGGTGGTTTCGTACCATACGGTGCCACTTTCCTCATGTTTATGGAATACGCACGTAACGCAATGCGTATGGCGGCGCTGATGAAAGTTCAGAACATCCAAGTTTACACGCACGACTCTATCGGTCTTGGCGAAGATGGCCCAACTCACCAACCAGTTGAGCAAATGGCATCTCTACGTCTGACTCCAAACATGAGCACATGGCGTCCATGTGACCAAGTGGAATCTGCAGTGGCTTGGAAACTGGCTATCGAGCGTAAAGATGGCCCTACATCTCTAATCTTCTCTCGCCAAAACCTTGCACAGCAAGAGCGTGACACAGAGCAGGTAGCTAACATCGCTAAGGGTGGTTACATCCTGAAAGATTGTGAAGGCAAGCCTGAGCTTATCCTTATCGCAACAGGTTCTGAAGTTGAGCTAGCAGTTAACGCTGCGGCTGAACTAACAGCTGAAGGTAAGAAAGTACGCGTAGTATCTATGCCTGCAACTGACGCGTTCGATAAGCAAGACGCAGAATACCGTGAATCTGTACTTCCATCTGACGTAACAGCACGTATCGCTGTAGAAGCTGGCATCGCTGACTTCTGGTACAAGTACGTTGGCTTCGGTGGCAAGATCATCGGTATGACAACGTTCGGTGAATCTGCACCAGCGGGCGAACTATTCAAGATGTTCGGTTTCACAACAGAAAACGTTGTGAACACAGCGAAAGAGCTTCTCGCTTAAATGCTGAAACATGCATAAAACAAAAAGCCACTTACTTAGTAAGTGGCTTTTTTATATTTCATTAAGCATATTTTCAGTAAACAACGAGATAAAACGACATTAATGTTAATTAACCGCCAGCGAGTTTAACTGTAAATCCTTTCTTCTCGAGCAACGCTTTAATTTTATCTCTGGCGTCACCCTGGATCTCGATAGTCCCTTCTTTGACAGAACCTCCGCAGCCACACACCTTTTTCAGTTCAGTTGCTAAAAGTTTCAGTGGTGCATCGTCCATATCTAAACCTGATATGATACATACCCCCTTGCCTTTACGTCCCTTAGTTTGGCGTTGAATTCTCACAACACCATCACCTTTAGGGCGTGAAACTTTTTCTTCTTCCGGTTTAATACGGCCAATTTCAGTTGAATATACGAGCGTCATGACAATTACTTCTTAGGTTGCTGGGCTGCTTTTTTCTGAGCCAGCAAGTATGCCTCGATATGTTTCTGAATTGCAAGTTTTCCGCCTTTAAGCAGACGACCATTAAAGAAGCAATACCAGGCGTTCGCCTCGCCAGTGTCATTCTTAAGGGTGAATCCAGCAAAGGATTCTTGAGCCGGTTGTCCACTTTGCTCACGCTTTGCTGCTAAAGAACTAAATTCTTTTGGGTCTATGATCGTTGCCGTATCACAAAACCAATCGATACTCTTCTTTACCGCAGCCATACTTCCTGTTAGCACGTGATTTTTTATTTGGACTTGCCAAGTGTCTGTGGTGTTACCAGCAGTTTTGAGGTTAAAACCTCTATAAGTTGCGACAGCCATAAAAATAATAATCAATGTAAGCAATTATTTCTTAATAATAATTGTATATCGGTCGTAATCAAGTAAATTAGTAGTATTACTTTCTGTTATAGTGCGTATAAATGACTAAAAGTGTTTCCGCAGTCACAGATCAAGAGACCCTAAAACAAGCGCTTACATATTTTCGCCTACCTGTCACTCGTGAACAATTCGTCCAACTAGTCGGTAATCACTACTCTGATAACTCTATTCTTGCATTAACAAAAGATTGGAATTTATTTCTTAACTTTTGTGCGATCAATATGGTCATGCCTCTACCCGCTTCAGCAACAGCGGTAAGACTTTTTATAGAGCGACAAAGTGAACAAAGAAAATATGCGACACTCAGGCGTTACAATGTAACTATTAGTATCGTTCATCGAGTATTCAACTTAGCTGATCCAACTGCAACAGCAACCGTGCAAAAATCACTCGCTCAACTACGTGTTAAGAAATCGGGTGATGCGCGACCAACAACGGCTTTTGAGCGGTCTCATTTGGTTAAGCTTCAGTCGTTGCTATCGACATCGAGTAAACTCACTGATATTCGTAATTTAGCATTATACTTTGTTATGTTTGAATGTGCTCTCAAGCGTTCAGAACTCAAAAATTTGAAAAGACAAAACGCAGTGCTCTTGAACGGTCGATATGTCATTCACGTAAAAGAACAACAGTATGCCCTTTCGAAGGACGCAAGTACTCATCTTGGTAAGTGGTTGTCTCGTCGTATAGCTAAAACTTCCCCTTTATTTTCTGCAATCGACAAGCACGGGAATATCAATAAACAACCGCTTAATGATTCTTCAATTTATCGAATCCTAAATTCAGCTAGCAAAAAGCTAAATTTGGATGTTTCCTTTTCAGGTCAGTCGCTAAGAGTTGGAGCGGTGAGAGAATTGTCTAAGCAAGGAAAGAAAGTGGCCGACATTCAAAAGCATGGTCGTTGGCTCAGCCCCGTTATGCCCTATCAATATTTAGGTGACAAAACACGATCAGAGGCTGAGATGGTCAAATACAAACGTTTTAAGGCATGGGATTAGAAAGCTTCCTTAACACAACTAGCTAAAAACTCACTAAACTTATGGCCATTATGCTCTAACATTTGTGGGAACATGGATATCGGTGTCATTCCAGGGAATGTATTTACTTCGTTTAAGTAAATATCACCATCCACTGTTAGAAAGAAATCTATACGAGATAAGTGTCGTAACTTCATTTGTTCAAACACTCTTCTAGAATAATTTTGGATTAAATCGATCTGCGTTTCTGTTAAGCCTTTTGCTTCAACATCAGTTTCTGAATGGCTGTCTGAGCTGTACTTCTCTTCGTACGTATAAAATTGGTCTTCAGGTGCAATCACTTCACCAGGTTTACTGATGTGGAGCTCACCGTTGATTTCATATGCCGCAACTTCTAACTCTCTTGGCTTTACCGCTTTCTCCACGAGCACTTGATCTGAATAGCCAAACGCAGCGTTAACAGCCTGTTCTAACTCGCTTTCGTCAGTTACTTTGTAACATCCAACCGAAGAACCTTGGCATGCTGCTTTAACAAAAACATGTCCCCATTTTCGCATCGCACTTTTAGTCAATTCATGTGCATCTGATGTGTTTTGGGATAGGAAAACGTAGGGTGTATTCGGAATACCAATTGCGTCGTACCATAGTTTTGACGTGATTTTGTTGAAGCTATTGGTACTCGCTTCTGCGCCACAACCTAAATAAGGAATTCCGGCTAACTCAAGCATTGATTGAATGTCACCAGTTTCACCTGGGAAACCATGGATACAAGGAACAACAAAGTCAATTTTTATACTGGAGTCATTCGTATTTAATGTTGCGGTATTTGTGTCTAAATAAACCAGTTCGTTGGACTCAGTAAACCAGCCATCTTTTTTCATTTCAACGCGAACAACATTAAAATCAGGCGTTAATTGCAGTTGAGATTGAATAAAGTTAGCCGAAACCAATGAAACCTCGTGTTCGGATGAACCTCCGCCACAAAGTAATAAAATTGTCTTGTTAGTCATTTAAGAAATCTTTCCGTGATAAACAGATAGAAACAGTTGAGGTATGATAATCAATTCAACAGAAAGTTACACGGTTTTACCCGCTTTAACGAAGAAAATCAGACTTAACTGATGATTTGTTGGACATAAAAAAAGGGGCTAGTGCCCCTTTTCAAATTAATTGAGTTTATTCAGAGTTGGATACTCCGAATTCTTGATGGAATCAATACTCTTCACAAAAGGTTTCAGGCCTCTAAACTCCGAAGGTAGTTGTGCGATTGCCTTCTTAGCTTCTGCTCGAGTTGCATAATCGCCATAAAGAACGGTATACCACTTAGTGCCGTTAACAAGTTTGTAGTTTTCCCAAATTGGTTGTCCGTCACGAGGAAGTTTTCGAGCAAACTGATCAACTTTGACCTGAGTACCAACCGCCACTACTTGGATAGTAAACCCAAAACGTGGGTTCATCGCTTTTTGCTTTGCGGTCGGTGGCGTAATAGCCACTGCAGGCTTAGCTTGTGGTTGGATCTTAACAACCTGCTTTTCGTGAGTTGGAGAAAGTTTAACTACATTGATATCTACATTATCTTCGGTGATACCGTTTGTCATTCCATCCTGAGAAACGACCGGCTCTTGAACCGTAGCAACTGTATATTCTTCCTTGTAACTTTCCGTAGTAACATCAGTGATGTATTCGTCAGAGACACAAGCCGATAGCAAAACTGATAAACCAACAATTGCAATTTTTTTCATGAATTATTCAAATGCCTTAAGTAGAAATTACTGTAAATCATGCCGTTAGAGTGACTTAGAATCAAGCCAACTACGTAATTATATACCATTACACTGTGACCTATTACACAAAGTAAGAGCCCGATGCAAATACGGCTGCAAAGCATACTGGTGAATCACAGCAATATTATATGAAGTTCATTAAACTATATGCTATCTGCATCATTGGAAAAGATAAATGAGCAACCTCAAGCATTTTTTAAAACCTAGTTCAGTCGCGGTAATTGGAGCATCCACACAAGCTTTCAGAGCTGGGCATATTGTAATGAAAAACTTATTACAAGGTGGTTTTGACGGAGCCATCATGCCTGTGTCGCCAAAGTATCCTTCTGTCTGTGGTGTACTTGCTTACCCGGATATCAAATCCCTCCCAGTCATTCCAGACATTGCCATATTATGTACTCACGCGTCGCGTAACGAGGAAATATTTAAAGAGCTGGCAGAAAAAAAAGTAAAATCCGCGATCGTTTTATCTGCTGATATGCACCTTGCGAATGATGAAGGAGAAAGCATACAACAAGCTTGCCTGTCTATTGCTAAGTCCGCAGGTATCCGCCTTCTTGGTCCGAATAGTTTAGGGTTAATCCTTCCTTGGCTTAATTTTAATGCTTCTTTTTCTCCGGTAACTGCTCAAAAAGGAAACATCGCATTCATTTCTCAATCAGCGGCTGTTTGCACCACGATTTTGGATTGGGCTAATGATAAAAATATCGGATTCTCCGCCTTCATATCACTTGGTAATGCACTTGATATTGATTTTGCAGACTTACTCGACTGCTTGAGTACAGATAGTCATACTGATGCCATACTTCTCTACGTCGATACCATCAAAGATGCCAGACGTTTTATGTCTGCTGCACGGGCTGCATCTCGAAATCGAAGAATTCTCGTCTTAAAAGGTGGCAGAACGGTTGCAGGTAGGAAAGCAGCGCAAGCACATACTGGCGGTGACGATACATTAGATATTATTTACGACTCAGCCATTCGACGAACCGGAATGTTGCGTGTAAATAACTCACACGAGCTGTTTGCCGCTGTTGAAACACTCACACACTCAGTTCCTTTACGTGGAGAAAGGCTTGCTGTGATCACCAACGGTGGAGGCCCTGCAATAATGGCGGTAGACACCTTATTAGAGCGTGGAGGAAAGCTTGCTGAGATCGATGATACATTATGCTCCACTTTAGATTCTATTCTTCCACCAAGTTGGAGCCGTAACAATCCTATTGATATGGTTGGTGATGCTGACCACGTTCGTTATATCAACACACTTAATGCACTAATGGATAGTGATTGTGCCGATGCGATACTGATCATGCACAGTCCTTCAGCCGTCGCAGAATCAGAAAAAACAGCCAAAGAGATTGTTGCCGCGATAAAGGCCCACCCAAGGCATAAGCGATTCAACATTCTAACCAATTGGTCTGGTGAACTCACGGCTAAGCCAGCAAGATTGATTTTCACACAAGCAGGCATTCCAACGTATCGAACCCCCGAAAGTGCTGTTGTTGCGTTCATGCACTTGGTGGAATACAGACGAAATCAAAAGCAATTGATGGAAACCCCTACTACCGCTGAGCCTATGCATGTTAACGAGTTGGAAACGGCAAAAAAATGGATTCAAGATAAACTGCTGGATAAAAACACAGTAACACTAGATACACACCAAATTGGTCACTTTTTAAAACACTTCAATTTCAACGTACTTCCCACATGGATCGCATCAGACTCTAGTGAAGCAGTACATGTCGCGGAACAAATTGGTTATCCAGTCGCAGTAAAGCTACGTTCACCCGACATCGCGCATAAGTCAGATGTTCAAGGTGTCATGTTGAACCTACGCAACAGCCATGAAGTCGCTAGTGCATCTCAAGCTATTTTAGATCGAGTTCAACTCTCCTATCCTTCAGCGAATGTTCATGGTTTGTTAGTGCAAGGTATGGCCAAACTTGCTGGCGGAGAAGAAATAAGAGTTAAAGTTAAAAACGATAAGACATTCGGGCCCGTCATTTTGCTCGGACAAGGAGGCTCTGAATGGGATGAAAGCATTGACGCGGCCTCAGCATTACCTCCTTTAAATATGGCTCTCGCCCGTTACTTAGTTGTGCGCGCCATTAAAAGTGGCAAGATCCGTCCACAAAAACTGCCAGAACCGATGGATATTTCGGGTTTGTCGGAATTCCTAGTCCGAGTGTCTCAAATGGTGGTTGATTGCCCTGAGGTTTATGAACTGGATATACATCCAGTATTATCAGGTGGCAAAGAATTTATCATTTTAGATGCAGACTTAACGTTAACAACATATCAAGGCGATGCCCAAGAGCGGCTTGCGATTCGGCCTTATCCAGTAGAACACGAACAACAAATTACTCTACGTGACAATACTTCTGTTTTACTTCGCCCCATTCTTCCTGAAGACGAACCTTTACACGCAGAGTTTATTCACAACGTTTCTAAGGAAGATTTATATAAGCGTTTTTTCACCGACGTCGGTGAATTTAATCATGAAGCATTGGCAAATTTGACACAAATTGATTATGACCGGGAAATGGCTTTTGTTGCCGTTTCCAACCAAGACGGTCACCCTGCCATTATTGGCGTTGCTCGCGCATTGATAAATCCAGAAAATACAGATGCAGAGTTCGCTATACTCATCCGTTCCGATCTAAAAGGGAATGGCCTTGGGCGAGTTCTAATGGAAAAAATCATTGATTACTGCAGGTCAAAAGGAACAGTGCAAATGTCTGGCATGACCATGCCTAATAACAGAGGCATGCTTACTTTGGCTCAAAAGATGGGGTTTCAGCTCGATATCCAATTTGAAGATGGCGTAGCAGATATGGTGCTACCACTTCAGATTTAAAAAGTGGCTCAAATGAGCCACTTTCTTAGGTTTTATAAATGGTGACTACTTGAGTTTCCAGTGTTTTTTAAGATACTGAATACACCAAGATTTAGCCTCACCAATTTTGTTTCGCTTCCACGCCAAAATAATCTCAACATGTTGAGGTTCTGTTCCTGCAATTAGACGAAGTTTTCCTTCTTGGATCAATGGGTCAGCAATCTGCTTAGGTAACGTTCCTATACCTAGCCCGCCAATTAAAGCCTCTAATTTAGCGTGAAAGTTAGTTACCGTTAGACGCGGCTGCTTCTGGAGGATATTGACGCTTAAAGCGGGTTGATCTCGCGCAGTGTCCGCAATCGCAATTACGCGGTATTTTTCTCTGGCTTCAGTATTAAATTCACCTTTGCGATTATGGATATAGTGATCTGTGGAAGCGACCCATACCATCGACATCTTCCCTATCACTTCTGTTTTTACATCAATTGGCAATGATTCAATTCGAGGACACACTAAAAGATCAGCTCGGCCATCCTCCAAAGCCTCCCAACACCCTGCTAATATTTCTTCCTGTAATCGGATACGAGTGGAGCTTACACTGCCCATTTCATTAACCAGAGGAAAGAAATTGGCTACAGGTATGATGCCATCAAAGGCGATGGTTAAATCCAACTCCCATCCATTGGCCAGTACACTCGCATCATTAACAAGTTTCTCTGTTGCACCGAGTATTACCCGCCCCCGCTCTAGGATCAGCTGACCAGCATCTGTTAATACGGCTTTGTGTCCAGAACGATCGAAAATCGTAATATCCAAGTCTTGTTCAAGCTTTTGGATTTGATAACTGAGTGAAGACGGTGCTCTATCCAGTTCAGCGGCTGCGGCTGCAAAGCTACCTCTCCTATCGATGGAGTCCAGAATATAAAGTGCCTCGAGCGTAATTGGGCTTTGCAAAACAGCATCCTTTTATTGTTATCTCTTGTTTCAGTAGTAATAACATAGATTTGTAGTTAGGAATACAAAAAGGCCAGACCAAGTCTGACCTTTTGTATGGAGCGTGATTTAAACTTTAAATTGCCCTAATAGCTGCCGGATCTGCATACCGATACTTGTCAAATGTTCCGCCGAAGCAGTCGTTTCTTCAGATTGAACCAAGGTTTTCTCTGAAATATCCGACATGTTGTTCACATTCACACTGACCTCGTCAGCCGCTGTTGCTTGTTGACTTGCTGCCGTTGAAATCAGGCCAATTGAGTCATTGATTTGCTCTACAAAGCCAGCAATAGATGTCAATGATTGCTCAGCTGAATGTACTTGTTCAGCCGTTGTCTCAGTATTGTTTCGACTCTTAACCATTGCTTGACTCGCCGATTCGGATCGCTGTTGCAAACTCACAATAATATTTTGAATTTCTTCAGTGGATTCTTGAGTCCTTGAGGCTAAAGAACGAACTTCATCGGCAACAACCGCGAAACCACGACCTTGTTCACCAGCTCGCGCTGCTTCAATAGCCGCATTCAATGCGAGTAAGTTAGTTTGTTCCGCGATACTTCGAATTACATCTAGCACTGTCCCAATTTGCTCACTGTCTGCTCGAACTTGTTCAACCGTTTCGCTTGCTTCATTGATTTGCTGAGTTAAGTTTTGCATTGACTGCGTGGCTTCTAAAACAACCTTTGTTCCTTGAGTCGCACTATCCGATGTTGAGCGAGAAAGCTCAGCCGCCTGTTGCGCACTACCACTAACCTCTTGCGCACTCGCTGACATTTGCGTCATAGCAGAAGCTGCAATATGAGCCTGAGATTGTTGTTCTCGCACTTCTGTTTGTGTATTGGTCGCTTTGGATGTGAGCTCTTGAGCAGAGTGAAGCATGCTCTCCGATGCTTGATTAAGCTTTTCAATCGTTTCTTGAAGCTTGTCAGCAAAAGTATTGTAGTTTTGAGCCAGCATCGCGAGTTCATCACTACCAGCAACAGGAATTCGGATCGTAAGGTCGCCTTCCCCTTCAGCAATATCTTTTAATACTGCATTAGTACTCGTGAGCTTACTAACAATCGCTTTTGTTACCACCATCGATAAAATAATGCCAAAGATGACCGCCGCTCCGGCAATCGTCATGAGCATAGAAGAGGCTTGCTCAGTATTTGCCTCTGCATGCTGAGCTGCTTCTTCCATAGAGGTTGAAATTGAAGCACGTAGATCAGCAATTAACTGCGCGGTTTCCGGACCGATTGTATCGAGAATCTTAATCCCTGCATTTCTGTCATAAATCATTTGAGAGACACTATTAGCGGCAAGCTCATACTGGTTTAGCAGTTGGCTCGATTCTTCTGTAAGCTTTCTACGGGTTGGGTTTTCTAATGTCGCCAGCAATTCTGAGATCTCTGCTTTTGAATCGTTAAACTCTTTATTAAATCGTTCAACTTGTGCTGGCTGATTTTCAACTAAGAACTTCGATACGTATAAACGTGCTAACAACATCGAACGCAAGGCTCTCCCTGCATGATATGCAGCAATAACGTCGCCATCTTTTTTGGCAGATTGCATTACCTGCGTTAAACGCTTTTCTATCTGTGGACCATTGATATTAAGCGTTCCGTTTACCAACTCGTTTCTTGTATTCATGTTCGCCACAACAACATTCATGAACGTATCCAAGTAGGTCGATTTTTTTGCGCTAATGGTTTCGAGTAATTTCACGCGTGACGGGTTTTGGATATTGTCGAATGCAGCGTTCATGTCCTTCGTCCAGTGATCGGATTGCGCCTGAAATTTATCTACAAACTTTGAATCACCCGTTTTGATAAAGTTCTTAACGGTCAATCTTAAACCGTAAACACTGTCAGTTAGCTCCGCCGCCAGTTCAGTATCTGGTGCTAAATCGAATGAAATTTTGTTCATGTCATCTGATAAGCTATAGAGTAACCGTGAGCTCAGTACTGTTATCACAATTAAGATAATGATCAACACGGCAGGAGATATCGACAGCTTCTTCGAAACAGAAATATTGTCCAGCTTCATAAACTAAGTCCCTATTAATGAGGATTTTATTACTCAACCTAATACTTAAGTTAGCAAACAAGTCTATAAATGAAAGAAAATATCGGTAAATTATGTAGAGGTGTGGACAGGAACAGATACAACAAAAAAGGCCAAACATGAAGTTTGACCTTTATCTCAGCATAGTTAGCTAATTTCAAATTATATTCATCAAAAATGTTTGTAAAAAGAACGAAATGAATATTATTTTGAGTTCGCCATCTCTTTTTTAACCATTACTGCTGCTGCAACAATAAAAGCGATGATGAGTGCTAGCTCCATCAAAGTACCCCTAACCAAAAAGTGACCATTTAATAACCGCTTGTGATTCTAACATCATTACAAAAAGTTGATAGCTTTTAACGGAATTTTTACGATTTTTATGGACTCAGATCAAAAACGCATTGCTGGTACCCATTTTCAACAATTAAAGTAAAATATCAAACGACGTAAGTTGTTAAAATTTTATGCGGTGCTTAACCTCATCTCATTGTCACTTTGCCACCGATAATTTTGTAGGCAGGTGTACCTCTTATCATTGTTTCACGTGCAAACTCCCCTTTACATTCGGGGCAAATACAAGGACTAGCTGTGTAGTTTTCAACAATTCTTTCGATAAAGCACTTAACCAATGCGCCTTTCCCAGCTTTTCGATATTTAAAAAGCTGAGTTCTACACTTAGCGCAATAGATATCAACCGTTTTCAAAGGGGCTTTTTTACGAGGTTTAGCCATTAGTATCAGCATCCATTATCGGCTTAACCCAAACTTTACTGAAATCAAACCAACCGAGAGCATTGCATTTCGCATTTTGAAGTGAGCCACACTGATCCTTGTTAACTCCAAGCCAACAATGAAACATTGGAATAAGTTGCATCTTATCAACCAGTGATTTACCCAACTCTTTTGCAGGAAATGCCATATTTTCTGTCGCTCGCCAATCTTCTACGACCTTGGTCCAATACTGAAAATCGTCATCCTGACTTAACCTTTCGATGTCGCTATAGTTCATCAACCACCCAGCAACAGCATCTTCTCGATTGTTTGCTATTCCCATAGGTTTTAACCAGATATCAATGTCACTAGGGTCTTCTATTCCAGACTCATATTGGATGAGATCAACATCTAAACCGTCGTTTTTAAGAAGTTTCTCAATTATTGCTGCAATCGTTGGAAACATAGGATGAAGGCGCTGAAATGCTACCCTTACTGTCCTATAAGCGGGTACGGAAGCCGTGTATCGTCCGGCTTTCTGATGATACCAACCCGGTTTTAGGCCATAGGCTGGTAATAGGCCAAAATCTACAATCTTCTGTTTTGGAATATAACTAGCCAAATCTAACGCATTGAGTTTATGGGTAAAATAACGAGCCCATTCATCAGAAGTGGCCAATCCTGTTTTGCGGTTAAGTAACAAGTATGTACAACCGGGATCGAGCTCAACATCGTCTCTGTACGCTAAGTTTTCAGGCTTGATTGGGTTTGACAAGCTTGGAAAAATAATTGAAGAGTGTGTTTCATCGATCACCCAAACTTCCACTTGATCGATTAGTGGTCTAAAACCAAAATATCCATCAAAAGCTTGCAATATCAGCTTTTGCTCGTCATTTTGAACAACCTTATAAGGCCCTGTTCCAACCGGGAACAGATCAAAGCTCTCTTCCATCTCAGAAGAAGGAGGAAGAATTTTTGCACTTGATTCAGTTAAAAATAAAGGAAGTTGATGGTCAGAGCGAGTCAGATAAATATCGACAACTAAAGAGCTGGGAGACACGACACGTTCGATATGTTGAAATAGTTTTTGTTCTTTCAGGCGCTCGATGTTTTCGACGATAATGTCCATCGTCAATAAATCACCATTATGAAAACGTACGCTAGGCCGAATATAAAAACGCCAGTGTGTTGTTGATATCATCTCCCACGTATGAGCAAGATCACCATCGACGCACTCATTTTCGTCAAGCTTGGTTAATCCACTGAAAATCTGCCTAAGAATGTGTTGTTCTGAACGACGTACAGGTTTTAAAGGGTTTAACATCGACAGTGGACGATAATATGGCAAACGTATCACTTGATGTCCAGACTGATTCTGTACCCCTAAGAAATTCTCTACAACTTGGGCCAGTTTCGCTACATCATTATCAAGGACTTTTAATGCTTGTCCAATCTTCCCTTCTTCAAGATATCGACGTGCTAGATTATCACTAACGTCAGTCCGACTTCTTTTGAAATTGAGTTGAGAGAGCTTTCCTCGACCAGGAGCTGGATGCCATTCGATCCACCCTTCTTCTTCCATTTTGTTCAACACGATTCGTGCGTTACGGCGCGTACAAAAAAGCAGCTCTGTTATTTCATCAAGCTGCACATCACTATCTTTTCCATTGTAATGTTCAAATAGTGTCTCGAATTGAACTCTAAGGCGGGGGCTGCTCATAAAGGAGGAAACTCAAAAAATCATAGTTAGATCTAAGTTTCCTTATTTAAGAGCGAAGTGCAAGTTATTTTAAGTAATGATTTCACACCCGAGCTCTTGTGCAATAACAGCTAATTGTTGTTCATTGTCTAGCTTTATCGACCACTTAGCATCAGAAGAGTTGACAGCAATGACATTAGCGCCTTTACCGATAAGCTGAACAAGCTCAGATTGGGCTTGCATTGTGATCATATGATCACCACTTAGTCTAATAACAATTTCATGAGCATTAACGATGATTTTTCCGCTTTTAAAATCTAAAACCATAACTTATCCAATTTAAATAGGAGAAACAGCTCGTTTTCTTGATTGTTTAACCGCTATCGTTAGCCTACTAGTGCAAACCAAGCGCTCTCGCTCATCTGTGACATTAATTTGCCAAACTTGAGTTGAAATACCAAGATGAATCGGCGTTGCTTTTCCGATAACTGTTCCTTCACGCATTGCACGCACATGGTTTGCGTTAATATCTAAACCAACACAATAGCAATCTGTATCAACACTGAAGTTGGCAGCGACTGAACCTAACGTTTCTGCCAATACAACAGAAGCGCCACCATGCAACATACCTAAAGGTTGGTGAGTAAAGTGACAAACAGGCATTGTCGCACAAATGTAACCATCGCCAACTTCGGTATAAACAATACCAAGGTGATCAATTAAAGTATTTTTGGACGTTTCATTTAGAATGTCTAGATTAATTGTGCGTTTCCAAATCGTCATCTATCGCTTCCACTATAAACTTGTTGTAACGTAATGTTATGATTACATAAATTGCACGAAAAACGGAGGTTTCTATGCGCAATCGCTTAACTCTGAGTGTTCTAACCGCATCATTTGTTCTTTCTGCATGCACTTCGTCCCCTACAGGTCGGAATCAACTGCTTTTATTCTCAGATCAAGATATGGGGCAACTTGGCGCACAATCTTTCGAACAAATGAAACAGTCACAGCCTATCAGCAAAGATGCGAAAACCAACGCTTATGTGCAATGTGTTGCGAATAACGTCACTAAACACCTGCCAAATCAATACAATCCAGCCAATTGGGAAGTTGTCGTTTTTGATAGTGCTCAAGTCAACGCTTTTGCATTACCTGGTGGTAAAATTGGTGTTTATACTGGCCTACTTAAAGTGGCAGAAAATCAGGATCAACTCGCTACAGTCATTGGCCATGAAATTGCACACGTGCTTGCTGACCATAGCAATGAAAGGCTATCTCAATCTCAACTCACAAATACTGGGTTACAAATTACAAGTATTGCGTTAGGTAGTTCAGAGTATGCAACTTATCATAACACTGCTATGGCAGCGCTAGGTTTAGGAGTTCAATATGGCATTCTTATGCCTTATGGACGCGAGCAAGAATCTGAAGCTGATGTTTTTGGCCTAGATTTGATGGCAAAAGCAGGTTTTGACCCTAAACAAAGTATCAACCTATGGCAAAACATGGCAAAAGCTTCTGGTGGACATCAACCTCCTGAGCTGTTATCAACTCACCCTTCACACCAAACGCGAATTCAGGATTTAACTGATACGATTAATTCTTTGCCAAATTATCAAACCGCAAGACCCAACTGCTCATAACCTATGTGAGAGCAACCAAATAAAAAGCCTAGTTGTATGACAACTAGGCTTTTGGTTAAGTAGAAATGGCTAGATTTCCGTTAGTTACACGTCATGCTGAAATGCTGACTAACCTTCACTCAACTGATTCAGGCTCAACTTCTTCTGTGCATACAGGTAAAACTTGTTTTACGTAGCTACCTGGAGCTGGCCCAAGAATTGGGAAATCTTCATTCCCTTGGGTAAATGGTTCTACTTGTTCATCAGGATTAAAGCTCATTAACCATCGGTGCCAATGTGGCCACCAAGAGCCTTCAACATGTTTTGCATTGTTAAACCATTCATCAGCAGTGTCGTCCAAATTATCATTTGTCCAGAAACCATATTTGTTTTTAGATGGATGATTTACGATGCCTGCGATGTGTCCTGATTCGCCAAGGACGAAGGTTTTATTACCACCAACCTTGAGAGCACCTCTATAAGTCCCTTGCCATAAAGCAATATGGTCTTCTTTCGTTGATACAAAATAACTTGGAATTTTTATCTTGTTCAGATCGATCCATACGCCTCCAATCTTGACTCCTTTATCCTGTATCAATTTGTTTTCTAAATACAGACTACGTAACAGGAAATTATGGCAAGCAGCAGAAACATTTGTACTATCGCTATTCCAATACAGCAGGTCGAAATCGACTGGACTGTTACCTTTTAAGTAATTATCAACGTAATAATTCCAGTAAAGGCTGTTTTCTCTCAGTAAACTAAAAGTCACACTAAGAGAACGACCATCCATATACCCTTTTGCATTATTTTGTAACTCTAACGCACTGATGATGGTGTCATTAATATAGGCACCAACTTCTCCAGGTTGCTCAAAATCCAATAATGTGGTGAAGAATGTCGCGCTCTTGATTCGCTTTTTCATGCGTTTCGCTGCGTAATACGCGACGGTAGCCGCTAACACTGTTCCACCGATACAATAACCAGCAGCATTGATTTGATCCTGGCCAGTTATGCTTTCGATCGCCCCAACAGCTTTTGCTACACCCTCAGTAACATAGTCGCCAAACTCGACATTAGATTGCTCTTTTCCTGGGTTTCTCCAAGACATCATGAATACTGAGTGCCCTTGATCGAGTAGCCATCTCACCATGGAGTTTTTCTGTCGTAAATCAAGGATATAGTATTTGTTAATAAATGGCGGAACGATTAAAAGTGGTACTGCGTTTACTTTTTTCTTCGTTGGATGGTATTGGATAAGTTCAAATAATTCGTTCTCGAATACAACGTCACCTTTCGTATTAGCGATATCTAAACCAACTCGAAACGCGTTATTATTCGTCATACGAATTTTCAGAATATCTGCACTTTCTTCTGCATCTTTTTTTAGTTGCTCTAGTCCAGCTAACAAGTTTTCACCATTTTTCTCGATGGTTAGCTTCATTAGTTCAGGATTAGTTGCAATAAAATTGCTAGGTGAAAGTGCATTGATGGCTTGACGAGAGAAAAAAGTAATTCGTTCCTTTGTTTTCTCGTCTAGTCCTTCGATACTATCAATTGTATCGAGATAAGTTTTACTAAATAGTAAATAAGACTGCTTAATGAAGTTATAGAAAGCTTCAGACTGCCAAGCTTCATCAGAAAAACGTTTATCGCCCTTTTCAGCACTGACTACACTGTCTTTACTGTTAGTAAGAGCAACGTTTTGCCAAATTTGTAGCTGTTGTTGCCACCACTCTGTCTGAATCTTTAACAACGAAGACGGCTGATTTGCTGCTTTTTCAAATAGTTTGGCCGTGTCTTCCAAGTTCACTTCTTGCATGGCCTTATTTAAAGGGGAATTTACGGATGCCCTGCCGAGTTCAAAGTCTTCCCACCATTGTTGATTGGTTTCTTGGAGCTTAACAAGGTAATCCGAAAAGAAGTGTTGAAACATTTTGCTACTCCTTTATTCGGAAAAAAAGCCGCCTTATAAGGCGGCATAATAGTCAGTGTTACGCAGGAGTCACTGTCTTAAGGTTTTCCGAAGTTAATTGTTCGACATCTTCTTTGAACTCTTTCGCAATTGATTGCAGTTTATTGCTGTCATCCATCATTTGCTGAGAAAGCTTTGTTAGAACATTGAGCTGTTGACTGTTAAAAGCAGTTAGTGAAGTAATATCTTTGATATCACCAGCAGCTTTCATTTGAGTAAGCCCCATTTCACTATAAGTGCGAATTGCATTCAGCTGAAGTTCCGTTAGAACTTCCACGTTTTTAGTAACAAGCTTATTAAACTTTACGTAAGGTTCCATGTTCTTTTCAGTTTGATCCGTGAATGTTTTAAAAAAGTCCGTGTACATAACAAGTTCTCCTAGTTGGGATTTTTAAATTTGATTAATTTAGTGACTTAATAACAACCGCTGTGCCCATACCACCACCAACACAAAGTGATGCGACGCCATAACGACCTTTAGAGTGAATGAGTTCATGTATTAGACTAACGAGAATACGGTTTCCAGATGCACCTAAGGGATGCCCAAGTGCAATAGCTCCACCATTTACATTTGCTTTTGCTAATATCGAGGATGCTGATATTTTGTGTTCTTTCGCTAATGAATGAACTACCCCTAACGCCTGTGCTGCAAATGCTTCGTTTAACTCGAAGGTATCAACATCTTCTATCGCTAAGTTTGCTTTCTCCAGCGCTTTACCAACAGCTTCAACTGGTCCAAGCCCCATAACTTCGGGCTCAAGTCCTGTTTGAGCATAACTAGTAATTTCTGCAATAGGAGTTAGGCCGTAGCTATTCACAGCAGCTTCGCTTGCTACGATAACAACACTTGCGCCGTCATTAATGCCTGATGCATTACCTGCTGTTACGCTTCCTTCACGGTCGAAAGCTGCTCTTAGTTTTTGCAGTCCTTCAATAGTGGTATCTGCTTTCGGGTATTCGTCAGTATCGAATAAGAAAGTTTTACGGCGTTGCTTAACCTCTACCGGCACAATTTCATCAACAAACTTTCCAGCTTGAATTGCTGCGACAGCTTTTTGTTGGCTAGAAAGCGCGTATTCATCTTGTTGCTCGCGACTAATACCAACTTTTTTGGCGACGTTTTCAGCAGTAACGCCCATGTGATACTGATTGAAAACATCTGTTAAACCATCATTGATTAATAGATCAGTTAGCGTCATGTTGCCCATTTTCTGCCCATCACGAATATTCGAAGGCACGATAAAAGGTATTTGAGACATGACTTCTACACCAGCTGCAACGACTACTTGTGCGTCGCCTGCTTTTATGTGTGAAGCAGCATCCATAACGGTTTTCATTCCACTGCCACAGACCATATTTAAAGTGTAAGCCGGAACGGACTCAGGAATGCCTGCAAGTAAAGCTGCTTGACGACCAATATTCATTCCCTGACCAGCAGAGACAACATTGCCAACAATGACTTCATCTATAAATTGAGGTTTCAGGTTTGCCTTAGACAAGGTCGACTTAATAACTTCAGCAGCAAGTTTCCCTGCTGAAATATCTTTTAAGCTCCCACCAAATGCACCCACAGGGCTACGCTGCGCTGCAACAATAAATACTTTTTCCATGTCCAACATCCTTGTTAGTGCATGTGTAAGCCGCCGTTAACCGACAGCGTTTCACCAGTAATGTAAGATCCCGATTCACTTACTAAAAAGCTTACTGCTTTCGCAATTTCTTCAGGTAACGCAAGGCGACCAAGGGGGATTTGGGATTTAATACTTTCAAGAACTTCTGGCTTCATCTCTTCAACCATTGGCGTAGCAGTGTAGCCTGGTGCGATTACATTAACGGTAACACCGCTACGGGCACCTTCTGAAGCAAGCGCTTTTGAAAAGCCAATCATTCCAGCTTTAGCTGCTGAGTAATTGGTTTGTCCAAACTGCCCTTTAATACCGTTTACTGATGATATATTGACAACTCTTCCACCACCTTTTTCACACATTGCCGAAAAAAGTGGCTGAGTAACATTGAACAGGCTGTTTAAGTTCGTTTCGATAACGTCTTTCCAAGCCTGAGGTGACATTTTTTTAAACATGCCATCACGAGTAATGCCTGCATTATTCACGATAACATCGATGGTTCCTTCTTCCTCTAAGAGTTTACTAAGCCGTTCAGCACATTCATCTGTGTTGGTTACATCTAACTCAAACAAACGCACTTGTTCTGTATTAAACCCTTTTTCGTTGAACCACTTTTGGGCACACTCATGCTTACCCGTAAAATATGTGGCAATGACACGATAACCATCATTAACAAGTTGAGAGGAAATAGCGGAACCAATTCCGCCTTTTGATCCAGTGATCAAAGCGACCTTATTCATTAAGAGACTCCATTTCTTAACAGCAAATAAATAAAATTACTAACTGGCATTTTTTGAAATACCGAAAAACTAAAATTATTGGCTTTTATCTCATTAATTCTTATGAGTGCCTTTCTAATAATTAAAGCTAATCTCTAAATATTACATTTCAAATAAAAATTTAATTTAAACGCATAAAGTTGAGCCGTATCTCATAAGGTATGAAATGTTGCTTACATGTTAATTGATTCTATCTATATGTTTTAGAATGGATTTATTTTACTTTGGGGATTTATCAGTAGACGTTAAGTATATAATTAGAAAGGTTTTTTGATGAAACTTGTGCTTTTTACACAAATTTCATAGATAAATAAGAATTGTTATTATTTGATAATAAAGAAAATAGAATTAATATGTTTGATATTGAATATCTACTTAATAACTAGATTAGACACGACAAAAACTTTGATTTTAAGAAATTGCTTATAATTCATGCCTTAAAGATAAAATCATTATTAATACTTTAGTCTAATATAGTAAATTTGGCATATTTATAAAATACAATAAATTATATAATAAGTGCCTTTCTAATATTTAGCCAAAAATGTAATTTTCTTTTATTTGAATGTTCTAAGTTGGCTTTTAATTCTTCTATTTGTTTGCTGGAAATAGTTAAATAGGCATCGCTGATGCACTTACTCGATATACAGATGAACACGTTCTAGTTAGAACCACCAGCTTAGATGATGGAACAAACTAGTACGCATCTATTTTTTTGTTATTTTGCTTCTCCATAGCGCTCTAAGTACAACACTGTAGCAGCCGTTCTAGACGGTACTTTTAGCTTCTTAAGCAAACTTTTCATGTGTACCTTTACGGTAGATTCAGAGATAAAAAGCTTATCTGCTATTTGTTTATTGCGGTAACCTTTAGCAACTTCTTGTAAAATCTGCGTTTCTCGCTCAGTTAATTGTTCAAAAATATCGACTTCATTCCCTCGCTGCTCTAGATAGTCAGCGACTACAGAACTGTATATTTTGTCTCCCGAAGCACCTTCTTTTAGCAGTTCGATAAGCTCATCGGGTTCCGTGTCTTTCAACATGTAGCCATCAGCACCAGCTTTAACAAGTGCATCAATATCAGATCGACTGTCAGAAACAGTTAGAATTACGATTCTCGCCTCACAATCATCTGCTCTTAATGCTTTTAGAGTATCAAGGCCGGACATACCTTTCATATTCAAGTCCAATAAAATCAGATCAACTTCGGTATCATGGGCTAGCGCAACAGCATCCGTCCCATTGCTCGCCTCTGCGACAACCTCAAACTCATCCTCAAAGGTAAGAAGCTGATTGATTCCTCTACGCATTAACGGATGATCATCTACTAACATAACTTTACATATGGTCAAAATGCGGTTCCTTAACTGGTTTGAAAAGTGAGTTCAACTTTACAGCCTTTACTCGGTTTCGATGTTAATTTTAGGGTGGCATTTAGCCTAGCAGCTCTCTCTTGCATAATACTCATGCCATAATGGTTCAGTTTGTCTTCGTGTTGCTCAAAACCAACACCATTATCCTCGATTGAAACGTGGATTTCTTGTGTATCTTCGAAACAATTAATTGCGATATTGGTCGCTTCAGAGTGCTTAATTGCATTAATCGTCGCTTCTCTGATCAGCTGTAATAAATGCACTTGATGGTGAGCATCAAGCTCGATAGAAGACAGCTCGTTGGATAATGAAATTTCTGCATCTGTTTGAGTTGCCAGCTGATTTACCATTTCGTGAAGAGCTTGGCCAAAACTGCCTTCTTTGATCGTTAACCTAAATGTTGTCAATAATTCTCTTAGCTGCGTATAAGCGGCTGATAATCCCGTATCCAATTCACTAATTACAGTATTAGTTTTATCCATCGGACAGTCATTAGGCAGCTTTTTGATAGTACGCTTAAGAAGAGAAACTTGTATTTTCAAATAAGATAAAGATTGAGCCAAAGAGTCATGTAACTCTCTCGCAATTGTCGCTCGCTCTTCCATTAATAGAAGTTGCTCTGACTGCCTTTGGGTATGATTGTAATACACTGCTCGGGACAAAATTTGTGCGAAATTATCGATAAGAGCTTGGTCTGGACATGGTAGGCCTGCTTGCCAGTACAAATTTCCTAAGTTATTACCATCAAGTTCAAGGGGTAAATTGCTTAAACGCTCTTCGTCGATATCGCCTTGTTCAAAAATCAGGCTTTTCTCTCCAACTTCTTTCATTTCTAGACGTGCAGAGACAATACCTTCAATACTTACAATATGTTTTAAGATTGATTGAAAGTTCTCGGGACTGATGCGTGAAGCCGTAAGCTCTTGAGAAGAGTGATACAAGACTTGTAAAGATTGGTTCGCATTTTGTAGCTTATGAGTTTTTTCGTTTACTGCTTGCTCCAGCCCTCTATAAAGCTTGCCAAGTTCTCGGGCCATATTATTAAAACCGCGAGTGAGGATACCTAACTCATTATCACTAATCACATTCAATTCGACGTCAAATGACCGTGATTGCATTTGTTCACTCGCCAAAACGAGCGCACTCAATGGGCTAACGACCTCTCTACGAACAAAATGCACAACAAAAATACTTACAAGTAAAATACCACCGAGACCAAGTCCACCTACCCACGCAAGCTTTATCAATTTTTGTTCTGAAAAGTTTTGAAGTTTGAAAACGAAAGCGTCTATTTGATCGACAAACCCAGCAACCAAGACAAGGTAACGCTCTCTATCATGACTTTCTAAAACCGTCTTTAATTCATGCCACCGAATGATCAAACGGTAGTAATCATGTGTGATGTCATCTGGCACAGTCCAATTTTGAAGCGCCTTCATAGAAGGAGAGTATATGGAGCGCTCAAACATATAAATATGATCGGAGTAATCCACTGACTGGCTCTGAATGTCGTGAGCGAGACGGTAGCTCTGCATTCGCATGGAACCAGATACGTTTACTGCTTCGGCATCGTTAAGGCTGGAAGCTAATGTAATTATCGCAAAGCTCGTGGTTGCGACAGACAAAAGCAAAATAAGCACCATAGCCGTAGCTATCGTACTTACAACTGATTTTTTTGCTCTCTTAAACACCCTCTCTCCTAGCTTTTATTCTCTAATATTACGAATCATGAATGAGCATTCGTTGAGAATGCTATCAATATGTGATCAATCTTGACGGAATTAATTGATCTAAAACAAGAACCTAAACCAATTACCCCCTAAGAGGTATTTATACGAATATGTCAAAAACTACAATTTCTGTATTGATAAATGACAGTTTATTAATAGGGATTGTGAGCTAAGCTTATACATATTCCTATTTTGTGGATATCGCAGTGGTAGATCTCTTAAAACGACGCTTGTTTTCCAGAAATGTTAAAGAGGACAACTCTGTTCGTCTTCCTTGGCTGGCAAATGGAGCCCTGTTCACAGAGCAGTGTACCCGATGCGAAAAATGCGTGGATAGTTGTGAAACGAAAATCATCAGACAAGGTGATGGCGGTTTTCCAACTGTCGATTTTTCCGTTGACGAGTGCACGTTTTGCTACAAGTGCGCAGAGGCATGTCCGGAACCGTTATTTCTAGGCAAAACTGAGCAACCATGGGAAGCGAAAGCTGAAATAACCTCAAATTGCTTAGCTAAGCAAAATGTGGAATGCAGAAGTTGTGGTGATATGTGCGAGACCATGGCAATTCGGTTCAAACCACAACTTGGTAAAGTAGCACAACCAATTTTAAGTCTTGATGAATGTTCAGGTTGCGGCGCATGTGTATCGGTGTGCCCTACTTCATCCATCAATGTGAGCAACGTAAAACAATAACGAGAGAATTGATGTCACTAAATGAAGTGCATATTTCAAGCTTAGTGGTACATGTTCCGCCTGAGCAGCTTGAAACCATCAAAGCGGAAATCGAACGTTTCGATAACGCTGAAGTGTTTGGTGAAAGCCCAGAAGGAAAGATCGTGGTGGTACTTGAAACAGAAAATCAAGGCTTTATCACCGATACCATTGATGCAATTAATAATTTACCGAATGTATTGAGCACTGTTTTGGTTTACCACCAAATCGAATCGACGCTCGATGACACGGACGAAGACACTGGAACTCAACATTCCCAAACTGAGGGTGAAGTATGAAAATGACAAGACGCGCGTTTGTGAAAGCAAACGCAGCAGCATCAGCGGCAGCCGTAGCAGGAGTCACACTCCCAGCTTCAGCAACCAACCTGATTGCCAGCTCAGACCAAACAGCGATTAAATGGGACAAAGCACCTTGTCGTTTTTGCGGTACTGGCTGTTCTGTATTGGTAGGTACTCAAAACGGTAAAGTCGTTGCGACACAAGGTGACCCAGAAGCACCAGTAAACAAGGGACTTAACTGTATCAAAGGTTATTTCCTGTCAAAGATCATGTATGGTCAGGACCGACTCACTCAACCACTACTTCGCATGAAGGACGGCAAGTTCCACAAAGATGGTGACTTCACACCAGTATCTTGGGATGTTGCGTTTGATACGATGGCAGAAAAGTGGAAAGAAGCGCTTAAGAAACAAGGCCCATCTGGCGTTGGCATGTTTGGATCAGGTCAATGGACCGTTATGGAAGGCTACGCTGCAGCAAAAATGATGAAAGCGGGCTTCCGTTCTAACAATATCGACCCTAATGCTCGTCACTGTATGGCTTCCGCTGTAGGCGCTTTCATGCGCACATTTGGTATTGATGAGCCAATGGGATGTTACGATGACTTCGAAGCAGCTGACTCGTTTGTGCTTTGGGGTTCAAACATGGCTGAAATGCACCCTGTACTTTGGACTCGCATTACTGACCGACGCCTAAGCCATCCGCACGTTAAGGTAAATGTACTTTCTACATATTTCCATCGTTCATTTGAACTTGCTGATAAAGGCTACATTTTCAAACCTCAAACAGACCTTGTGATTGCAAACTACATTGCAAACTACATCATCCAAAATGATGCTGTGAACTGGGATTTTGTTAATAAACACACCAACTTTAAACAAACTGCGACTGACATTGGTTACGGTCTTCGAGATGATGACCCGCTGCAAAAAGCAGCAGCGAATCCAAACTCTGGTAAGTTAACTTCTATCTCATTCGAAGAGTATAAGAAGTCTGTTGCGCCATACACACTTGAGAAGTCAGCCGAGATGTCTGGAGTCTCTGAAGAGCAATTGGTCGAACTAGCTAAGCAGTATGCAGATCCAAATACCAAAGTTATGTCACTTTGGACTATGGGTACAAACCAGCATACACGTGGTGTTTGGGTAAACAGTCTAATTTATAACCTTCACCTGCTTACTGGTAAAATTGCAACACCGGGTAACAGCCCATTCTCATTGACTGGTCAACCTTCTGCTTGTGGTACAGCACGTGAAGTGGGTACGTTTGCTCACCGTCTTCCTGCTGATATGGTGGTAGCGAATCCGAAACACCGTAAGGTCGCTGAGAAGATCTGGAATATTCCTGATGGTGTCATTCCTCCAAAACCTGGATACCACGCCGTACTTCAAGATCGCATGTTGCGTGATGGAAAGCTAAATGCTTATTGGGTTATGTGTAATAACAACATGCAGGCTGGCCCAAACATTAATGGCGAACGTCTACCTGGTTACCGTAACCCTGAAAACTTTATCGTTTGTTCAGACCCATACCCTACTGCTACTGCACAAGCTGCCGACCTAATCTTGCCAACAGCAATGTGGGTAGAAAAAGAAGGCGCATATGGTAACGCTGAACGTCGTACTCAAGCTTGGTATCAACAAGTAGAAACCATTGGCGAGTCTAAGTCAGATCTATGGCAAGTCATGGAGTTTTCTAAGCGCTTCAAAATGGAAGAAGTCTGGACGGAAGAGCAACTAGCAAAAGCACCACAATACCGTGGTAAGACAATGTATGACATGCTATTCAAAAATGGCGTCGTTGATAGGTTCTCTGTCGAAGAAGCAAAAGAACTCAATGATGACGCTCACCACTTTGGATACTACGTTCAGAAAGGTCTGTTTGAAGAGTATGCAATATTTGGCCGCGGCAAAGCTCACGACCTTGCTCCATATGACGTTTACCACCAAACACGCGGACTTCGTTGGCCAGTTGTTGATGGCAAAGAAACACTTTGGCGCTATAAAGAAGGTTCAGATCCATATGCTAAAAAAGGCTCTGGATGGGACTTCTACGGCAAACCAGATGGCAAAGCATTCATAATCTCCGCACCATACGAAGCACCACCTGAATCTCCAGATGCTGAATTTGATATGTGGCTATGTACTGGACGTGTACTAGAGCATTGGCACACTGGCACTATGACACGTCGTGTTCCAGAGCTGTATAAAGCGGTTCCGGATGCAGTTTGTTATATGCACCCAGCAGATGCGAAAGCGAAAGGTGTTCGTCGTGGTGACGAAGTTCTTATCTCTAACAAACGTGGCGAAGTTCGCGTTCGCGTCGAAACTCGCGGTCGTAACCGTCCACCTGAAGGTTTGGTCTTTGTACCATTCTTTGATGCACGCATTTTGATTAACAAGTTAATTCTTGATGCTACAGACCCACTTTCTAAACAAACTGACTTTAAAAAGTGTCCTGTAAAAATCACTAAAATCGCATAACTAGCAATGAATGCATGGCTGCCAACTTGTTTGGCAGCCCAAAGAATTAGCCTAAGGCGGAGAATTTATCATGAGAAAATTTGTCATTGCACTGTTATCTGTTGGTGCATTGGTTGCGGGTGTTGCTCAAGCTGAAATTGACAACCCAGGTGGTATCGGTGGACTTGAGTCTTTACGTGGAGCTTCAAATCTTGAAGACACGCGCCCAGCCGATGAGTTCAAGAAATACCCTAAAGAACAGGTACTTGATACAGATTTTGTGTATCAGCCACCACTTATCCCCCATAATATTCGTGGATATGAAGTTTCACTTAACGCAAATAAGTGTTTAGCCTGCCATAGTTGGAAAAATGCAAAGGAAATGGGTGCAACGAAAATCAGTGTGACTCACTATATGAACCGCGAAGACGCGGTGCTCGCTGATGTTTCACCTCGTCGTTACTTCTGCTTGCAATGTCACGTTCCACAAGCCAATGCTAAGCCGTTAGTTAATAACGAATTCCAGCGCGTTGATTCGTTACGCAAGTAATAGCCAACCAATACGAAAAAGAGGCTATCTATGAAAATACTTAAAGCGTTTTGGAAGAGACTAACAAGCCCAAGTAAAGCTGCCGTTGGCGTTGTTTTAGCGATGGGGTTTGCTGGTGGTCTTCTATTCTGGGGCGCATTTAACACGGGTATGGAAGCGACTAACAGCGAGGAATTCTGTTCAGGGTGTCACGCTCCTATCGTTGCTGAGATACAAGAGACTATCCACTACTCTAACCGTTCAGGTGTGCGAGCTATTTGTTCAGACTGTCATGTACCTCATGAATGGACAGATAAGATCGTTCGTAAGGTGCAAGCATCGAAAGAGCTCTTTGCGCATTATGTTTTGAAAACAATCGACACTCCTGAGAAATTCGAACAACGTCGTGCACACCTCGCAGAGCGTGAGTGGGCTCGTTTGAAAAATAACGATTCACTTGAATGTCGAAATTGTCACGAGTTTGAGTTTATGGATTTTTCTGAACAAGGCTCAAGAAGTGCAAAACAACACTCAACTGCTTTAGCATCTGGTGAGAAAACCTGTGTAGACTGCCATAAAGGCATCGCGCACAAACTGCCAAACATGCATGGCGTTGAAGGCTGGCAATAAGGGGACAAACCAATGAGTACATTAGAATCAGCAATTTGGCATATCTTAGGTTACAGCGCTATGCCAGTTATCATTCTATCGGGCTTTGTTGCTGTTGCTGCAGTTTCCGTTTGGCTCTTGTCTATGGGCAAAGATAAGCAATCATAATCAACATTTGCCTATTTATGTTGATACGTTAAAAGCCACCTTTTGGTGGCTTTTATTTTATCTACAAGTCAATGTGGCGACAAAACTGTTGGCTATAAAAAAGCCTTCGTTAATAAACGAAGGCTTTCATCACGCAGTAAATTTACGCTTCAGGGTACCCTTCTGGGTTATTCGATTGCCAACGCCAGCCATCTGCTGTCATATCATCAAGTGTACGAGTCGCTTTCCAATCGAGTTCATTCATTGCTTTCGCTGGATCTGCCCAACACTCGGCGATATCACCAGGACGACGGTCAACAAGTTTATATGGAACTTCACGGCCGGAAGCTTTTTCGAATGCTTGAACCATTTCCAACACACTGTATCCATTGCCCGTACCTAAGTTGTATACGTGCAAGCCATCTTTCTTGCCCACTTTTTCTAAAGCAGCAACGTGACCATCAGATAAGTCCATCACATGGATGTAATCGCGAACACCAGTGCCATCTTTCGTCGGGTAGTCGTTACCAAATACCGATAGGAACTCACGACGCCCTACTGCGACTTGAGACACAAACGGCATTAAGTTATTTGGAATGCCTTGCGGGTCTTCACCCAATAAGCCAGTTGGATGTGAGCCGACTGGATTAAAGTAACGCAGTAACGTGATACTCCAATCTGGGTTTGCTTTGTGGAAATCTCCGAGACACTCTTCCACCATTAGCTTGCTGCGACCATATGGGTTTGTTGCACTCGTAGGGAAATCTTCCGTAATAGGCACAGAAGCCGGATCGCCATAAACTGTTGCTGATGAACTGAACACAAGAGTTTTAACACCCACTTCGCGCATTGCATCAACTAGAACAAGCGTGCCATGTACGTTGTTATCGTAATACTCTAATGGCTTCTCAACAGACTCTCCCACAGCTTTTAAGCCTGCAAAGTGGATTACTGCTTCAATGCTGTGCTCTTTAAGCACAGAAACCAGTAGCGATTTATCGCGAATGTCGCCTTCAATAAATGCTGGCATTTCCCCAGCAACAGTTTCAATGCGCTCTAATACTGTTTTTTTGCTGTTGTATAGGTTATCGAGAATGACAGGTGTCATTCCTGCTTCGATCATCTGAATACAAGTATGGCTTCCTATATAACCCATACCGCCGGTTACTAGTACTTTCATGTAACTAACCTTTTGATTTGTTTTCGTCAGATACTAACGAGTAACTTTAAAAAAATATAGTCAACAAAGTGAGACTCAGCAGGCTTACGACGCCTTTGCCATCACAAAACAGCCTTTGCCTTTACTTTTCGCATTGTACATCGCCGTATCGGCTGCTTTCATAATGTCGTCTAGAGATTTATTTCGGTCCGTTATTACATTAGCGCCAATACTTGCACCAACATTAACAGAACGCCCTTTATAAATGATGTCTTGACCGATTAACGTAATTAGTCTTTCTGCTAAAACTTGGACACTGTCCGGGTCTGTTGGGTTGATCAATACAACAAACTCATCCCCTGAGAGTCTCGCAACCAGATCTTGAGAACGAACTTGAGATAGTAACCTTTCAGAGACTTGTTTTAGGACTTCATCACCCGCATCATGCCCATAGGTGTCATTCACTGCCTTAAAACCATCTAAGTCAATGTATAACAAGGCAAACGCTGTTTTACTCGTTTGGTCCCGTAAGGTTTCATCTAATGAACGGTATAGCTGAGCACGATTTGCAAGGCCTGTTAGAGAATCATGGTGAGCAAGATATTCAAGCCGCTCCATCTCTTTTATATTCGATAGATCAGAGAGTATAAAAACGAAGTCATAAAGCTGATCATCATCGTGATTAACGATTCTACTGACTTTCACAAACATTGGTACAAGGTGACCAAAAATGTGTTTTTCCCAAATTTCACCCTGCCATTGGCCGTAGTTTACCACCGACTCTTCGATAGTTTGCATCAGGGACATAAACTGTTGCCACTCTAAAACATCACTTGGTTTTCGGTCAATCATGGTTTCTTGAGCATATCCCAACAAGTTTGTTACCGCTGGGTTTACCATGGTAATTACCCCATCTTGATTCACCACCATCAAACCATCTTGGCTATTTTCAAATACGCCCGCAGCCAACCTTTGACGACTTAGTGCTGCCTCAACATCCGTTACATCCTGTATAGCAAACAACATTTGCCCAACTTTAGATAACTTAGTACAACTAACTTGTAGTAGCTGGTTATGACCAAATACATCTGTTACCCATAACTGGCGTTCACTAAACTCAATTCCATTATTGATCGCTTGGCTAATTAACTTATTCGAAGTATCAATTAGTGAGCTTAGGTGCACTCCCTTCAAATAAGCGCTTGTACAACGAAATACCTCACACGTTGCTGCATTAAAGTGTATAACCTCACCCTTTTGATTTACTACAACAAGCGCATGCTGAACTGTCTCAACCACTTCATTTGCAAATGACTTTTCTTCTTCAAGCTTATCCAACGTAAAAGCAACTTGTTTTTCTCTTTGCTCTAACCTATCGATCATTGTGTTAAATGCAGCAACCAAATGCCCGATTTCATCATTTGATTTAGTCGTAATTTTTCCTGTATGGCGCTTGCGCTCAATAAAGGTCCGCATCCCTTGATTCAACGAGTATACAGGTTCAATGATGACTTTCTGAACCATCAGATAGAGCATGGTTGCAGACATAATCAAAAATATTAGGAACAAGGCAGCGTTGTTGAGTGCGCTACGATATAGATCGTTGTACGAGTCTTTTGAGATAACAACACGTAAACTTGCGATAGTCTCGTGTTCAACAACAACGGGGACAACCAAATAAATGTGTTTATCTCCAATTGACTGCTGTTTACGTGATAGTTCACTTTGCTGGGCATCATTTGGCACCGGCGCAGTTACGTTGTCACGCTCATACATGGAGAAAAGACGATTATCTTGCGTATAGAGTTTTACTCTCAGCACCTCATCATCCGCAGAGAACGCAGAAAGTACTTCTGTTGCCGTCAGTTCATCATTAAATAAAATTGCTGCTTGTAAGTTGTATGCCACTCCCTTTGCAAGCACGGTTACTCGTTCAATGACATTTTCTTTTTCACTTTCAAACGCCAAACTCAATGTATACATCTGAGATACAAAGAAAATAACACTTGTGAATAAGACAATTGGTAGCATTAATTTGCTTTTGAGTGAGAAGTGATTAAGGACGCTCATTTTCGCCCCCTTCTACTGTAGCCACACGTAGGAAATTTGAAGAGATGGAATAGTCACCAATATTATCCAAGTTTACCCTTGGCTTTATCTTACCGTTGACATTTTCAAGCCCAATTGCGCCACCATTAGCGGTAAAGCTAGTTATGTCTCCAACAGTAACTGTGTGTTTATCTGAACCTTGCACTAATGCTAAGTTAGACTTGTCTGATACAAACAAAATATCGCAAGAATTTTCCGTGACGGTAATAGGTAACTCACGTATCAACTTCCCAGCGGTGATTGAAATCAAAAGCTCTTTAATTCGCTTATTGTCGGGGACACAGTACCTGACTTCGACCATATTATTTTCATCCACCCAATGGATGAAACTCGCAATACGAAAAAGGTAAACGGCTTTCACTTGTTCTGGTGTGTATTTCGCCACTACAAAGGAAGAATAACTAAAAGAGAAAGAAGCTATAGCCAAAATGAGCAGCGACTTAAAATTCATAAGAAGCCCTCAAATAAACGAGCTGTTCTTGACCATAGCTGAACCAGTATGATTCACCGTCCATGTAATAACCTGTCTGTTCTCCGAGGTTTTTTACCATGAACTCGAACAAAGGGGCACTTTGATCATATTGCCAAGCAAGCCGTACATCTAATGCCAAATAATTAGGGATCTGAATTAAACTTTCTGGGTAACGAATACTTTGGCCGCGAGCAACAAAATCAAGCTGCCACTGCTTAGAGATATCCCATAAACCTTGAAGTGAAACTAAATGGTGGTCATCTATTTTATATAAATCGACCGCACTACCATCAGAATCACTTCCACCATCCCATTGACTTTGAGACTTAAAGTAGCTGTATGATAGAAACGTTCGAAACTGTTTTGAGAGCTGCCATTGAGCTCCTACCTCAGCACCGTATGTTCTTAGTGAATAAGCATCGGTGATTTGAGTTTCAAAAACATGCAGATAATCAGGAGACCAGCCGACGTCTTCTACACCTCTAACATCCTCATGCTCACTATAAAATAACGTAATGTCTAACTCATATTGCTGAGCAATTCGTCTGTAACCAAGCTCAGTTGTAACAACAGACTCTGTTCCCATGTCAGGATTTGGCTTAGAATCTTCCACCAATAAGAAATTGCCTAGTGTGAATGCCGGGTAATAGTGTGCGGCATTGTCAATATAAGACGGAGAAGTCACTGCACGTCCGATGCCAGCCCAAAGAGTATTTTTCTTATCAAGCTGATACAGTGCGCGGAGTTGAGGGGAAAGTTCGAATGCGTTGGTATATTCAAAGTATTCTGCTTTCGCTCCGGCAACGGTTTTGAAAGAGTCATTCCATTCAAACTCAGATTGAATGTACGCGTTTAGGGTGCTGTCTTTTGCACCAGATAACTCGTAAGACCGAGAAAAAACGTCGATATTGTAGATATCTAACTCATCCACTGTTCGATTAAAGTGTGCATTGATAAACCGATAACCACCGCCGTAAGTCAAAACATGTTGATCACTGGCTTTGTTTCTAAAATTAACTTCGGCATCAAATAAAGTGTAGCTTCCGGGCCCATCAATCGCGTCTTCGTCGCTATAGGAGAGGCCAACCCGATAGTTACTTATTAACGTCTCGGATAGAGTATTACTAACACCAAGTTGTGCGTATAGCTTTTGATTAAGGCCTTCAACACGTGAGACTACTCCACCCTCGTAGCTCACTGGTGTAAAATGTAATCGCAAACTATCATAGAGCCATGTATTTTTTTGAGCACCCAAGTCTAGGTTCCAATCTAAGTTGGCACCTTTACCCTCAAACGACATCCCCGCAAGGTGCTGTTCCATTGAGTAAGCCGGGTAATCAAAATTCACTTTCTGATCGCGATACTTGTAAAAGGCTTTTGCTGAGGTGTTTTCATTAAATGCAAGTCCAGTTCTCACACTAATGCTTTTACCACCTTTTTCATCGAGAGTTGTTGTGGCAAGCGTATTCTGAGTTTCAGAAATCGGTTTCGTAATAATGTTAATAACACCATTGACCGCATTCCCACCCCAAATTGAACCACCGGGACCTCTAAGAACTTCGATTCTATCGATATCCGGTAATATGTAATCCACATCTCGCCAATGGACCCCACCATATACCGGGCTATACAAACTACGGCCGTCAATTAAGACTAACATCTTATTATAAAAGCCATCATGAAAGCCGCGGCTTGACACTATAGGCGTTGTTTCCGAAGCTTTTGTGACATTTAAGCCTGGAACAAGCGCGAGAGCCTCTGCAATGCTACGTACACCACTTCTTTGTATACGTTCATGGTCCAGAACATATACCGAAGCAGGGATCTCTGAGAGTTTTTGTGAAAATTTTGAAGAAATTTGCATCTCAGTTTCTAACATTGAAAGTTCTTCTAAACTCAATGACATGAGATGCTCTAGCGAGTCGTCACTATAAACAGGAACACTAACCAACAATAATATTAATGGACTTAACTTCGTATTAGGCATCTATGAATCCAGCTACATAAGCAAATTTTATTATTCCACTTACTGATATAAATGTATATTGAGAAAGACAGTCATCCATAAGCATTCGCTAAAACGATGATATCGCTCACTATTTAATGACTATTTTAGCAAATGAGACACATATTGTGATATGGAGTCAAAAATAAATGAAAACTAAAGCAACAACTCTTAACTGTGATATGGGTGAAAGCTTCGGAATTTGGTCGCTTAACCAAGATTCAATGGCTATGCGCTGGATTGATATGGCTAACATCGCTTGCGGCTTTCATGCTTCTGACCCACAAGTTATGTACGATACCATTGCATTAGCAATTCAAAATGATGTAAAAATTGGCGCCCATCCCGGATATCCAGACCTTCAAGGTTTTGGACGTCGTACGATTCCTATGGAACCCGAGGAGATAACCAATATGTTGGTCTACCAAATTGGGGCTATTAAGGGTCTGTGCGAATACCAAAACACAACGTTACAATATGTGAAACCTCATGGCGCATTATATAACGATATGATGCGGGACTTAGGCATCTTTGAAGCCGTCTGTTTGGCTGTATCAAGCTTTGGAGTTCCCCTGATGATGTTAGCTATACAAGATAACGAACGTTTTCTTGATATTGCCGATAAGTATGAACTTCCACTGTTGTTTGAAGCGTTTGCTGACCGAGCCTATCTCGCGAATGGAACATTAGCTTCGCGAAAGATACAAGGATCTTTATTACAATCAGAAGACGATATTCTCAATCAAGTAAAACAAATCGTGAATTATGGCAAAGTGCATACATTAGATGGTTATTTTATTCCCATAGAAGCCGATACGATATGTGTTCATAGTGATAACGAATCTTCAGTGCAATTAATATCTAAAATCAAAACCATTTTGGAGGATTAGATGTTTTCAGACTTTGCTATCGACCCTGTCTCCGAAAGCAGCTTATTGATTCGCTTCAACAGCCCGCCATCTGTTAATCTTTCACGCTACATAGGTCATATAAACGACCAACTCAGAGAGCAACTATCCCCTTGGATAATGAACATAACTCCAGCTTTTAACACTCTATTGGTTGATTATCTTCCCTACCGAATTCATACACCAGACATTGTAGCTCTAATAAATAAGCTATTGATTCAAGCTACAAACGATACCATCACTGCTATTTCGCAAACTAAAATAGAGTTACCAGTTTATTACGACTTAACTGTAGGGCCTGATTTAACCAAATATCACCAACAGGGTTATCGGACTGAAGATGTAATCCAACTTCATAGTAACGTTACCTATACCGTTAGTGCTATCGGCTTTAGTGCTGGTTTCGCTTTTCTATCTGGCTTAAACCCTCAAATTTCGTTACCGCGTCACAATAGGCCTAGACTTAAAGTTGCGAAAGGAAGTGTCGCTATTGCCGAAGATCAGACTGCGGTTTATCCGTCAGAATCTCCTGGTGGCTGGAACATTATCGGGAACTGCCCGATTGAATTATATCAACCAGCTAATCGCCCTATGATTCCATTCGAAATTGGTACTCAAGTGACTTTCCGACCAATCGGTAAACAAGAATTCCTTAGTTTAGGTGGCGTATTGCCGCAGGAAGTCGTCAATGAGTAATAACACGATCACTGTGGTTAAGCCCGGCCCACTTACACTGCTACAAGATTTCGGTAGATTTGGCGTTGCACACATGGGACTAGCTCAAGGAGGTCCCGTCGATGATTATGCTTATAGCTGGGCAAATCACTTATTAGGAAACTCAGTTAACAGCCCCGTGCTTGAAATTACCTTAGGGCAAGCAGCATTTAGAATTAATTCAGACTGCCAACTTTCAATCACTGGTGGAGATCTAAATGCAAAACTCGATGGTGAACCACTAGTTAACTGGGCCACATTTTCTGCATATAAGGGACAGATATTGTCTTTTTCATTGCCAAAGAATGGTTTGAGAAGCTATTTAGCGGTAAAAGGCGGCTTTAAAGTACCAATGCAAGTAGGTAGCTGCGCAACGGTTACAAAAGATAAACTTGGTGGCTTAAAAAACGGATGTTCAATAGCCGAAGGAGATACCATAGCTTTTACTTCACATCATATTGATCACAAGTCCGTTCAACTAACATTTCGATATAAACCCGACTATAACTTGTCTTTAAAACTCCGCGTAATCGAAAGCTATCAGCACCATATGTTCAGTCAAGAAAGTTTAAATCAATTCTACAATTGTAAATTCCGTATCAGTCAGCATTCAAACAGAATGGGCTATAGACTCGAAGGAGCCGCCATAACTGCACCGGAAAAAGCGATTTTGAGTGAAGGGATAGCTTTGGGTGCGATACAGGTCCCCCCGAATGGAGAGCCAATCATTTTATTAAATGACAGACAAACGATTGGGGGTTACCCCAAAATTGGCTGTGTCGCACGAATAGACTTACCTAGGCTCGCCCAAGCAAAGCCGGGACAACAAGTAACTTTTGTTAAGGGAGATTTAGCTGGTTTACAAGATGTCTGGTGTCAATGGGCTAACTTCTTTGGTTACTAACAACATGACCTAATCACTAACCGCTTCTTTAACTAAATGAACGTCGTGGCATCTACGAAAAAAGCCAGTAACTGGACGTTACTGGCTTTATTAAATTATCTACATTTTCAGAGTGTCGTGAATTAACGCTCGAATTTTTCTGTCCGCATACCTAGCAACAAGCTAACACACATTAACAGCAATACAATTGTAAATGGTAACGCTGTTGAAATGGCTCCGGCTTGAAGCGCTTGGATTGCTTCTGTACCGCCAATCCATAGTAAAGCAACAGCAATTGCGCCTTCCATAAAGGCCCAAAACACGCGCTGAAGCACTGGCGCATCCACTTTACCACCAGCAGTGATGCTATCGATCACCAATGAGCCAGAGTCTGAAGACGTAATAAAGAAGACTAAAACCAAAACGACAGCAATGATTGAAAGCAAAGTGCCATAAGGCAGAACATCAAACATCTGGAACATTGCAAGAGAGACATCAGTCAAACCTTTCGCGCCTAGTTCACCAACATTGTTCATCACTTGATCAATGGCAATACCACCAAACACTGACATCCAAATCAACGTAACTGCTGTTGGAACTAATAGAACCGCTGTCATGAACTCACGAACAGTACGACCTTTAGATACGCGAGCGATGAACATGCCAACAAATGGTGACCATGAGATCCACCAAGCCCAGTAGAATACAGTCCAGCCCTGGAACCAAGCTTCATCAGTACGGCCATGAGGGTTACTTAATGGAATAATGTTTTCTACATATGCCATGAACGTTGTTGGAATATTTCCAAATGCCACCGCATAACAGATAAGTGATACTAGGATAAGTAATAGGAAGGCAACGATCATGTTGATGTTACTTACAACCTTTACCCCACCATCGATTCCGCGGATAACAGAAACTACAGCAAGTAATGTAACAACGGTGATCACGGTAATTTGAAGACCAAGACCAGCATCGACACCAAACACATGATGGATACCACTCGCCGCTTGTTGAGCACCTAACCCCAAAGATGTTGCTAGACCAAATAGCGTTGCAACTACGGCTAAAATGTCAACGATGTGACCAGCCCATCCCCAAGCTCTATCACCTAATAGAGGATAAAAAATCGAACGAATAGATAGCGGTAATCCTTTGTTGTAAGCAAAAAAGGCAAGAGACAATGCGACAACACCGTAGATAGCCCAAGGATGAAGTCCCCAGTGGAACATCGTTGCGCCCATTGCGAGCTTCGCCGCTTCTGCTGTATTCGCTTCTACACCAAGTGGTGTTTCATACCAGCCAGTAAAATAGGCAACAGGCTCTGCCACACTCCAAAACATTAGGCCGATACCCATACCGGCAGCAAAGAGCATCGACAACCAAGAAATAAACGAATAGTCCGCAGACGCGTCTTGGCCACCAAGGCGAATTTTACCTAATGGTGAAACGATCAGTGCCAAGCAAAAGATCACAAAAATGTTCCCTGACCAGATAAATAGCCAATCAAATGAGCCAATGATTTGCCACTTAAGCCCATCTAATGCACTTTTTGCCGTATCAGCATCCACAACAAGCGTTGCGATCAAAAACAAGGCAATAAAACCTGCACTTGTACCAAACACCGGGTTATGTACATCAAAACCCCATTTTTGTACGTTATCTTGACCGATTGTGTAATCGGTACTATCGATACTGTACTTATCAATACCTTTTGTCATTCTTCCTCTCTCGATATCTGAACCAACAAAAAGCCTCATATCCCCCACAACAATTCGTGTTGTAATGAATATCGCTCTTACTCAGATACCATCAGCTGTTTTCAGGTGACAAATATTGTACGCTTCGTCACAACAAGATCCAGCAAATGTATGGTTTTTAGTCAAAAAATCCTCTTTTTCCCTTTCATTCGATAAAAAAACAACCAACCCTCTAATTTAGAAACACTACAAAAATCGTTTGTACACTAAGCTTTCATGCTGAGCCTGCATAAAAGCGGCTAATCAAAATAAGTCGACAATGTTTATTCCAAGCGACGTGTTACCTCTTACACAATCAGATTATGTTAATGACTGAGTTAAAGCTTTTTACTCTCTTACTTTTAATCAATTTCCTTTTGCGGTATCGTCCGTCGCATACACTCTCTTTGATCACCCTTGTAATTATTTCTGGATAGAAGATTGGAAAAGCACGAAGAAGTTTTAGTATCAATTCGCCAAATTATTCGCGCAATTGACCTACATTCAAAAAAATTAAGTAAAGAGTCTGGGCTTACTGGTCCGCAGTTGATTCTTATGCGTTCTATTAAAGAATTAGGTGAAGTGACCATTAAACAGCTCTCGAGCCATACGAATATGAGCCAAGCTACAGCAACCACTATTCTCGATCGGCTTGAGCGAAATGGGATGGTTAAGCGAGTAAGAAATGTTCAAGACAAGCGCAAAGTACACGCTTTATTGACACCTGAAGGTGAAAAAATATTGCTGGAAGCTCCCCTGCCATTGCAACAAAGCTTTATTATTAAGTTCCAGAAGTTAGAAGAGTGGGAACAAACATTATTGCTCTCCTCTGTTCAACGAATTTCATCAATGATGAACGCAGAAGACATTGATGTTGCGCCTGTTTTAGAATTAGGTAGCATAACCAAACCAGAATAACGTATCTAGTATTGGCAAACTCACCCTACTCCTAGCGTCAGGTTTACATACCAATAGCCTCACTGAGCTTTAAGTTTACTGTGAGTGAGGCTCAGCCTCTAACTTCGCTCTTTTTTTCTCAGACGAAATTCCATCACGAAAAGTATCTCGATGGAGCTATTTCCAGCCTTATTCTCTAGTGAACTTCTCCCTAACTTCAAACCGGTAGCCCATTGTATTGGGATACTCCCAGCCGCAAACGTTTTCTGTGTCATAGAGTCACAGAATTAGAATTAAAACTCTATTTCTATTTGAAACGCAATATCTCCATTGGTAGCTTCCATGACTAGCAGTCATACCATTCAGGCTGCTTATTTCACAATAAAACAAGTTGTTTCACAAACAACGTCTATAGAATGCTAGAGAAAAACTATGAATAAGAAAGCTTTATTATTATGTTCGCTGCTTCCTATATCTTCTGCAATGGCTAACACATTTAGCTTCTCAGAAGACTTAATCCCTTCAAGCCGATTTGGCTGGAGTGACATACTCAGTGTAATCCAGCCAACCACATCTACTTATGTACGTTGTTGGTATCGTACGGGAGCGAGTCACGATGAGGCAGGTAGTGATTGGGTATGGGCAAAAGATACAAACGGGAAAGACTACAAAATAAATGGATACTGGTGGTCGCCGTTTACAGCCAAGAATATGTTCTACACAGAAACGCCTCAGCAGGAAATCAAGCAACGCTGTGAACAGACGATAGGAACAAACAATCCGAATGCTGACATTCTTTATTATGCGTCAGATTACGGTGTTTCATTGAATCATACCATTTGGACCAACGATCAGGTTGTACGTAAAGGTATAAACCGTATCGTCGCTTTTGGTGATAGTCTTTCCGATACTGGTAATATGTTTAATGCAACGCAATGGCGTTTTCCTGATCCTAGCAGCTGGTATGCCGGACATTTCTCCAATGGCTTAGTCTGGACAGAGTATCTGGGTAACAACCAACAACTACCCGTTTACAATTGGGCAGTTGGTGGAGCTGCGGGTTCGAACCAGTATGCTCTTTTGACAGGCGTAAAAGATCAAATTAAGTCATACCTCACTTATATGGAGAGTGCCAAACATCACGATCCAGATAATACACTATATACTTTTATTTTCGGTTTGAATGATTTCATGAACTACAACCGCTCTGTAGAAGATGTGAAATCAGACTTCTCAGACGCGCTGAATAATCTAACCCAGTCCGGCGCCAAGAACTTACTGTTGCTAACACTACCTGACGCGACTTATGCCCCACAATTTAAGTACTCATCAGATGATGAAATAGAAAAAGTTCGCGCAAAAATCATCGCGTTTAATCAGTACATTCGTGAGCAGGTTAAACAACGCCAAACAAGCGGTATCAATATTCAGCTTTACGACGCTTATACACTGTTTAACTCGATGATTAACTCACCTCAGCAACATGGATTCGTTAATGCAAAAGATGCCTGTCTCGATATTAACCGTAGTTCAGCGTTCGACTATCTAAAAAGTCATAACCTTACGAATGACTGTGCCCAATATGGCTCTGATAAATACGTGTTCTGGGGCGTTACTCACCCTACAACCGCAGCACACAGTTATATATCAGACCAAATCATGATGGAGATGTTAGGTTACTATCCTTTCTAAAACTATCCCGGGACAGTAACACCCTGTCCCGGGTTCCTGCCTCACATTGCAATTATCAAACTTTAGACTTACTTTTTAACTATACATATCGTACTATCTCCGCCGTTTTCCTAACCTATGAGGGGAGTTATGGATAGAAAGTCTCTCTTCCTTGATTCAGCATCCGATAGCATTCTCAGCACTGCTCAACAAAAAAAAGTACTTAAAGTCGTTGCGACTATTACGATCTTGATTTTTATCCCCTTGGGTATCAAAAACCTGATTATTGGCGAAATAATGCTAGGAGCGGTACTGCTTAGCTTTGAATTAAGTTTATTGGCGGAGATCGCAGCGATCATATACAGCCGAAGAAGTATTATTGGCCATATTATACCGCTCTGTTTACTTATTACTTCTCTACTTTTGTCTGTCCATATATTTGGAACTCTAGCAACTTATTGGGTCTATCCTGTGGTGATTTCTGTCATTTTTCTTCTACCAGAGAACCGTTATTTACCAGCCAATATCATCATTATTGCTGGTAGCTCCATTGTTGCGCTTCCTCATCAAGATCCTGCGGAAACTTTACGATTTTTTATTTCCTTAATAACGTGTCTGATCATTGGTCACTATGTGGTTAAGTCCATCATGAATTTGCATAATGAATTGCATTATTTATCGACTAGAGATGCGATGACAGGAGCATTAAACCGTCGCCAACTGGATAGTTTTTTGCAACGGAGTTTGCGGCAGTCAAGTTCTTCTACCGTTGCTATGATTGATATCGATAGATTTAAAACCGTTAACGATTTATATGGACATGACGTCGGCGATGACGTCATTAACAAAGTAGTGACGACCATCAAAAGCAGTACTCGTACTCAAGACGCCTTGTTTCGCTTAGGGGGGGATGAATTTCTACTCTTACTCAACGATACCGATCAAAATTCAGCACACATTGCGATGCGTAAAGTATTTTCACAAATCAAAGACATTACATTCCCTAACGATATTAACATCACGTTAAGTGTTGGCATTGCAGAATCGCTGTATGGGGATGATATTGAAAAATGGTTAAAACGAGCAGATCTTTCCCTTTATCAAGCCAAGAGAAGCGGACGTAACCAAATATCCCTTTATGCCCCACCATTACAATTAGAGAATGAGGTTGGTCCTATTGAGGAAGCACAGAAAATATCTAATTGAAGACGGGTAATTCACGTGTCTTTTTTACTTGTCGAATGGATAGGTGCGTATGGATATCTTTAACCGTATCCATGCATTGCAATTGACGTATAAAAGACTCATATCCTTCTAAGTCCTTACTCACTACTTCTAATAAATAATCGTATGCGCCTGATACCACATGACAGCTGATCACTTGGCTCATCTCTGTAATCGCCCCTTCAAAAACATCAATAGAATCCACTTGATGATTACTCAAACTGACCTCAACAAATACCACCATCCCTACACCAACTTTAGCTTTGCACAAATTGGCATGGTATCCATCAATGATGCCTTCTTCCTCTAATCGTTTTACACGACGAGCGCATGGAGATGCTGATAGGCCAACTTTTTCTGCAAGGTCAGCAGTAGATTGGCGTGCATCTCTCTGAAGTAACTCCAAAATATGTCTATCAATTCTATCCATAATCGTTTCCATCAATAAAAGAGCATTCTACGCTATTAATCACTAATTTAGTCATCATTTTTGCCTAACTTTGCCACACAAAGGCAATAGTTAAAACTCATAATAACAACCATTATTTACATTTGAGTAACATATAATGCTGACTGGATATCTTGCAATGACCATAACGTTATTATTATGGTCTGGATTTTTTCTTTCATTACGAGGGGGGGCTTTGTCACTGCTCACCCCAGCAGATATCGCATTGACTCGATTTGCCCTGCCTGCACTAATACTATTCCCATGGGTGTGGAAACACAGGTCAACCTTGATAGCTGTCCCAAAACAATACTTGCTCGGGATGTTCATTGGCTGCGGTATTCCCTATTTGCTTGTGGCTAGCTTTGGGATGGAAAATGCACCCGTCGCAGACGGTAGCGCACTCATACCCGGAACGCTGCCCCTATTTGTCTCAGCAATTGCAGTCCTGTTTTTTAAGCAACCTTTAAGTACTCATCGCATCATTGGCCTGATCATTCTGTCATTAGGTATTACAGGCTTTTTGTTTAATAGCTTTAATCAGTACCAACCGACATTATTTCATGGACATTTGTTCTTTCTTCTGGGGAGTATCATGTGGGCAACTTTTACGATCTGTGCCAGAGTCGCTAACTTGAACGCTTTAGTCAGCGCTGGTTTCATTTCAATCTGCTCTACAGTAACTTTAATTTTACTCATCGGATTAGACGTACTACCCAGTTACCTCTTCTCACAACCACTTTCTAACTGGCCGTACTCCGAACTTGCCGTACATACGCTAGTGCAAGGCTTTGGTGCGGGCATAATCGCTGCATATACATATTTAAAAGCGGTGACAATTTTAGGAGCTGAGCGCTCTGCCGCATTTGGTTCAGCAACACCAGCATTGGCAACCTTGATGGCAATGTTTATATTTGATGAGCACCCTTCTGCAGGAATTCTGCTTAGCTTAGGGCTAGTCTGTATTGGCAGCTTAATCGCAAGTAACATCTTTATGAAAAATGATGATTCCCTATTATATCAACCGCCAAAGCATAATTAGGAAAGGCTAAAGTAATACAAATTAAATAAGTTAGCGCCAATAATGCAAAACCAATATACGCATCGACTCAAGAATGACTCTCGAAAACGAACCAAAAACGGCGCTATAACGAATAGTGTAATAAGGATGTATACTGCACTTTGAGGTCTGACATGTGACGTTGTCACCGATATTAACACACTTAAACAAATCTCAGATACAGATAACCTTAGCTTAGAACCTAAGCCCAAAATAAAAACAACAGTAGCAAACAGAGAAATCATATCGTCACGATGATATTAATTATCATTTACCTTTAGATTAACGCTTATGACTACTTGGTCAAGCTAAAATCTCAATTTCCCTTCAATCATCTAGGACTTAGACCACATTACAATTTCGCAATTGAGAACGAATGAATTATAGTTGCCAGTGTTAAAATATTAGGGATCTCATATGAAAACACCGTGTATCGCCGCTTGTAAAAATAATGGTGGCATTTGCTCAGGTTGTAAACGCACGATGTTAGAAATCAACCAATGGCAAAGCTATACCGACCATAAGCGTGATGAAATCCTATCAACTTTGTCTAGGCACACTTCTAACCATCTGTGCCCTTCTTGTAACCAACCAGCTACCTGTGACATTCAAGCAGGAAAAAGTCATTGTTGGTGTTTTGAGCTGGAGCCGCGAGACTGTTTTAAAACTAAACAAGACCAGCATTGTTTATGCCGAGATTGTTTAGAAAGGCAACCTATATCATGAACCGCACACTAAAATTATTAATTAGATTTTCTAATGGGTAACATAGAAATATATCTTACTCAAGATCACACTTTTTGATTGCCCATTCTTCTAACCCCCTATAACATCTCGCGCCTGAACTTTCTAACTTAATTCAATTCGCAATTTAATCCATAGCTACTGCTAATGGTTTTTCTTTCAGGTGTAAAGTAATGTCTGCTTCTTCCAATGTCATTAAACTTACTTTTCTAATTGCCATTTTGACGGCTGTTGGTCAAATGACTCAAACCATGTACGTACCGTCAATCGGTCACATGGCTAAAGAGTTCCTAGTGTCACCAGCAGCGCTACAAGCTGTCATGGCCTGCTATCTAATTCCATACGGCTTATCTCAATTTATCTATGGCCCTTTGTCTGATCGCCTTGGTCGCAAACCCATTATTATCTCAGGGCTTGTTATTTATATTCTGGGTACATTGCTTGCGTTATTTGCCCACCAATATGAATGGTTTTTAGCTGGTAGCTTTATTCAAGGCGTTGGAATTGGCTGTGGAGGCGCGATGTCTCGGACACTAACTCGTGACTGTTTTTCAGGAAACGAATTACACCGAGTAAATAGCCTAATTAGTATGTGTGTTATTTTTTCACCTTTGTTAGCACCTGTACTTGGCGGATACTTGACCGAAGTTTTCGGATGGCGTTCTAGCTATCTGTTTCTAGCTCTGTTTGGGATTGCAGTGGTAATCACGATGGCAACGAGCTTTAACGAAACCTTGCCGATTGAAAAAAGAAAATATGAACGCGTTACCGATAGCTACCGTTTTGTTCTATCGAGCAAGCGCTTTCAAGGTTACTTGCTGTGCTTGGTTGCGACGTTCGCAGGCGTCGCTGTTTTTGAAGCGGCAGCAGGTGTATTACTTGCTGGTGTTTTAAAGCTTCCGGCAACGATTGTGAGCATCTTGTTTGTTTTACCTATTCCTGGTTACCTGATTGGCGCAGGCCTATCCAGTTACATCGCAAGGAAACGTTCTGAAAAAGCATCACTTATCGTAGGTCTTGTTGCCATCATGGTTGGCTCGCTGATTGTACTTATCCCTGGAATGCTGGGGATGACAACCGCCTTAACGCTTGTTGGGGGAGCAACGGTTTATTTCTTAGGCGCCGGGATCCTATTCCCTGCGGCAACGACAGGTGCACTTTCACCCTACCCGTATCATGCTGGTACTGGCGGCGCAATATTGGGTGGTATGCAAAACTTAGGGGCAGGTATTGCAACACTAATTGCGTCAGCAATCCCTGCGACTGACCAGATGCCTGTTGGCGCAATTATGGCAGTAATGTCCATCATTGCCCTACTTGGACTAATTCGAGTTGCAAAAACTCACGACTCATCAAGTCAGATGCCATTGGCAATATAATTAAAGGGAGGCGTTGCCTCCCTTTTTTATTCACTTTAGACTTAAAGCCTCACCAAAAAACGTGATTCCTTCCCAACCTGTTTTCATAAAGTTACGAATATTCTGGTGATCAGTTCCATCTGGGTTTTCTAGAACATCTTCCCTATAATAGCGACCAAAACAGGCGAGAGCCTGCTCTTTAGTTAGACCATTTAGTTTAGCAAAGGCAAAAATTTTACATGAGCCGTTATTTTGGCCTTGTTCGTTCTTTGTCTCACCATTGGTAAAGGTTGTTGGACTAAAATTATATACGTCGTCAATAACGGCTATAATTTCATCAAACTCTACAGTTTGTGGTGCATCTTTTAGCTTTTGGATCAATGTGTTCACGTCCATATGTCACTCTTTTTAATAAAATCAAACTATATTATGACAATGTGTAACGCTTTCATAGCTAAACTAATTGACCACATCATAAAACCACTTGCTTTAGCAGGTCAGAAAAATAACAAGGTTTTGCATTATGATTAATACTCAGCAGTGTCTATCGCACCATAGTAATAGTTTGATTGACCTTTCACATTGGCAGGATGCCGTTGAGCTAGTAGCTGAACTCTTTCCCAACACGCAATGTCATATAGTACAGCAGTGCGAAAAACATTTCAGTGTTGTGTCGAGTAGCCAAAAGGATGTTAATTCATTTACCCTACCTTCAACGGAGCTCAGTGATCTGTACGTGGCATTTCTCAATCAACTTCCCAACGTTGAAATAGAAAGCCAGCCAAATACCATTCACCTTATTCAACACTCCGCTATCGCTTTACCCATTTATTGGTCAAATAAAGAGTTATTCGGTTCTATAGTGGTGCAACTCTCATCGCCAGTAACAGTAAGTTTTGAGAAGTTAATTAAACAAATAGCCCACATACTTCATGGTGACCTATTAAGTTTGTGGAATAAACACGCGAATGAAGCGTTGATACTGACAGATGAATTGACTGGGTTGCTCAACAGCAACGGCTTTAATTTAATGGGCGAGCAAAAGCTTAAAGATGCTCCCCGTTACGAGCAATCCATTGGGCTGCTTGTTTTAGACGTCGATAAACTCGAGAAGGTAAGCCATGCTTATGGTGTGGAAGCGGCAGACCAGTGCGTTGTAACCGCCGCTGATGTACTTAAAAACGTTTGCCGTGAAACAGATATCATTGCACGTATCGATGAAAAAACCTTTGTCGTCCTATCATTATTGAATACGCGACGTGAACTTAACCAACTTTCTAACCGGATTTTTGAAGATTACAATCAGCTGACTAAAGAGACAGAAAACCTAAGTCTTAGCCGAATTTCTCTAAAACAAACCATTTCAGATTGTTTTAGCAAACCAACGCTCCAAAGTCTTATCGGTAATGCTAGTCAACACACGCCTAGTGAGCACTAAAAGCTGAATAGATTTAATCAACCGCTTCCCATTGCGGGGGAGCGGCTAAATTCCATCGTTCAAACTCAGTTGGGCTATAGATTGCCCTTCCTTTCACTCCAACTTGGATTGGAATATCACTAGCGCGTTTCTTTTCATTTAAAATACTCTTTGCCATATCACCAATCATTAACCCTTGCGCCTCACCGAATAAAACAACCCCACCAGCCGTTTTTCCTATGCCTACAGAAAAATCCCAAAAACCAAATAAAGGAACTGTTGAGTTTTGGTTTGTCCAAGCCAAGATGTCATCAGCATTCACGCTACGTCCTTCCGAGTCTACAATGGTGTGGTATAACCCGACTATAATTGCCCCAACGCCTTGAGAGGCTGCTCCTTTTATTGCCGCTTTCCAGTCGGATAAGGCGCCAATATTTAGGATATCAACCTCGATTCCCAATTTACTTTGAATCAAGTTGTATTGAAGGTGCATATAATCACTTGCAATTTTTGACGTTATACCAGAATCGAACAACACAATTATCTTCTTTTTGTCGCTAGGCAGCATGGCGCCAACTTCTCCAATATTTTTTACAAATAATGGTTGCTCAAGAATGCCCGATATTTCGGCCTGCCCTTTGTATTTATTCATGAGCTTTCTAGGGTTTGAGTTCACACCTAAAAACAGAATCGAAATAGGTTCGTTATATAGCTGAGGTAGTAAATAGTTAAATGCGTTGTCGTCTCCCAATATCACAATACGTGGTTTCAACTCTTGATAACGTTTATAGGCCTTATTTGCCATCATTTGATACTTTTCTTTAGGTAGACGCTTGGTGTTCATCTCAAATCGTTCAATTTGATATTCATCGCCCAACCCTGTTTTTATACCAACGACATAACTGGCATCCCATGCATATTCCTTGTGATAACTTTCGATGATTAATACATCAGCCGATAAAGCCAAACAGGGGAAAAACAAAAACAGCGATACAACTAGATGCATAATTTACCTCACCTCAGTTACGATATATTAAGTTTAGAACTTAACGATGATTTTTTAGACCTATACTCAAACTAATAAGCTAAATGGGAAAGAATAAAGATGAGTAGAGCCCAGAGGTTTGAGCAAGGTATTACAAACCCATTTTCGAGTAGGCTTGGCAGACGGATTATATTGATCCTAATTTTGTTAAGCGGGGTCATCACGTTACTGACCACTCTGCTTCAACTATATTGGGACTATAAAGATCAGTTTAATGTTGTCGAACAGCGACATATTGAAGTTCAAACCGTACATGCTGATCTACTCGCGACGTCTATTTGGAATTTCGACCTCGTTGTTTTACAAGAGCGATTAGAAGGTTTGGTCAATCTACCTAAAATCGATTATCTGGAAATTACTTCAGGTACGTACTCTTTTAATGCTGGCCAAAAAACTGTAGGTGACATCGTAGCGGATACTTATCCATTGAACTATCACAACAAGCAATTGGGTACAGTTGAATCCATTGGACACATTTACGTTGAGTCAAATGCACAAGAGATCTACAACTACCTTATCAAGCAATTCATTGTGACGCTGTTACTTAACGCCATCAAAACCCTGTTAGTTTGCACTGTAATACTCTTAGTTTTTCATCAAAGTATTAATCGTCGTCTATTCAAAATCAGTCATTATCTTAGGGAGTACAGTCCTAGGCATCCGCCAGAGCAATTAAAATTAATGCGTGGTGGCTGGATGAAAGAGAATGTCGATGAGCTTGATTGGTTGGGTGAAGAAACAAACCGGCTAACCAGCAACCTAACAACCCTCTATCGAAACATTAAACAGGAAAAGGAACGATTACAGGATTTTGCTCATGTTTCTTCTGATTGGCTTTGGGAAACCAATGAATATGGCAACCTCATTTACTGTTCAGACTCCATGTACGAAGCGCTTGGACTTAGTGCTTTAGACAAACCTTTATTCAGTGATATCCCTCAACTCGCACACGCCACGAATTTGGTAAAAGCGGTCGCTCGAAGAAATGATTTTAATACAATTGAAACGTCGATTACTCTCCACGAGGTGACGCAATATCTCATGTTTCAAGCCCAAGCTCGGTATGTTGATGATAAATTTGTGGGTTTTCGCGGTTCAGCGATAAATATTACCGATTTAAAACTGACGCAACTTGATCTTCAAGCACTTAATCAAAATCTTGAACACACTGTAGCGGAAAGAACGATTGATCTAAGAAACAACATGAAGGAGCTAGAAAGTACCCAAGAAAAGCTGATTGAATCGGAAAAGCTTGCTGCACTTGGCGGGCTTGTTGCTGGTGTAGCTCATGAAGTGAATACTCCGTTGGGAATTTCTGTTACCGCAGCTTCTGTCATCCAAGATACAACAAAAACACTCAATGGCGCATTTGAATCTCAATCCCTGACGACGGATCAGTTTGCCTCGCTCATGCAACAAATCACTGCAAGTTCATCTATGTTGGAACAAAACTTAAATCGTGCATCACGACTAATCCGAGATTTTAAACAAACAGCCGTTGATCAAGTATCCGAAAGCCGAAGCCAATTTCTGGTAAAACAAGTACTTGAAGCCTTAATCGCCAGTTTACATCCTGAGACTAGAAAAGTGCCTGTAATCCCCCAAATTGAAGGAGATGAAAGCATAATGATGAATAGCCTACCCGGTGTGTTAACTCAGGTTGTATCCAACTTAGTTATGAACAGTGTTAACCATGCTTTCGAGCAAACAGCGACACCAGAGATCCTTATCAAGTTTCATTTAAACGATAACTCCAGTATCAATTTGGAATATCATGATAACGGTGTCGGCGTAGCCAAAGAGCTCCACCACAAGATATTTGAACCGTTTTTCACGAGTAAACGTGGTAAAGGGGGATCGGGGCTTGGGTTGAATTTGGTGTTCAATTTAGTGAATCAGAAATTAAAGGGGACACTTAGTTTCCATTCAGAACCAGATAGAGGGGTCCACTACACTATTACCCTACCCGTTGTTTTGCCTTCAGAGCTCAATAGCAAAGTGAGTTAACGTACCTGTTCATTAATCAGGTAAACTGTCACGTATGCGGATAAAGTCATCCCAGTAATCCACCATGAGATCAACCAAATCCGGATCAAAATGCTTGCCCTTTTGCGCTACAAGTTCTTGCATGATTTCATCATCCGGCCAGGGTTCCTTATAGGAGCGTTTGGCCCCTAAAGCATCAAATACGTCGGCTACAGCGGCAATACGTCCACTGATCGGAATCGCTTCACCTTTCAAACCTGCTGGATAGCCAGAGCCATCCCATTTTTCATGATGGGTTGCTGCAATTTCTTTTGCATAATCGATAAGCTTGCGCTTGGATTTACTGAGAATATCGACACCATACTCGACATGTTTCTTCATGATCTCCCACTCATCCGCATCAAGTTTGCCGGGTTTGTGAAGAATGCTATCGGGAATTGCGACTTTCCCGACATCATGGAGAGGAGCTGCATTTTTAATATGGTTAACCTGAGTATCATTGAGGCCATATAACTCAGCAAGACGTTCCGAGATAAGTGAAACACGTTGAACGTGAGCACCCGTTTCCCTACTTCGTGCTTCAACGGCATTTGCCAAGTTATAAACAAGTTCTTTCGAGGTTTCCCTTAGATCTAACATCAGATTTAGGTTTTCAAATGTTAGGCCAATATTTTGCATATAGATTTCCAATAGCTTTCTGTCTAATTCACTTAACTCTCGCTTGAGATTCACGTAAAGCAAATTATCGATATCGTGTTCATCACTTAATAGCAGAACAAATGCATCACCAAAGTGTTGAGACTTCTTAGAGTCAAGTACTTGCTTGCACCGATTTGCTACCACTTCAGGCAATAAATCAAAGTCGCACTTATTTGAAAAATCAACATAACCACCTGTTGCAGCTAATGTTAATGCCCTGCACTGCTCACCATCGGGTGATGGTTGAGCTAAGCAATAAAATGCTGATGCATCTAAATTGAGGAGAGAGGTTAGCTGACTGAGGACTGATGAAGCATAAGTTTTTAAGGTGGTGGTATTTTGAACATTTGCAGATGCTTTAATAACGCGAGAAAGACCTTCTTTTTGTTCTTCAATTAAACAGAGGTCACGGTAGGAACGGAGCATTGAATATAAGAGCGTTTTTAACTTTTGGGTCGTAAGCTCAGTTTTCTCTTTGTAATCATCAATATCATACTCTTGTATGACGAGATCTTCTGGCGCTTGGCCGGCTTGTCCGGTTCTCAAAACGAGTCGAATCTTGTGATCTTTCGTCTGCTCCCTGACATATTTTACTAAGTCTAGGCCAGCATGTTCTGTTTCCATCACAACATCAACCAGTGCCAACGCAATACCATGTTCCTTATCAAGGATGGATTTTGCTTCTGATGCAGACAACGCAGAGATCAATTCTAGGCCACGCCCCTGGAACTTAAATCCGCTTAACGCTAGTCGAGTTACCTGATGCATTTGTTCATCATCATCCACCAACAATACGCGCCAAGGTGTAGTTAATTCCTCTGGCTTACTCGAACTCTCATCCAGCCTAACATTATTAGGTTGTCGTTTATCAGCGAAAAGCTCCATGCTCTGACACTCCTTAGCATCCACAACTTAGGTTTAGCACAAAATCGACTTAAATGGTTAATTACGATACGAAAATGAGAGTGAATTTTCTTTGTGAGTGCAATCATATAACACGAATTGCTTAACCATTAATTTCATAAAATTAACTATTCTAATACTGCCATATAACAATAATGCTTTAGGTGACCCGATGAAAAAGGTATTACAATATTTCCCACTCTATGTAGTGGTCTCTGTGTTAGCTGGAATTCCAATTCTTATTTCAATCTCGATGGCTATTGAGCTAGTTTCGAATCAAAAGAACGCAGTAGTCCATGCGGAAAAAGATAAAGAAAGCGTTCATCTTATCTTGCTGTATGACAATCTCGCACACAACTTGGCGGTCGAGCGTGGATTAACAGCGGGAGTGCTTGGAAGTAAAGGGAATAGTAAGCAAGTCGAAAAATTGCAGAACCATCGTTCTACGGTTAATACGCATGTAAATGCATTCCTTGATTTCCAACCAGTCTATCTTGAAAATCAATTTGTCCATGCTTTACGAAAGGACGTAACCGCACAACTAAACCAGCTCAATAAAGTCCGAAATGAGGTCGATACGCTTAGGCCTAACCTCTCTCCTTTCGCGTATTATTCCAATTTAAATCAACTGGCCATAGATAATGCCACTACCTTAAGTTCTTTGCTCAATAACCCACAAGTTTCTTCACTCGGTAGTGGACTCGTTTCAGTTATCACGATGAAAGAACGTGCCGGTCAGGTACGCGGTGCATTGAACGGTGCATTCGCGCGTCAAAGTTCAACTCTAGGCCAATATACCTCAGTAGAAGGATACATAAAATCTGGTGAATATGGTCAAAGAATGGCATTCATTACCCTGCCCAACCAATATGCAGTGGTGTTAAATCGTGCGATTAAAAGTGATACATGGCAGAAAGTGGTTGAGATACAAAGTTCCTACCTCTCTCAAAAAGCAACATTATCCTCCCTTGTTGGCCCCGAATCTTCTCAGTGGTTTGGTATGGCAACAGAGCGAATTAAATCCTTAAATAATGTTCGGAATGAAATACAGAAAGAGATGACAGCTCTTGCTTCTAACCAAGCGAATAACGCTATTTTCATGCAAACTATGTTATTCACAACAACCACATTACTTGCCCTTATCTTAGTTGGTTCTCTTTATGTATGTGTTAAGAACCTTAAACTGCGCGTTGGGCTACTAACCGAGAACCTCGCGACTATGTCGAACCAACGAGATCTCAGTATTTCTCTTGAGAACCATGGCAAAGATGAAGTTTCTCTAATTTCAAAAAGCGTCAACGGTCTAACTCAAAATCTGAAAAAATTACTGTCCGACATAACACGCGCCAATGACCACAGCTCTGACAGACTGGAGCAGATCGTTCAAAATGCGACGAATTTAGGCGAAAGCAGCCAGTCCACCACAGCCAAGTGCGATAACATCGCGACTGCAATGACCGAGCTTGCACAGTCGAGTCATGATATAGCAACATCATCCGAACGGTCGCTTGAAGAAACCAAACAAATGACTGAAAAAGTTCTGGCCTGCCAAGCACAAAGCAAAGAGTCTTTCCATGTAGTTGAAGCGCTAGTTGATCAGATCGAACAAACTCAAAGTTGCATGCAGCAGCTAGAGGAAGATGCGAGTAGCGTAAGCAAGATCGTAGATACGATAAATGGCATCTCTGAGCAGACAAACTTGCTCGCTCTCAATGCCGCCATTGAGGCTGCCCGAGCCGGTGAACATGGGCGTGGTTTTGCAGTCGTCTCTTCAGAAGTAAGAGATTTAGCCCAACGAAGTAAAGAAGCGACAGAGTCCATTGGTCAACTTTTGCAAAACATGACCAGCAATACTCAAACCGCAGTAGAAAATATGAATAAAAGCCGCACCGCAACCGATTCAACTCACTCGTCGGTCTCACAGGTAGCTGAGAGTGTCGGTGAGTTAGAATCCATAATTGAGCTTGTTAACGCGCACATAACCAGCATTGCTAATGCAACAATTGAACAATCTAAAGCTAGTGAAGCCGTGGATAAAGATATTGATGTCTTAGCTGAAATTGCTCAGAACACAGGGGAACTTGCCAACAACTTGAATAATGTCGTCCATAACTACCGCACAGAAGCTAAGCATGTGCAGAACCAACTTCAAACCTTTAAATTGGCATAAAAACTAGGCTAACATGACGTATTGAGGCATACCAAAGCGATGCCTCAATACGGTCACCATTTTTTCATTAAACGACCAACAAGATTTGGATGATATGCCCAACAATGATCGAACATACTCATCAATTCAGGATTTCCGTATTTAGATAAGCTGATAGCGTGAAAGCGATTCTTTTTCTCTTTTAATGCCATCACCCGCGCGTGTAACTCTTCAGATTGTTTTGGCGCAATAAAATCAGAAATTACCACCATATCTGCGTTTTTATATTTATCACCCAACATCAAGTCAACGCATTTGCCCAAAACGGGTTCTAAATCAGTGCCACCGTGAAAACTGTATGACAGGAAGTCACTGGCTTCTCGTAAACCATCTTGCCTAGTTAATTCATACGTAATTTGCTCAGTTGAAAATAGAATAACAAAACATTCTCTATCTTCTGCTAGCGCGATTTGCATCAAGGCGTAGGCCATTGCTTTGGCGCACTGTTCTGGGAATCCACTCATAGAGCCTGACGCATCAACACAAACGATAAATGGCCCTTTTTCGACGTCAACTTGCTTGTTGTCAGGTTTCTGTGCTTTGACTTTACGCAAAGTGCGAGACTTACCCTGCATTCGATAGTTCATTAACCGCTTGTCAGCGAGGTTTTTGTAGAAAACAACTTCTAGTTCCGGATAAGCAAGAAACATGGTTTCATTTGGAAGAAGTTTGTTTAAATCGTCACTTTGATGAATACCCACGATGTCGTCAGTAGCTTCGTCCGATTTCTCTTCGACCATCTGTAATTCTTCTACCGGCGCTTTGTTTAGCTCGGGATCATCAACCTGTCCGGCCATTCGTCCTAGTTTTTCAGCGATATCTTGCAGGCCTTTATTCTTTTTCAAAAACTCGGCATGGCGCTTCATAACGGTTAAATCCGTTTTACTCAGCTTAGCGGAAGCCATATCCCACAAGCGCCCCACACTACCGATATCCCCTTCTTCCGCGACCTTGTCCATGTTCTTCATGGTTTCCATTCGTTGATAAAGGTCTTTAAGTACTTTCTCCTTGTTTGTCTCTAGCTCAGAAACCTGTGCTTGTAATATTGCATCAGAAAGACTCTTGTACCATTCATCACAAAAGTAATGCGGGAACATCGGGTTATGTACCCCTTTGTTTTTCTCTATTAAGCGACGAGCTTGAAGATAGAACGCAGAATGCCACTCCAGTTTTTTGATGACTTCATGAATATCATTGAAAAAACGTTCTTCATCCCAGTGAATGACTTCTTGATACAGTGCAAGCTCTTGTTGGAAGCGCTCAGTTTCGCAGACTTTAGTGATTCTCTTTTTTACGCTACCACGCCACTTCAGTAGATGGTTTTTAACCGAGCTTTTTACCCCTTTATTTTCAGCCATAACCATGACTTGAGAACGAGCCATTAAGTCGTTAACTGCGGAGTCAATAATGCCTGAATCCGCGATCATCAAAGCAAGGTTTAAACCATCTGCACCGAGCATGCCCGCCTCCTTAAGAGAAAAATTGATTTAGGTTTTTAAAACGAAAAACCGTACGTTCACACTCGGTTTTAGTAGATTCGATTAATTGAGAAAGGTTTTGTAGGCTTGCTTCCATCGTCCGTGGGATATCTTGGTCGACGAATGCATGAGGCAGTGCACCATGGAAGTCAGATCGCGCTTTTCTTAAAGCATGCTCTGCTTGTTCAAGTTGCTCTAATGCAGATTGAGATTTGTCTACCCAGCTTTGGTATAAAGCGTCATCTAGCCCTTTATTTGTCACCAACGCGACAAGTACAGCTCGGTTCGCAATATCCTTAATGACTAGATTATTGGCAGCATCAACATCGAAGCGTAACCGGCACATGTTGGTGTTTTGGTTAACGTAACCATAAACATCACCATGTCCATCTTTTATCACACGTTCAAGTTCATTCTTAGGAACGTAAACCCAACGGCTATCGCCTTTTTCTGATTCAGATACCGACATATTGCTTTGCAACAACACCAGTTTAACCAAATCAAATGCACTGCCCACTTTGTAGCTTTTCGCCCCAGAAATATCGTAGTGGTTAACCTGCTTTTTCAATAGGCCGGTCGTTGATTCACTGGATAACTCAATGCCAAACTGCGACTCTAGAGCTTGCTGAACATCTTCCAGCTCCTCGCGGCAATAGTTCACTTGCTGTTCAACATCTTGTTGGTTGAATGCATGGTTGAGCGCAAAATTATGAATAACACTGCGCACAACGTCACGTGATTCAGGGCTGTTCCATAAGCAGTCCTGTAGTAGCAGCAAGTCCAAAGGATTGATCGCGTCTCGGCCATTAAAATACGCACTCGCCTTAAGTAGTTTGACCGCTTTCTTCCAGCGTCTGTCCGAAATGTATAGATCGCCGTCTGATAGCGTATTTGTCTCTGCGGCTTGCTCTAACATATTTTTTAACTCGTAGAGCTTTTCAAACACATCATCAGAAAGTTCTAATTGTTCAAGTTCACTTTGCCACTGATGGTACTCTGCATCAGTAATAGCTAGGCCTTCAGGAACTTTCGCCTCTTGAGAAGTGCCAACCGTTAACATGGATTTGAAGTTCTGTTTATTTTGGATACGGTTTACGAATACTCGGACTAACATCCGGTCATACAATGCTTCTAAGCCACTGTCTTCGTCAGGCAATTCATTTGAAGCTGAAACCAACAAACGCATAGGCACACGCTCAATTTCATTACCATTTTTGAAGGTCTTTTCGTTCACGACAGTCAGTAGCGTATTCAGAATGGCGGGACCAGCTTTCCAAATCTCATCAAGAAATACGACTTGAGCAGTTGGAAGGTACCCCTCTGTTAGCCGTACGTAACGGCCGTTATCTTTCAATTCTTGAATACTTAACGGACCAAACACTTCTTCAGGTGTGGAGAATCGTGTCATCAGATATTCGAAATAAGAAGAGCTATCAAAGGCTTGAATCAGCCGTTTAGCTATTAGGCTTTTCGCGATTCCCGGAGGACCAAGTAAAAAGACACTTTCACCCGCAAGTGCAGCAAGCAAACACATCTTTATGGTATCTTCACGTTCGTAAACACCATCAGACAAAGCTTGAGCGAGCTTGTTGATCCGCTCAGATAGCAAAGCTTTTTGAGAATGTGATGCTCTAGTAGGGCTGATCATGCTTCGTTCCTTTCACCTTAGCCGTATGCTATGTATATATAAATTTATACATTTGTTATCACTTTGTTACAAGTGGATTTTTTATCAGACGGATATTTATAGCAGAACGAATTTCTGTGACTTATGATGTAATCATTGTTTGCATTAATGATAATTAAATCACTGTTCTAAGAAGAATATACAAGTTGATACTCAAAGATGAGCCTGCCAATTCTTCTCGTTAGTGGTAATGTAAAGCAAGCTTAGAAGTGTCGCTTATAGAAGACAGATGAATCATAAAAAACACAACACAACCATACATCGCTGGAAACGTATTTCGCTCGTTGAAGAGACCGTTACGCTACCTACAAATCAAACTATTCAACATACAACAATCATTCATCCAGGTGCGACGGTGATTCTTCCAATCACTAAAGACAACCAAATTGTTCTTATTAATCAATTTCGCCCTTCTTTAAAAAAGTGGTTGTTGGAGTTGCCTGCTGGAACCATCGAAGCAAAAGAAGACACACTTACTTGCGCAAAACGTGAACTTGAAGAAGAAACAGGATACAGTGCTGAAACATTTATCCCTATGGGACAAGTAACACCTATGGCTGGTTTCTGTGATGAGATCCAATACCTTTATGTGGCAAAAAATCTATCCAAAACCAATCGTTACGAATGTGATGAAGACGAAATTATTGAAGTAATTACCCTTTCTTTACCTGAGTTGGAACATAAGATCATTCAGGGAGAAATTACCGACGCCAAGACCATCGCTTGCTTGAGTAAAGCAAAGCTTTGTGGATTTATTTAGGAGTGTGGCATGGATTTTAGATCAGATACGGTAACTCGACCAACGGCAGCAATGCGCGAAGCAATGGCCAATGCCATTGTCGGAGATGATGTTTATGGCGATGACCCAACGGTCAATGAACTGGAACATTGGGCTGCTGAACGACATGGCTTTGAAGCTGCACTTTTTACAACATCAGGAACCCAAGCCAACCTTCTTGGTTTGATGGCGCATTGTGAACGTGGCGACGAATACATCTGTGGTCAGCAAGCTCACAATTATCGTTATGAAGCAGGTGGCGCCGCAGTGTTAGGTTCGATTCAACCTCAACCAATTGAGAACAATCCAGATGGTACGTTGGACCTCAGCAAAGTGGCTGCTGCGATTAAACCCAATGACAGCCATTTTGCACGTACGAAGCTTTTAAGCTTGGAAAACACCATTAACGGCAAAGTACTTCCGATCTCATACCTTGCACAAGCCCGAGAGTTTGTAGATAAACACAAGCTATCATTACACCTTGACGGCGCTCGCGTATACAACGCTGCAGTCGCGCTTGATATCGATGTCAAAGAAATCGCCCAATACTTCGATTCGATGACAATATGCCTTTCGAAAGGGTTATGCGCGCCTGTAGGCTCTTTATTACTCGGTTCAGAGGAATACATCGCCAAAGCACGCCGACTACGTAAAATGGTTGGGGGTGGTATGCGTCAGGCAGGAATCCTTGCCGCTGCTGGCAAACTAGCATTAACAGAGCAAGTGCCACAACTAAAAATCGACCATGCGAACGCAAAGCGTCTCGCCAACGGTCTCGAAAAACTCGATGCATTCGAAGTGAAATCCGACTTTGTTCAAACAAATATCGTTTTCGCTAAACTAGTGGAGTCTGTTGATGTTAATACGCTTGTCGAACAACTTGCGCAAGAAGGCATCACAGTGTCTGCCGGAAATCCCATCCGCTTTGTAACGCATCACGACATCACTGAAACGGATGTCGATTTCCTACTCAAAAAACTTAAGCAATACACATAAGTACTATTTTGTTGATCTCACCACATTGAGCTTCCCCTTAGGGGAAGCTTTATTTTACCTAAATACAATAGGTTATTGAGATCCTGATATGAAATATACCCCCCTATCATTTGTCTTTCTAATTGCTTCATTTTCTACATCAGCAGCACAGCAATTTGGTGATCCGATAATTGGAGAGCGTAAAGCCCCGAGTTGTATTTATTGTCATACAAAAGACGGCTCACCAGAAAACAGCGGTTATCCCCACCTTAATGGTCAAAATGCCGAATACTTATATCAATCAATGAAGTCTTATCAAACGGGGCAACGCAAAGGACCTCTCGCTGAAATGATGAAAGCTCAACTTCAAAAGCTCAACGATCTAGATTTAAAAGATGTTGCCGCGTTTTATGCTGAGCTTCCTTGACTCGTAAGCAAAATGACAACCTAAGGCCTTTTGAACTTAGGTTGTAATCTTAACGATGACTCAGATCTGAGCCTGTAAATAACATGTTATAAATATTCAGAATATACCTACAACCAATAGGCCTTGAGGTGTTTTTGCTTGTCTGCCGCGGTCAATTCATATCCACAAAACAAAGACAAGCAAATGCACCACCAATAAATCATACAGAAGACAAATAATAACCTTGCATTCAAACAACAATTGGCAGCTAACGCCTTCCTGACATTTCATCAGTTCTGATCATTACGATACGCATCGCCTTCAAAATATATAAATAGAGCGATGAATAAACATATAATTATTATAACCAGTTGGTTAGCAATGACTCTCCTAGGATGCGCGAGCAATGAGACTGTTCGACAAATGACTAATAAAGCCGATAGCCTTACAGATTACGAAGTTTGCTATCAAAATTCGTACTTAATGTACGATAAAACTCAGGCCAGCTACCGCAACACGTTAAAACGTGAAAGGATCAACCGAGGTATTTCAAAAGAAGAAGCTTGTATGAAAGGCTTATTTGAAGGGAATAAATTAGGTTATGAACACTTCGTTACACGTAAAGTAGAAACCGATAAAGAACAGCAATCCTAAGCGACTGAAATGTATCGCCTGCTATAGCATATGGCAGGCGATACTCTAAAACATTATTGCGTAACACCTGCGATTACTGCGGGCTCATCGGAGACCGTCGGCATCGTACCGATGTTAGCATCTCCAGTGACTCCAGTAGGCACAGGCGCAGCAGGATCACTTAATACTAGACTGTCACATTCTCCCGGTGCGGTTTGCATAGTTTGCTCAATCTCTAACGCTTTTATCACGTATTGATTGCTTGACCCCATGACTACACCATCAGCAATGGAAAACGCAGGTTGATAACGGCCATCACCATCCGTTGCACTGGGAACACCCCAAAAGCTGCCATTACCACCATAATTCAACAAAAACGTTTGCTGAGCATAGACACCTGCATTTCCGCTACGATCGTTTGCTGAAGTATGTTGATACGTGAACTGTATTGGCCTATCGAAACTTAAGTAGTTACCCGAGCTATCTTTCATTGTAGCCATTTGATTCCATGTCTGTAATCCAGTTTCCCATACATAAAACTCAGTTGTAATTGCAGGGTCATAAATATCCCACGGGTTACTAACACTTCCAATGATCATCGGCCCACTACGAACTCCCCAACTATGTGGAGACGACGATATATCGTTTTCCGTAAGAGAAGAAGCAAATCTGACTGGCTCTGAACTTGTACTACTCACAAGCGTTAATGCGTTACCACCTGTGTTACTAAAGGTGAAAGAAAAAGGTCCCGTCGTTGTTTCATAGGGACTTCCAGTACCCGAATAGTTAACCAAATCAGTAGACTGGAAGGTGCCAATTGGGCAATTGTCATAGCACGTAAAGGTGACCGAACCAGAATTAAGTAACTCACCAGAACCTGTTTCACTACCATTGATAAAGGTTTGTTCGTAATACGTCAGGCTTGTTTTTCCTTCAAGGTATTTAACTTCTCCTCCAAGCTGATCGGAATACATGTATAACGAGTCGTTGGTCGATAATGGAATCAGTGTCGGGGTGATTTCAGCCACTTCAGGTCCACTCTCCCCCCATTTGAGCTTACCCGTTTTATAGAAACCGTCCTGCCCCACACTATCGGCAGTAACTGTGAGGTAGTTTACAACCCATTGGTCATAGTTTGGGTCGCTAAAAATTGCACTATCCCAATATGAGAATAGAATGCTTCGTGCTTGGCTAAGTGCTAACGTTTTCACGCTGTTTTTAATCAATCTGCCAGGGGCGACAACTGCCGTATAATTGCTAGAGCCGCCAGCAGTTTCTCTCACAACGGTATCTCCCGTTACGATACCGCCATTTTGCTCAGTCCAAAGCCCCCAATACCCGATAAAACCGTAGCTTTCAAAACTACCGTTATTATCACCATCATACTTAATTGAAAAACCACTATTGACGCTGACACGGCTTCCCGTTGAAGCACTAAATAAGTCATAACGATGAACCACGTCATTAAACTCAGTACGACTATAGCAAGTGCCAGTATTGTTTCCTGATTTATAAGGTAGATCTGAAAAATCCCCATTAACACTTTGCATCAGAACATGGGTGCTATTGAAAGTAAGTGCGTAAGACTCTTCGCCATAAGCACCACGGTCAAACCCTGTTAATGCCGTCCCAGAAGTTCTATCACTACTCATAACGACACTAGCTCTTTGAACATTTGTTTGTCCGTCTGCGTTGTATTGTTCGTAAATAGTAAAGCCTATTGACCCGGGAACATCATCAACCGTCACGACCTCGCCCGTTCCACGCTGATTGTTCGTGTCGAATGACTCAAATAAATCGAAATTAAAGGTAAAGCTACCAAATGGGTTGGCGTCGGTTGCACCTTGAGAGACTTCTGCCTTAAATTTTATCGCTTGGGTTTCATTGCCATCCCCCATTTCCGGCATCCATGCATTGACGATGAGTGGGGAAAAATCATTGCTCCGCGTCACTGAAGATATAACCTTCATATAAGTCGTGGCATTTGCCCCTGAAGACTGCCCATCCACTCCTCCTTCTTCATCAAAACACGCAGCCTCGTCAGCCAAAATAAGGTAAGCGCCGGTATTAACGAACTCCAAGCTATTAAATTGAGACGTAAAACAAAGAATACTGTTCACAAGTTCTATTGGCTCTAACGCTTCATTCCAAACATAGCTTTTTTGCTCAACGTTTGAGTAGTCTGTATTCGCATCATTAAATGCAGCAAAACTACTGCTTACACTTAAAATACTCAGCACCAAGATCATGTTATTCACTTTCATTTGTCACTACCTCCAACTGTTCGGGTAGCTCTAGTGACGAGGTTGAGACAGCAGAAGCACTAGAACTGTCCCCACACCCACTCACCATCCAACAAAGCGCGAATGTCGCAGCCATCTTAATAACCCACATTTTCATACCCCCTCCTTGTATGAAGTCATACTAAACAGCTCAATAAAAAACCGAATACTACTGAGAATATTAGTACTAAAGCATGAGAGTCATGCATGTTAAGTCACTTCATTTAAATGGACGTGAATATCATTGTGAAATATAAGGACATTTAATTTGAAGAAAGTTAAACACTGAATGCGTTGGCTTACATTAATGAAGAGTAAATCATGAATGGTGCAAGACAAACCTATTGAAGAATAAAAAAAGAGCCGCTATGTGCGACTCTTAAAATTTATTCTTTTCCAAAGAATTGTAGACTTATTCTTTGCCGAATACGTTGTTTTCTTGCTCTTGTACGCGGATGAAAGTCGTACGCTTAGTTAGCTCTTTAAGCTTTGCTGCGCCTACATATGTACAAGTTGAACATTTCTATCTGGTTGAATGACGACGCTACCTTATTTCGCCGTCAATATTATCGCAAAAGCCAACTCGTGGGTTACTTACTTCATGTAAATAAGCCTTGCATGGCCAAAGAACAAGAAGTAGAAGTCAAAGCGAAACTGCAAGCCAAAGAAGGTATGGCATTTAAAAATATGTTTGTAAATGCCCGAGGTAAAGATACCAAAGCGCCAGAACTCAAGCCTATTGTTAAATTGAAGCTAAAGATTCATTCAAAGAGGTAAAAAACCAAACAATGAACGATGTATTAGCACGACACCGAGTACCAATCGAGTTAATGAGCGTTTGTCTAGAAAGCATTACATCATTAGATCTAAACAAACTTGATTGGTTGTTTCACAAGAATGGGTTACTGCTGCTGATTGACATGATGCAAGAATTAAATGACTTTTTAGGTTACGAAGTGTTCAAAATAAACAGATACGAAAAACAAGATCTAGCGCAGCAATAGAGATGACACCCATTTACAAAAACTTGCTCATAAATTAATTATTCGAGCAACAAGTTGCCCGCTAGAGACCTGTATCCCGTTTCCCTTTTAATTGTATTGATATCAACTTACAAGTTACGTAAACAACATACAAAATACTTGAGGAGACTTGGTATGAGTAAAGCAGTCAAAGTGGGTGATTCACTATAGGGACGGTTCTAAAACTGGCGATGGTAGTTCTTACCAAGACCCTAGTTACTTTCCAAGTCGCTACCCCGATGGCCGCTGTCAAAGCAAAAAAGGTAATGCTGTGGGAATTAAAAGACTAACACCTATATTCGCTGTTTCTATTCTTCTAACGTTTGGTTGTAAAGCGAGCAACACGTCAGTTGATGATTACATAATTGAAGCTCGAAAAGACCTTAAAAACTACGCATTAGTAAAGTGCTTACGTGAAATAGATCCAGAGAGCGCCTTAGGTAAAGACTTGAGTTATGCTCAAAGGGCTTTTTTATTCATGGGAGGTGGTCGGTACTCAGTTATTCAAGATGAAGAGACATTAGAGGTTAAACACGACCCGTATCAAACGGTAAGCGATTACATGAAGAACGAAGCAAAAAAATCAATAAGTCATATGAAGGGAGGCTCTAGCTCTCAGAGTATGAGTTGCTTACAAGTATTTAACTCCGCAAGCTTTGATAACTTAGTTTCTCAACAAGATGCTTATATATTCAAATAGCCATTTTTCCGCCATAAATTAAAGCCTTTATTTCTCTCCTTTAGATTCTAGCTTCTCACCATTCATTAAATCGATATCATCACCAAAATAGGATGAAATGTCATTCAACGTGACTGTTTTCAATTTTCTTCCTGTATATATAAACCTTCCTTCATGACAAACATTATCAGGAGTGTTACAAGTAACTCTAATTATGTAATCTGGATGCTTAGCTTCTATGATTCTGAAACCTATCCCCCCGTCAGGTGCAGAAATCCAGAGCATCTCACCAAGTAGTTTATGATCAGAAGAAGGGGATGATTCAAACTTAAAAACTGTGAGACTAAGAATTATCAAGGCCACAAAGGTAGCTATCAAAAATAATAATATTGTTTTGAAGAGTTTTTTCATGTTATTCCGATACCGTTAAAGTGTCAGTGACAAAATCATAGTCTAAATCGACTTCTGACAGTTGAAATTGCTCAATATATGCATTTGGGATGACAACTGGCGGTTTCCAAGTTGGTTCTAGGTTCAAGTAATCAGCTAAATCTATAACAAAAGTCACACAATTGTGATTGTCTAAATCATAAGGCTGTTTATCCGTACTATTGTTTCCATCTAGTTTTTCTTTTAACCAAGCATCACCATCATCAAAAAAATGTCCTCGTAATACTACCGCTGATATTTTGCCACTCTGTCCAGAAGAATTGGATATATATTTTAGCGTTTTCTTTAATGAGGTTTCTGTTATTAATCCATTTTTTAATCTAACATCAGGTACACTAACTTTTCTCACATTTCCCGGTATGTCAGAGCTTCTGTTTGGGTATCTACCATATTCATAATATCGCGTTAGTCCAGAGTATCACCATTGATTAAAATGACTCCTGCATGCCCAAGATATGGTGCTTTAACTTTAGGGGTGGACATCTTATAGCCAAAATTTTCGAAAGATTGTTCTTCCACAACTAGAATTTCGTAACCTGGAAATACAATAGGTATTAAAAAGTCTTCGCTTCCTGAGAGAAAGAGTTCATATGCTGTTTTATCATTTCATGAGATCTATAAGCCAATCTCAGGTAAGTTGTTCGAGGAGTGCTACACGCCCTTTTGCTACATTCTGAATAACAAACTCGGGGTTGAACTGCCTTCTGGTCAAGCTTCGCATGTTTTTCGCCACGCTTTCGTTAGCCACTTTATGATGAATGGTGGCAACATTCTTGTACTGAGAGATAGCCGATATCAGCATGACGATGTGTTATGCACACGTCGCACCTGATCACCTTTCAGAAGCAATCACTCATAATCCAATCCCAAATCTGTAGTTTGTCGCCACTTGGAGTTTTTCAGACAAAAAGAGCCGCTAAATGCGACTCTTAAAATTTAATCTTTTCCAAAGAATTGTAGACTTATTCTTTGCCGAATACGTTGTTCTCTTGTTCTTGTACACGGATAAAAGTTGTACGCTTGGTTAGCTCTTTAAGCTTTGCTGCACCAACGTATGTACACGTTGAGCGCACGCCACCAAGGATGTCTTGAATGGTGTTATATACGCTACCACGGAATGGTAATAGTACGGTTTTTCCTTCAGCAGCTCGATAACCCGCTACACCACCAGAGTGCTTATCCATCGCGCTCTTAGAAGACATGCCGTAGAACTTCATGAATGATTCGCCGTCTTTTTCAATGATTTCACCACCAGACTCTTCATGACCTGCAAGCATACCACCAAGCATGACAAAATCTGCACCACCACCGAAAGCTTTAGCTACATCACCCGCACATGAACAGCCGCCATCACCAATGATCACGCCACCAAGGCCATGGGCGGCATCACCACATTCAATGATGGCCGAAAGCTGAGGGTAACCGACACCAGTTTTAACTCGCGTCGTGCATACTGAGCCAGGTCCAATACCAACTTTAACGATATCTGCACCCGCTAAAATAAGCTCTTCACACATGTCACCTGTAACCACGTTACCTGCAGAGATCACTTTATCTGGGAATGCTGCACGTACTTTTTCAATATATTCGACTAGATGTTCTGAATAGCCATTTGCAATATCTATGCAAATGAAAATGAGCTCGTCGCTTAATGCCATAATGTCTTTTGTCTTCTGGAAATCAGCTTCCGAAGTCCCTGTTGATACCATGACATTATTCAAAACAGAACTATCAGCACTCTTCACAAAGTCAGCCCAATCATCAACGGTGTAATGCTTATGAACCGCCGTCATCACGCCATGCTCAGACAACGCTTTTGCCATAGCAAAACTACCGACAGAGTCCATATTAGCTGCAATAACTGGCACACCGGACCATTGACGGCCACTATGCTTGAATGTAAAATCGCGGGTTAAATTTACTTGAGAACGGCTTTTTAGGGTAGAACGTTTCGGGCGAAACAGGACATCTTTAAAACCTAACTTAAGTTCTTGTTCGATACGCATTGTGTAATTCCTTGATTCATCATGTATGTGTCATCGCAGAGTGCGTAGTAAGGCGTTGGCAGACGCCATTACTGTTCTTCGGACACAAAAAAACCGGAGCGTTGGCAGACGCTCCGGTTTTCAGCATTATAGGCTGTGATTTATTTCCTACAAGTCTGATATTTGCATTTTTTTTGTGGTACTATTTCGAAATCTGCAAATCTGCGGGTACCACACCAACAACGTCACTTCACTTAATCTTTAACTAACAAAGACTTAGTCAAACAAAAGACTCAAAAAATCATATAGCAAACGTTTCCAGCAAACGATAGTTTCGTCATATTTTTACAAAATGCACTCAATATTCCACGTTTCTATTGTTCACCAATGTACGGATATGTGGCAATAAATCACTCGCTAACAACCCAATTTCTCCGTTCTTTTTGGCTTCTATATCTGCAGCGACGCTGTGAAGTAATACGCCTAATTTAGCAGATTCGCTTAACGAATATCGCTGAGCTAACAAACTAACCAATATTCCGGTCAATAAGTCCCCCATCCCTCCACTTGCCATTCCCGGATTACCAGCAGCACAAACATCGACTTGGCCACCATCACATACCAGTGTGCCCGCCCCTTTTAAAATGACGATTCCCCCGTATTTACGCTGAAGTGTTTTAATGGCTTGATAGCGGTCAGATTCAATTTCTTTAACCGTAACATCAAGTAGCTTTGCAGCTTCTCCCGGATGCGGTGTAATAATGCGGTTGTCATCTTTGAAGGTATGGTTAGCAAGGAGTGTTAACGCATCTGCGTCAACTACTTTGGATTTTGAGCTCTGACTTAACGTAAGGAACCTTTGTTCAGATTCTTCATCCAACCCAAACCCGGGACCAAAGGCCAAAACATCCGCCCAACTTAACCTCTTTTCAAATAACTCATTGTTCCCCCAATCCCCCGACATGACTTCCGGGGTATGAACTAAAGCGGCGTGCAAATTAGCACGATGGGTCAGCATGGCAGTTAACCCACAACCAGTCCTAACACAAGCTGAACCAGTGATAAGAATCGCACCTCCCATACCTTCATTCCCGCCAACGAGTAAAGCTTTACCGTGACTTCCCTTATGAGCGGACTGAGTACGTTGCATAAATGCACACTCTAAATCGATCGACTGCAAAATCTCAGCTGAACACACGTTGCCTTTATCAAAATGCTTATCAACATTTAATCCTGCGAAATGGAGCTTACCCACAAAATCTCTTGCGCTTCCAGTCATTAGCCCTTGCTTTAAGCCAATAAAGCTCACTGTGTGGGCTGCAATGATGGTTTCACCAAGGTTAGTCCCTGTATCACTGCATAATCCTGAAGGTATATCAATTGCGATTACGGGAGAGTTGGTCGAATTTACATCGTGTATTAGTGTCGCGGTGGACTGCCTTACTTCACCCTTTAATCCAGTGCCCAGTAGCGCATCAATAATAACGGTGGATAGTGAAGCGAACGTACCTATCTCTTCAGATACAAGACCACCAGCCTTTATATATTCATCTCTTGCTGTCGCTGCATCCCCAGAAAGCTTATTCGCGTTACCATGTTGAACTAGCCGAACATTAAAACCTTCGATAAGTGCGAGCCTCGCCACAACATATCCATCACCACCATTATTACCGCCACCACATACCACACAGATCGTCTTACATTCAGGATATTCCAGGCGCAACACATCAAACACAGCCTGACCTGCGCGCGTCATCAATGTATACATCTCAATTCCTGCAACTTTTGCCGCAAGGACTTCCCCTGTTTTTACTTGGTCGGCTGTATATAGGCGAGTTGGTAACATAGGTATGCTCGGTAAGGAAAATACTTAACACCATAAATTAAAAAGCCGAGGAAATCCTCGGCTTTACTAGCATTATTTGTTATTCAATGACACCAATGCTTCTGCTGTCGCATCTTGTATTGAAAGAAACAGTGAACGAATCTCACCGGTTGGGGTTCGCATTGGGTTAAGAGTAATGTTTTGATACATGAACTCAGCTTGCTGAGTCACAGGTCGCACATTTCGGCACTTAAACAAATAAGGGCGTTGTTGCCATGTGATAAAACTACGACACCCTAAATCATACACGGGTTTCGTTTTTAACCTGAACCAATCGGGCGGAATTTCAGGAAACAGTTCGAATAGCGACTTGCCAATAGCATCATGTGACTGCACTCCACTGTGGTGTGTCATGAAACCGTTCCAAACCTGAACATTATGATCTCGGTCGATAACGACTAGACCCAAATCTACATTTTGTACCATATCCACCATCCAGTGGAACTGCTCAAACTCAGCAGGAAGATTCAACATCAGAAGTCCTCCATCAGATAAGAAAGTTTATTATCCAATAACGGCAGTGATTCATCGACAAACATAAAGAGTAGATCGCACCGAATTGAAGTGCCATCAATATTGTAACTGACCTCAAATGTCATCGTTTTACTGAACGAGCCAGTTGTCGAATTAATGATAGAATCAATCGAAATGTGTTGCCCAAGTAGCACAGGCGAACTTTGGAAAAAACGCACTTCAGATTGCTCACCTAACCCATTAAGGAATGAGCCCACAAGAATGTTGGAGATATCCATTAGTAACTCGAGCTCTTCCAGCTCTTCACTATCTGCCGGTACCTTCATCAGTTTTTTCAAGTCTGAAACGCTAGAGTCACTCAGTAATACTAACGCCTCACCAGCGATGCCTTCTCCACTAAAACCTTGGCATACACCAGAAACTTGATCATTCTCTGCTAAATCACGAAGTGCCATGTGCAATTCACTGACTTCGAAAATATTGACGTTAGGCAAAGGAAGGTGGACAAAAACATCAAAGTGTCGTGCCAATGCATCTGCCGCACGACCAATCGAAACGTTGGCCACCTCCATATAGATATCTCGACGTCGAAGAATCGGCAGTTCAACTGATGTTGGCGTATACATCCTTGGTTGACTTGGCTGCTCAACCAAGTTTTTTAAAACTTCGTTTAACGCATCTTTATTGATTGGTTTTTGAATAAACGCTTTTGCCCCAAGGGCCATGACACGTTCTTTGGCTTTCGGTTGAATGTCTCCCGAAACCACTACAACGGAAATATCAATGTTCCGTTTCTGTATCTCTTCTAATGTTCCAAACCCATCTAGTTCAGGCATTGTCAAATCGAGGAAAAGCAATTTAAAGTTGTTATTCTCTAGTTGTTCGAGTGCATCCAATCCGTGGACAGCAAAAGTAATATCGGCATTTAGCGACGCAGGAAGAGAGCGTGCCATTTGCTTTCTTGCTAAGGCGGAGTCATCACAGATAAGTACTGGAAAGGACATACGAAAGGCTCACTGCTATCAATTAACTCATAAGTTAAATTGTAACAGATAGTTATGGGAGCTGTGACGATAAACCAAAGATAATTATTAATGAGTGAGAATAAATAAGCGTAAGGTGGGTAGCTGACGAATAAAAAAGCCTTCCGGAGGAAGGCTTTTGTGAATTTTTTGCTAAATTACTTCGTCATACGAATAAGTGACTTACCAATCAACCACTCAAGCTCTTTTTCGCTGCCTTCGCCAAATTGGGTAGATACAGTTTTGTACAGACGGTCGATGCCGTTTGCTGCGAATTCATGAGCGCGTTCAGACGTTACAATATGATGGAATAGCAATCTAAGTATTGCTAAAAACTCACTGTCATCCAACGCTTTTAACCAGCTAGCAGAAAAAGAGTCTAAACCGTTATCAAAATCAAGGTGCTCGATAAACATCTTGAAGATACGGCCGTCTAATGCAGCGGTAAAATCGGTTTTTTTAGGAAAATGGTGGCTAATCCCCGTTCTTGATACACCAGTTTGTTGACTCAACGTCGTATAAGACATCTTGTCGTAGCCAAGTCGGAGGAGTTGGTCGACGACCGCATCCATTATTTTCTGAATAGTAATTTCAGTATCTTCTTTACTACGCTTAGGCATGTGTTCTTCTCTTTGTAAATCCATCTAAGACTCAAACAATGAGCCACAATATTGTTATGCGTCAGCATATAAAAGCTGCTAAATGACCTTCTCCGAATACCTTGAAAAAAGTCGATTCGGCTACTATGTAACACTTGGGTCCTTACTTAAACCCTTATTGATACTTTTATAAGCATATTCCCAATATCTAACCAATTTGGACTAAATATGGGAGCGCATATTCTTATTTATAAAATGTATAGTAAGACGGTGATAATCTTATAAATTGAATTATCTCGCAACGAGCAGGATAAAATTCTGATTACAATGTAAGCTATGTTCTCGTCAATATTTGAACAACATCACATTCCATTACATTTTATGATGAAATATTTCGAAACATTTCGTCAAAACTTGGTGGATCACAATAAAAATACAAAACATCATTCTGTTAGTAAAGTTAAGTATCATTATTTTGTTTTATTGGATAAACACCTAGTTCCTCGGTAAAATGCCCACAAACTTTGTAAGAGGATCCGAAATGAGCATCAATACAGAAGAAAAACAAGTATGTGAAGCTTGTGGTTGTGCTGGCGAAATGGGCTTTATCATCAAAGAAGGTGATGATGTCGCTGAAGTAACAATTTATGCGCAAAATAAAGAGCAACTTGAAAGTGAGCTAGCTAAGTATGTCGAGCTAGCGAAAGAAGTTTGTGCAAACGTTGAACATGAAGCATCAGCGTTGGTAGAAGGTTCAAATGAGCTAACGGCTCGCTTTAAGTTCGAAGTCAGCGCCGAGAAGTTGATATTTGAATTAAAAACACGCTCACTAGCGCGTTAATCTTTAGAAAGCGAGCTTAGGCTCGCTTTTTTGATCTCCCACCATAAATTCCTTTCAATTTTTATCTTTCCATATAAGTTGCGTTGACGGCAGTATGTACGTGACAGATACTGACATCAAACGTTTATTCGACTTTGACTATGCTTCGCTTTTTTCTCTCGCTTACAATTCTACTCACTGCTTTGCCTATTAAGGCTACGATGTTAGAGCACTACCATATGCTCAATCATCTCGATAACTACGGGAATTTAGATCTACGCAATAAACCTTACACTGAACTTCCCAATGGACTGATAGTGAAAGGCAACTTAAATATTGCGAAAACGGCAATTACGCGTATTCCTGAAGGCACCGATATTCAAGGTAGCTTAGACGCAACAAACAGTCAGCTAAAACGTATTGCAGGTGGCGTAACTATTCGTGGTTATGCCAACTTACTTGGTACAAAAATTACTAACTGGCCACGTGGTATTAGAGTCGGTGGTTACCTTAACCTCACTGATACACCATTAACTCGCCTGCCCCCTCGCCTTAAAGTCAAAGGAGACTTAAGTGTCGTTCGAACACCTTTGGAGAAACTCCCAGAAGGGTTAACTATCGAAGGGAATCTATATATTGGCGGTTCAAAAATCACTGAGTTTCCAGACACCCTAACGGTCAAAGGGCATATCTTTCTTGGTGGCAACCGAATCACCAAATGGCCAAGCAGTTTAACTCTCGGTGGTGCAGTCGCACCATAGCTCCGACTCATAATGTTTGAGATAAAAAAAGACGCCTTAATGGCGTCTTTTTTTAAGCTTGGTTCTTAACCGGATTAGCATAGCTATCAATCAAGTATTGATGAGCGCCTTGGGGCAGCTCAGCCAGTTTGGCATTAAACTGCGAAACGACATCTTGTTCGACACTGTCTTCACCCGCGGCTAAGTGGTTGATTGGGAAAAGCTTATAGTTTAAATGAATTTGGCGGTCGATCTCTTCTGCAAGCGCTTCTGGTGTTTCATAAGCGTTATCGATGACATCACCGAATGCCACATGCACTCGTCCTTTCTCACCCACTATTCCTTGAATAATACTTTCGATATCTTCAAACTCACCTTTTTCATAGCTACCGTTTGTCGCTTTCTCATAAAGCTCAATTGCTTTCGCTGTGTCACAAGGATCATTTTCATAAGAAATCGCAACAGGTACGATTCTTAGTGATTTCACATACTCAGGAAAATCCACTTTTTGTTTGCGACCTTCAACATGGAACATCTTCAAAATTGCTGGATCTGTGTAGTCATTTCCGTCTTTGGCTCGCCCTTCTTTCTGTGCAATCCAAATCGAATTTCCAGTATCAAGAGAGTGTTTTATGTATCCCGATAAGGTACCCAGCGCCTTCATCATTTCACGAGGACCTTTTGCAGAGCGCTTAACAATGAAGCTCTTGTTTAGCTTCATCAACTCTGTCGCACAAGGTTTCTTCAGTAAGTTATCGCCAATCGCAATACGTACTGTTTTGTGGTTGTGCTTGAACAAACCATAGTTTACCAAGGCAGGATCCATTGCAATATCACGGTGATTCGAGACAAACAGATAAGCAGTGTTTTGATCTAACTTATCTAAACCAGAATAGGTAACCCCTTTCGTTGTCGTCGTAAGAGTTTTATCCAAGTATTTCTTCACTTCTCGCTGAATCGCATCGACGGAATTTAACTTAGCCCATTTAAATTTGAGATACATCTTAACGAAGGGAGATAGCAAAGCTTGTAACCATGAAGGTTGATGCTCAAAGCGGTGTTGCAAGATCGCACTAATAAATTCTTCATCATTAATCAGTCGCTCGATCGCAGCAGGGATCTCTTCGTCATTATAAGGACGAATCTCTACATAAGGGTCGTTTTTAGAAGTCATTTTTCACTACATCAAATAAAAAGCTGGCCTATTCTACGCATTGTTAACAATCTTCGCAGCTATGCTGTGCAAACATATAGTAAGGTCAGACCAGAACATTTACTAGCGGATATGATGTAATGTCGTGCAAAGATCACGCGAGGCGCACTCATCGCAATGCAGCCGACATGGCAAACGCTTTGAAAAGTGTTCAAAACGATGCGAAAACCTCGCAACATATCAAGCGTTGTATAGTATGCGAGTTGGTTTTTTATATAATAAAGGCTACCCTTAGCGCCCTGTTTACGAAGAGATTCCCATTCCATGCATTACGCAATTCAACACCAGAGCCAATCCTTTCCTTATCTGCACACAACATCACGTAAAAAATCGTTGAAAAACATTTTACTGCGCGTTGATAACGGGCTGGTGCTTCTGCGAATGGGAAAAATGGAATATGCCGTCGAGCCGGGTCAATTCGCCTGGGTTCCTTTCGATTGTTTAACTGCAATGAGTTATTTTCCAAATACTTTGGTGCAATCAGTTGAAATTTCTTCGCGTGTATCATTACCCATGCCCAAACAAGGTGGGTTTGTTGAGCCGAATGAATTAACCAGTGCCATTATCAACCGATTGGCTCAAACAAGCGAGAACTCACCTTCTGAAATTCTAAATGTACTTAAACTTGAACTTGCTTCGATTAAGCCAGTGCTTGCTTTAACACCGTTAAGTGAACAGATTAATCAGTGGGCTATCACACACCACTCGTCCTTAACACCAGAAATTCAACTGGTACTAAAAATGCGTGAAGTGCGAAGACGCCTTCTTTCCGGACAAAAAGAGCTCAAAGTGGTAGAAGAGTTATTTAATGGAGAACGTGAGATATTCACCCAGCTATCCAGTTCAATACTTGGCCATTAATCATTAACGAAAGTTGGAAAAGTCGCCGTCTGCTAACTATAGATCTATAGATACCTATTCTAATTTCTAAGGACGGCACTATGAAATTTAGTCACAAAATCGTCGGGGCGTCAGCGATTTTACTGCTTCTTACCGTCGCCCTGCTCACTCTTCAGCAGTACTACACCGTTAAAACTGAAATCAAGCAACAAGTCGAAAGCAGCGTATCCGAGATCGTCGATGGTGTGAGAAATACAACTGCAGCTGAAATAGAATCTCGTAAAGCAATCGCCGCCTATGCGACCAGTATGATCGAACTTAACTTGGACAAGGGAGCCATTGAGGCGGTCATCAGCCAACCCGTTGTGAAAGAATCCTTTCTGCTTGCCGGTTTGGGTTTTGAAAGTGATGGCTCAAATGTAAACAATGATCCATCATGGAATCCTGGTTCATCATGGGATCCGAGAGTTCGCCCATGGTACATTGATGCAAAGCAAGCAAATAAGCTTATCATCACCGCACCTTACGCTGACTCCGCAACGGGGGAAATTTTGGTTTCCATAGCCGCACCCGTGAATGACAAAGGGCGTTTTATCGGTGCGATATTCTACGATGTAAGCCTCGCTAGGCTAGCGGAGCTTGTAAACAAAGTTAAGCTATTCAGCGCAGGATACGTATTCATCGTTTCAGGAGACGGCATCACTATCGCCCACCCTAATGCGGATTTGAATGGTAAACCGATGAGTGAATTTTTGGGCGATAGCCAAATACTCTCGAATCCCCAACAAGTTACTATCGACAATAAAGCATATACACTCGACTTTGCTGATGTTCCCGGTGAAGACTGGTATGTTGGTGTGATCTTAGATGAAGCTATTGCTTATCAATCTCTTGCGGATTTGCGTAATAGTTCCATCATTTACACGTCAATTGCCGTGATTATCAGTGTTATTTTGCTACTGATGTTAATCAAAGCACTGATGAAGCCGCTCGACGTGTTAAACAATGCCATTCAAGATGTCGCTTCAGGTCAAGGGGATTTAACCCAACGACTTGATACTAAAACCGATCCTGAGTTTTCGGTTCTTGCCGAAGGTTTTAATACGTTTACAGGAGCATTGCAGCAACAAATCACTCAATCCAAATCCATTGGTAGCGAGATTTTACGTGGCTCAGAAATGACATCGAGTGGATTACAGTCTTCCGCTGCCGCCATGCAAGATCAACTTCATGAACTCGAACAGTTGGCAACCGCCATGAATGAAATGGCTGTCACAGCCAACGAAGTTGCAAACAATGCTCAAGGTGCAGCTTCTTCAGCTAAAGATGCAGATGATGCCACATTACGCGGTTCTCAAGTCGTTAATGAGACGACAGCAGCGATCGACAATCTGTCTACTCGTGTTGATGAAGCGGTGGAAGAAGTAAAAGGATTGGAATCTGCGACTGCAAATATCGAAACCATTTTAAAAGTGATTAATGATATTGCCGACCAAACTAACTTACTTGCATTGAATGCTGCTATCGAAGCGGCCCGCGCCGGTGAGTCAGGTCGAGGCTTCGCAGTTGTTGCCGATGAAGTTAGAACGCTTGCCCAACGAACACAAGAATCCACCACAGAAATACGCGATATGATTGAGCAGTTACAAGCAGGCGCAACCTCAGTGTCTGCCGCAATGAATGCCAGTAAGGTAACTGCATCAGAAGCGGTGACCCAAGCTCAAGAAGCCAACGTCGCATTAGAACAAATCCGTGATGCAATTCAACGCATTAGCGATATGAATACACAAATTGCATCTGCTGCTGAAGAGCAAAGCCTTGTTGCAGAAGAAATTAACAACAACACCGTTAAGATAAAAGATCTATCAACGCAAGTTGCCGACTCAGCCGAGAACGCTAATATTGCAATGCAAGCACAAACGGAAAACATTCGTGAGCAGGATGCGATTTTAAATAAATTTATTGTCTAGGTCATATTGCTTGGCGCAGCGTCTCTGTTGCGCCAATTTATTCAATGAGTTTGTACCAGCATCATGCAACTTTGGCTTTCTGCAATAAATTCGAGATTCCCATCAACGGAATCAAAGCTTTGCTCTGAGAGCAAATCATTAAACGTACCTTCAATGGATAAATTGATGGTTTGTTTACGTCGTGACTTATTCAAAATCACCATACCTTGCTCACCGCGTGCGAACACCAACAAGTCATCATTGGCTTCGAGCACTTTCATCGCTTCACCATGCATTAGGTTATGAAACTTTATCATCCCTAACATTTTTGGATGGCGCCAACTATCTAACCATCTTGGCTTTCGGTCTTTTCTCTTAATCCCACTCGTATCTAAATCGGTATAGATTAACGGGACGCCTCCATCGCGACCAAGAACATAGGCGTATGCGAGCCATTCTAAGTTCTCATTCATCACAAGGTTTTTAAACACATCATTGTTTGGAATATCATGAGTTATAGCGAAGGTAATCGCACGTGAGTTATCTAAAGCCATTCCAAAGCTGTACGGGTTGATCAGGCTTTTCATGCTTCCTTTTTTCATCAACACATCAAACATCGTTTGAAACAGAGGAAAGTCATATGCTCCCAAGCGGGTGTTGGCTAAAAAAGGTTCCAAAAATAGATCGTATTCCGGCTTAGTCGCTCCGCCATTTGTGATGATTTCACCAAAGATATGAACACCTTCGCACAGCTCTTCTGTCCATACTTTATCTAAATGCTCCAGCGACATGTGTTTTGCTGCATCAACTCGAAAGCCACTCACGCCGAGCTTTTTCATCGCCCGAATGTACTCTTGTTGCTGTTTAATGACATGAAGGTTGTCTTTCAGGGTCGGTAATCCTGGATCTTGCGGGCTCCCAGTAATACGTCCATTTTGTACTTGCCATTGGTCTTGCCAATCCTCGATACCAAACGCTTCAACAAAATCCTGCTCTGTAAACAAAGGCTGCGTTAAGTCTCCATATAACCGCAATGCGTGGTAATGCTCGGTATTTGCTCGATACTCTTCTAACACAGTAGTCGCTGGATAGCATAAATCGACCCTTTCAAATGACTCGTTCGCCATGTGATTAAACACCACGTCGATATAAATTCTTATTCCACACTTCTTTAGAGCATCAACCATTTGCTTGAAATCGAGTGTATTCCCAAGTTGGTTGTCAATAAGCCGATAATCTTGGGGCTGATAACGCTGCCACCATCTCGTTCCCTTCTCGTTATAAAGCGATTTCATTGGAGGTGACACGAGTACAGAGCGATAGCCCGCAGCTTGAATCTGATTCGCTGCTTTTGCCACTTTTAGATATGGCCAATCAAAAACATGTAATATGACATCGGTGGAGGGAACATTATTAATCACTTTTCATTCCTTAGAAGTGAGTTTTCTAGGCGCTATAAAACGGCTTATGAACAAATATAACTTACTGATTCTTTATTATTCATTAGCTATTTCGCTTTGACTTCCCCCCTCTATGAATACGGTTCGGAGGAGTCGCAAGGCGTAGAGATACGCCCCAAGGATTCATGCTTAGACGTTTTTTAAGGTTGGGAAGTTAACGCGTTGATAAGTCGCCCATCCTGTTGCATAAAACAGAGCCAGCTATACTTATAACTAGCCAATGGCTTAAAGAAGTGACAAAGTGGTTACGATTTCCTCGATAAGGATATGACTATGCCAAAAGTACGAATTGATATTGTTTCAGACGTGGTGTGTCCATGGTGCATTATTGGTTATAAACGACTAGAGCTTGCACTCATGCAGTTATCCGAAACGATCGAAGCTGAGTTACATTGGCACCCATTTGAGTTAAATCCAGCAATGAAGAGCGAAGGACAAAACCTCAGAGAGCATTTGGCTGAAAAATACGGTACACCGATAGAAGCAAGCCAATCAGCTCGTGAAACGTTAACTCAATTAGGGAAAGAGCTTGGATTCGAATTTAACTTCAGTGAAGACATGCGAATTTACAACACCCGAAAAGCTCATCAGCTATTAATGTGGGCGAAAGGAGAAACTGAGCAGTTTGAACTGGAGTTGGCCTTGTTTCACGCCTACTTTACCGATGGGCTTGATATCAACAATGATGAAGTGCTGCTGAACTTAGTTGAGTCTGTTGATCTTGACCGAGAAATAGCGTCAAAAGTTCTTTACGATAGTGGCTGGAGTGATACGGTAGCCTCAACAGAAAGACAATGGCTGGAAGCAGGTATTAACGCTGTTCCAGCCATTATTATTAATCGAAAACACTTAATCTCTGGTGCGCAAAACACCGATGTTCTCGTTCAAGCTTTAACTGAAATTACCAAGCAGAACGATGAAGGACTAGATTAAGAAAAGGCTCCTTTTAATTTACCAAACACGGAAACAACACCAACGACAAGTAGCCCAACCACGAGTCCTACAACACCATTCAACAAGGTAGGTACAACTGCGGTCGCTAAAGAGATGTTAGGTAAGTCCATAATAATTGGCTCGATTAAGTGATGGACTGCTGGGATGCTATGCACAACAATCCCGCCACCAACAAGAAACATTGCAGCAGTGCCAACAATGGTTAAGCCCTTCATTAACTTAGGGGCAAACGAGATCAATCCACGACCAATAGCGGCACTCATCCCTTGCCCTTTGGCTTTTCTTTCGAGGAAGAAGCCTAGATCATCTAATTTAACAATCCCTGCGACAAGACCATATACACCAATAGTCATCAACGTAGCGATTAAGCTAACCACAATGATCTGTGTTGTCATAGACTGTCCTTGCACAGTACCAAGCGCAATAACAATGATTTCTGCAGATAAAATAAAATCCGTGCGAATTGCACCAGATATCTTGTTTTTCTCGTATTCGTCGATAGAGAGATTCGTTGGCACTGATTCACTTTTCTCTTCGTGCTCATGATGAAACAGCTTCTCTAAGATTTTTTCTGCACCTTCAAAGCAGAGGAACAAGCCACCCAACAGTAGTAATGGCATGATTAACCAAGGAGCAATCGAACTGATCAGCAATGCCGCTGGCACTAAAATCAATTTATTTCGAAAAGAGCCTTTTGCAACGCTCCAAACAACTGGAATTTCGCGTTCTGCTGCCACACCGGAAACTTGTTGAGCATTAAGGGCCAAATCATCCCCTAGCACGCCTGCTGTCTTTTTAGCGGCGACTTTCGACATTAACGCAACGTCGTCTAATACTGTTGCGATATCATCCAATAATGTTAATAAACTTGCACCAGCCATGAATTATTCTCTTCTAGTTATCGTTAGTGTAAGCAAATGTAACACCAGCATTATGAATCACCAACGAATTCTAAGGAAATGGCACTAAACCTATCTCAATACTCAAGAATGAGGAAAAAAATCAGTCAGAAAAGTCTCACATTAGCAGATCCTACCTACCGCTTACCTAACGTTACGTATATGCTCTCACTCTAAGTAAAGCAACAACGAAAGGCCACATAATGCAAAGCTCATATTCATACCCAATTGGTACCCCAGGCGAAAAATGGGGGGATGAAGAACGCACAGCTTGGCGCAACCAGACTGTTGTAAAGCGTGAGTATCAAGAAGAAGTTGTTCCAAAGATACAAGCATTATCGGACAAGTTTGATATCGAGCAGTACGGCTCACTGAGTTATAACCCACAACGTTTTCCACTGTATTGCATCAAAAGCCGTCAATGGGATAACAACAAACCAACTGTACTGATCACCGGAGGCGTACACGGGTACGAAACCAGTGGTGTTCACGGCGCATTAAAATTTGCCCAGCAGCACATGGAAAACTACACATCACATTTTAACTTTGTTGTTGCCCCCTGCATCAGCCCTTGGGGTTATGAAACGATTAACCGCTGGAATCCACTGGCTATTGATCCAAACCGTTCATTCTACGCGAACTCTCCAGCGGAAGAATCGGCAAATCTAATGACACTAGTTGCAAACCTTGAGCTAGAAGTCTTGGTGCATTTTGATTTACACGAAACAACCGATACTGACGAATCTGAATTTCGTCCAGCGCTAGCAGCACGTGATGGCATTGAATACATCGAGGGAATGATACCGGATGGGTTTTACACCGTTGGCGACAGCGAAAAACCAGTACCAGAGTTTCAAGCAGCTGTTATTGCGTCCGTCAGCAAAGTCACTCACATTGCTCCTGCAGATGAACATGGTGAGATCATCGGGTCTACCGTTGTGCAAACGGGCGTCATCAATTACCCGATGAAGAAGCTCGGACTATGTGGTGGTGTAACAAATTGCCAATTTGGCACCACAACTGAAGTATATCCAGACAGTGATAAAGTCACTGACGAAGAATGCAATGACGCGCAGGTTGCTGCGATCATTGGTGGCTTAGATTTCGTAATAAGCCAACTACAGTAATTTATTTTTGTATTGCTCCGGGGTTTGCCCGGAGTATTTTTTAAACATCGCAATAAATGGGCTAGCTTGGTTATAACCCAATGTTAACGCGACTTCTTTGACCGAGTGCCCTTTACGTAATAGCTCCATTGAATAGAGATAACGTACGCGAAGCCGCCACTCTGTAAAACTCATTCCTAGTTCACTTTGGCAGTGTCTGGCCAACGTTCTTTCTGTAGTATGAACCCGCTCAGCCCACTCCCCTAAGCTCGTATTATCCGTCGGATTTTCCTCTACAGACGCCAGTATTGAAGTCAGGTATTTATTATCTGTGGTGGGTAAGAAGTGATGTTGCGTGTCTCGAGTTGCAATTTGATCAAGCAACACTTGAATTAAACGGCTGTCTTCTTCCGTTTCAGCAACATTGACTTGTCGTTGACGAAAATCATCAATAATCGCTGAAACAATTGGCGTGACATTAATTAAGCTTGTTCGATCAGGAAACTGTTCTGTTAGATGATGCGCGATATTCAAAGAACAATAAGAGAGCGGTTTACGGTTAAAACTCGTGTGCATTACACCAGCTGGTACCCATATCGCTAGATGAGGCGGTGCTAAAAATCGCGTTCCTTCTGCTTCCATTTCCAGTATCCCACCGCTAATCAACTGAACTTGTCCCCAAGGATGGCTATGCACCCTCGTCTCCGTATTGGACAAAAAGGCTTCAAAATTCATAAATACATCCGATGGTGCCTTATCAATTGATAAAGAAGGATGCACGTGTTTTGCTAACTTCCTCAAACTTTGTCTTCCTATCGCGCGCAATGTCTTAATGGAGATATCTGCAATAATACAGACCTGAGACACTATATTCCAGTACACATAATGCGATAGGGCTCACATGATTTATTTTCTTCCTTTACTCACCGTTTTCATTTGGGGTGGTAACTCTATCGTGAACAAACTTGCCGCATCGGCCATTGAACCCAGCGCAATGAGTTTCTATCGTTGGGCAGTAGCTATGGCGGTACTGACGCCTTTTTGCTTGCCAAAAGTGGTCAAGAACTGGGCGACAATTCAACCGTACCTAAGTAAACTCGCTTTCCTCGCAATGTTGGGGATGGTGTTAAACCAGTCGCTAGGTTATTACGCTGGCTTAACAACTACCGCTTCCAATATGTCGCTGATTACTTCATTGGTCCCTCTTTTGAGTGTATTTTTAAGCTTACCATTACTCGGAAAACCGATATCTCCACTGAGTGTCGTCGGCGGTATTCTTTCTCTTGCTGGCTTGGCCTACATGCTGGGTAAAGGTGATCCGGCATTTTTCCTCAATCAAGAAATCACGCAAGGTGACGGTTTAATGGTGATTGCAGCTTCTGTATACGCGGCGTATTGCGTTCTATTGAAGCGCTGGAAAATGCCACTTTCAAACTGGACATTGATCTACATGCAAGGGCTTTTTGCTGTAGCGATGCTTACTCCACTTTGGCTTAGCAGCGATCAGTTGTTACCGACAAAGTCGTCTCTACCATTAATCGCTTATGCATCGCTTGCTGCATCAGTACTTGCCCCTTGGATGTGGGTTAAAGCAATTGACGTGATTGGTGCAGACTCCAGTGCGATGTTCATGAATTTATTACCCGTTGTTGCGGTAACCCTCGCCGCCACATTGTTAGGTGAGACAGTCCACAGTTATCATTTATTTGGTGGGTTGATGGTGATCACAGGTGTGATACTGTCACAGATCAAAATCTCCAACCGTGTCACATCTACCGTCAAAAACATTAATCATGTTTAACCTGACGCACCACTTTCCAGACGTTGTGAGCTATAACTATTGGTATAAATAGAAAAATATCAACGTCTGGCTAGACCTCACCCCATTATGAGGAGGTCAAATGCTTACATTAGAGCATATAGAAGATATCTACGTGAATAACCAGTTCACGTTGCATGAGTTCGTTCTAAATCAAATAGGCTCCTATGTATTTGTCAAAAATGTGAATGGCGAATATTTGTATGCAAATCAATTAACTCTAAAGCTCTTCGATACTTCGCTCGAAGAGCTCATTGGCAAAACCGATCATGATTTTTTCGAAGCTGAGCTAATTGAGGATATTCTCTACAGTGATCGTATGGTCTATGAAACAAAAGAGACCTTTGTCAATGAGGAGCACACTAAGGCTAAGGCAGACGGTAAAGTCACTGTCTATCGTGCAATTAAAAGTCCAATTATTTGCAGTAGCTCCGGAGAAGTTATCGGGCTTATTGGCGTGTCGGTCGATATAACAGACATGGTCATGCTACGAGAACAACTCAATGAGCTTGCTCATACTGACGATCTAACCCAACTCTACAATCGACGGAAAATGTGGCGGACGTTTTCTGCCGAATTTGATATTTCCAAAACCAACCAATATCCCCTTTGCTGTATTTCAATCGATATCGATAATTTTAAGCGGGTTAACGACACCTATGGTCACGATAATGGAGACAGGGTGATAAAAGCACTTGCTGATTTAGCAAAACAGCACATTCGTCAGCGAGACGCTTGTGGGCGGATTGGCGGCGAAGAATTTCTTGTCGTACTCCATCAAACCACATTAGATCACGCTTTTAAAGTTGCCGAACGTCTACGTATTGCATTTAATTCTATTTCTTTTTTTGACGACGAAGCACGTTTTAGCATCAGTTGCGGAATTACTGAGATTTACGATACAGATACTGACTTTTTTGACGTTTATCGACGCTCAGATCGTGCATTGTACAAGGCGAAACGTGCAGGTCGAAATAAAAGCATCTCTATTCCTGAAATTGCATAACCTGACCAAATATATGATTTTATTTGCTATTTCTTTGAGTATTCTGATATAAGTGCCGTATGTCACACGGCCATTATCACGAATGAAAGAAATCCTCCGACTTATTGAAGAGCATAAAGTGGTCAATACTGCTGAAGAACTAGAGACGGTTCTGAGCAAACTGAACCATATTCTGGAAAACGAGTTTTTCCTACTCGGGTTATCTCTTGATCCAATGCTCAAAGAAGGCCGGACGATTATCATAGATAACTATCCAAACGAATGGCGTAAACAATATGACGAAGCTGGGTTCATGTATATTGACCCTATCGTCAAATACAGCATGAATAATGCCCTTCCTGTGTTCTGGGATAGCATTCGCGAAAGAGACAATTCTGGAAAAGTGTTGTTCGAAGAAGCTCGAATTAGCGGTTTGAAAGCCGGAATAAGCATTCCAATCCACGGTTTAAAAGGTGAATTTGGAATGCTTAGTTTTGCCACCTCAGACACTAAGTCATTTACTGCCAATAATGATAACCTAGTGCTCTCACAACTTGTGGTTCCCTTGATCACCCAAAATATAGAACGTATTACTCAAACCATTGACCATCTCAAGCCCAGCGTGGCATTAACAAACCGTGAGATTCAATGCTTATCATGGGCCGCAGAAGGCAAAAGTGCCTGGGAAATCGCAACAATTTTGGGTTGCTCAGAACGTACAGCTAAATTCCACATCAGTAATGCCTGCCAAAAACTAGGCGCTACCAATCGCTATCAAGCCATCACAAAAGCGATTCTTGGTGGTTACATCGATCCTCAGCTTTAACTCTGTAAACCAACACTGTCTCGGTATGTACGATTCATTGGGATATGAAGCGCAACTGAGCGTGTATCACCAAGAACATGGACTTGTTGATCACCTATACGTTGGTTCGGAATCCCCATTCGCGTGATCAGTTTTTCAATCGCCACTGAGGTCACTGTTACATACGACTCAATATCGTTTTGCTTGGCGTAACGATAAAGAGCTTGGAACATAGTCATTGTCACATTACTAACGCCTCCAAGTTGTTTCGAATGATCTTTATCAACGGCGAAGCGACTCAACTCAAATATACGTTTACCTTTTGGGGCTTGCTGCTCCCCAAGCAATACAGAAAACGTATTTTTTAGCATGTACCGGGTCGTTGTAGGCAAAACGCGCCAACAGCCGATCACCTGTCCCCCATCACCTTTGATATAGATATAGCTTGCTTTATCGACATCGTATTCATCACGCTCTAACTCGGACTCCGTTTCTACATCCCAATTTAATCGTTGGGCAAAGACTTTGTACCGAAGTGACAACAAAGCGTGAAAATCTGACTGTGAGATATTGATAAAGTTATTTGCATGTACAGAAATAGACATATTGACTTCTCCTATTGGTTAAAAGGAGAAGTAACTTATTGTATCAAGCCTGAGATAAAAAACCTGTTCGATCGGACAGTTATATGTGACTACTGTTTGGTTTATCATTAACACCTGACGTATAACTAACCGTCAGTTGGCCCGGCATAACCACTCAAAAGCAAATAATACAAATGCCACATGTAAAGCCTTCACGCTAATGCGGAAGGCTTTATTTTTGGAAAAATAGAAGGCCCGTCATTGACGAGCCTTATAAAAAACCGCTGCCGTTTATTCAACTAATCACATCAATATCTGTTTCAGGTACACAACAACAAGCCAATGCAACACCACTGTTACGCTCGTGATCTTGCAATGCAGGAACATCTGGCTGGTGAACTTTTCCCGACTCAACAACGACTTTACACACCCCACATAAGCCTGCGCGGCAACTGTTAGCAATGGCAACCCCATTCAGCTCTGCCTGTTCGAGCAGCGACGTCTGATTATTACCAATAAATGTAGCGCCATTAATACTAATGCTCACCTCTTTTAAAGGTTGGACTGTTACTTGCCCCACTCCGAACGCTTCTTGATGGTATTGCTCTTCTGGCAAACCTTTTTTAAGCAGTAAGTTTTTTGCTTTCTGCATAAAACCATCTGGGCCACAAACAAATACTTGTCTCTTCTCTAACCCTTTAATTTGTTTGATGTGTGATAGGCTCAAACGGCCCTTTAATCCGAACCAGTCGATTGGAGCCTGTGTTAACGAGATAAAAAGTTTCAGTCCGGGATGCTGTTGTTGAAGCGATTCCAGTTCATTTCGACAAGGAATATCTTCAACTGAACGACACTGATGATAGAAGACAACATCATCGATTTGGTTATGATCAGCTAAGTAACGTAGCATCGACATCATCGGTGTCACACCACTTCCCGCAGATAACAATAGTAAAGGTTGATTATGAGATTCAGTGAGATGGAAGCTACCATCCGGTGTTTCAGTCGTCAGTACGTCACCCACAGCTAAATGATCATTGATCCAATTCGAAACACGTCCACCATCAACTCGTTTAACTGATATAGCAAGTCGTCCTGGCCGAGAAGGACTGGAAGACAAAGTATAACGGCGAGCAACCGTTTGACCATCAATAACAACTTCAATAGGTAGATGTTGTCCCGGAAGATAATGAGGCATTTCATCATGTTCAGGTTCAAGCCAAAACGTATTGAAATCCCGCGCAATTTCCTCACGTTCAACACAAGTCATTGTGAGCTTCTTAGGCGAAGTATCGGGATAATATTCCTTTTCTTTAAACTCTATCACTTCTACGCTGTCACCAGCCTTGATCATGCCTTCGTTTAGTGCCACAAGGTTTTGTCCAAAAAAGACGCCCCCTCTCTCATTCGCACGGAACTGAGAAAGTATGCTTAATGGTTCTTTGCTCTCTCTGAATTTACCTGTTTCAACATCCACTGTGGTTAAAATGCATCGTTCACACGGTTTAACAGACTCAAACTCGACCTCACCAATGCGTATGCGTTTCCAACTGTCTTCTTCAAATGCCCCCGTCCCCTTAACAACCAGATTGGTTCTAAATTGATCCATAGTATGTTTTTCTGTGCTACGTCGATTCAACTCTTCTAAGGAAGCTTCTGAGATCACTAACATCGGATAACCATCGGCAAAAGTGACGTTGTGACCTAATTTGTCTCGATGACGATTTGACTGTTCTCCGCAAAACAGAAGTTCGACTCTTTGTCCTATGATTCGACTAAACCAATCATCCGCTTCATCTGTAGTGGTATAAGCAGTGAAGTTATCATTCCACACCTGCGCTGGTGCTTCCTGCATTTTTAAGTCTTGGTATCGCACATGAAGGGAGGGATGATTTTGAGCTGTAAACCTCACGCCGTCTGCAACTAGGCATGAGTTTACCGTCACCATTTGCGGATATTTACGTGCGGTCACCATTGATCCGTCCGCAAGCGCTAACATAAAGCGGCGATCAAAAGCCAAACCTTGCTTTTCTACCCATGATGACGAAACAGAAAGCCCTCCAACGGATTTAACCGGAAAAACATTGATTTGGGAAAGTGCTGGTGCCGACATTTTTCTTCCTAATTATTGTTATCGTTGCGTGATGATACTGGCATCACTGTTACATAAGCAACCTTACATAAACGAATGTAATCCATTCATAATCCTAAGAATTGACAATTTGTTTACTTTATAAGTTTGAATATATGTGATGAAAAGCCCATACTGTGCGTCAAAATAATGACAACAAACTATTGACTCGATTATTGAGGTAAATCTAATGAATAAACTAATCATGATCATTCTATGTGTGCTTCTTCCACCTTTAGCAGTGTTCATCGACAAAGGTCTTGGTAAAGACTTCATCATCAACTTAGTTTTAACACTGTTCTTCTTTGTTCCAGGTATGATCCACGCACTGTGGCTAACGCTTAACAAGTAGATTCTTAAATGCTCCTGATTGATTAATCAGAAAAAAGGGATGAAATATAAAAGCGTTTGCTCTATCATCCTGTCGCCTAAGCGTAAGCGTTTGCGTTAACAGTTTTCGCTCTGCTTAGGCTCCAATCAGCAAATTACTCATGGTGGGAGCATTTAATGACACAACTTACGATTACTCGTCCTGACGACTGGCACGTTCATCTACGCGATGGCGATGTACTGACAGACACTGTTCGCGACATCAGCCGATATAATGGCCGCGCGCTTATCATGCCAAACACCGTCCCACCTGTTACCACCACTGAAATGGCCCTTGCCTACCGCGAACGTATTATGGCCGAGAAGCCATCTACTCAGTTTGAACCTTTAATGGCGCTTTACCTGACCGATAACACATCTCCAGACGAAATTCGCAAAGCAAAAGCTTCCGGAAAAGTAGTGGCTGCGAAACTCTACCCAGCGGGTGCAACAACGAACTCTGATTCAGGTGTGACCTCCGCGAAAAACATCTATCACGTATTAGAAGCAATGCAGGAAGTCGGAATGCTTCTGCTGGTTCATGGTGAAGTGACCACACACGATGTTGATATCTTTGACCGTGAGAAAGCTTTCTTAGATAACGTACTTGCCCCTATCGTAAACGATTTTCCTAATCTTAAAATCGTACTTGAACACATCACCACAGCCGACGCTGCAGAATTCGTAAAGAATGCAAATGAGAATGTAGCGGCAACCATTACTGCTCACCACCTGATGTACAACCGTAATCATATGCTCGTGGGCGGGATCAAACCTCATTTTTACTGCTTACCAATTTTGAAGCGCAACACGCATCAAAAAGCTCTGGTCGAAGCCGCGACAAGTGGAAGCAAAAAATTCTTCTTAGGGACAGATTCAGCACCACACGCAAAAGGAATGAAAGAAGCAGCATGTGGGTGCGCGGGGTCATATACTGCTCATGCGGCACTAGAGCTCTATGCAGAAGTATTTGAACAAGAGGGTAAGCTTGAGCTCCTAGAAGCGTTTGCTAGCCATAATGGACCTGATTTTTATGGCGTACCAAGAAACTCAGACACTGTAACATTGACCAAAGAGACTTGGTCAGTTCCTGAAACCATGCCTTTTGGTCAAGATATCGTTGTTCCAATCCGAGCTGGTGAAACTATCAGCTGGACAATCAGCTGATCTGTTTCCTAAGAATACACAAGCCGCCTTTATTTGGCGGCTTTTTAAGACCTTAGTTCTGCGCTCTATTGGTTCTACAAGCCAAGTTCACAACGATCCGCTTTTTTGAGTTTACTGGCTACTAGCTTATAAGATCGCTCACACAATTCATAAACAAGGCTATCTTCAACGTCACCACCAAAATAAATCGTGATCCAGTGTCGTTTATTGGTATGGTACCCAGGAGTGATATCAGCAAACTGAGAAGCCATGATTTCATTGTCTTCTGGCAGGCCTTTAACCGTGACGTATTGCCGCCCTTCTCTTTCCGCCAATATGGCAAACATCTTATCTTTTACTTTAAAGACCAGCGCTTCTGGACCAAATGGATAGCTTCCTTCAGCAGCTGTATAGGTATTTAGATGTGACTCTAGTTGGGCTATATCCATACTTATGTACCTTATCCTTCAAATTGAGCTAACCAATATTTTAACAGCTTGTTGAGTTCTGTTCGCTGAACGCCATTCAAACTTCTGACCAATTCTTGTTGCTTTGCCACATGTTCACAAATTAAAGAATCGATTAATGTAAAGCCCTTTTCAGTTAGAGCAACAGTGACGCTTCTGCGGTCTTCTTGGCTATGTTGCCTTGCGATCAAACCCTTAGCTTCTAACTTGTCGAGTCGATTAGTCATCGCTCCTGATGTAAGCATTAAAGAAGACAATAATTCAGAAGGCGTCAGCGCATAAGGTTCACCACTTCTCCTTAATGTTGCTAATACATCAAACTCCCCCATTTTAAGGTCATATTGACGATGAAGCTCTGAAACCTCTCCTTCAAGATGCTTTGCTAACCGCATCATCCTGCCCATGATTGCCATGGGTTCAGTCTCTAACTCAGGCTTTTCTAATGCCCACTGATTTGTCACTTTTTCTATCGCATCCATTTCGTTCTCTAAATACAATCAGCAATATATTTTGACGTAAAGATACTTTACACCGAACAACATAGCAATTACATTACAGTTATTATCTCTATATAAAGATACTTTATATGAATATACTTTTAGCCATGATCCCCGCTTTCTTTTGGGGTAGCACATACGCTGTTACGAAGTTCACACTTCCAGACTGGCCTCCTATACTACTTGGTGCGTTGCGTGCACTTCCTGCTGGCTTGTTATTACTCATGTTAAAGCCGACGCTACCAAAAAAATCGGAACTCAAGATCTTGTTTGTCCTTGGGGCCGTAAACATTGCGCTATTTTTCAGTTTGATATTTGTTATGGCCATGACTCTGCCTTCTGCCGTCTCGGGTGTTGGTATGGTTTCTGTACCCGTATTTGCGATGCTATTTCACTGGCTATACAGCAAGCAGACACCAAATCTGATCCAAGGATTGAGCGGCCTAGCCCTTATCGCTCTTGCTTATACCTTATTTAATCCAGCATCCATGACATTAAGTGTGTTTGGGTTGATCGCTATGCTTGCAGCAATCATGTGCATTATCGTGGGGAGCACAATCACTAAATCTTTAGGGAGCAAGTTGCATTGGTGGAAGGTTCTAACATGGCAATTGATCTTTGGTGGAGCAATACTCGCCTGCGTTAGCACAGTGCAAGCCTTTATTTCACCAGAACAGTACATCAATACATGGCACAGTTTTAACCAAGTGAATGCACTTGGCCTTGGGTGGGTCATTATTCTTAACACAGTGTTGGGTTATGGCTTGTACGTATGGTTATTACAACGAATGTCTGTGGTCGATTTTACATTTGGCGGCATTGCTAATCCAATCGCTGGAATTGTGTTTGGTCTGGTGTTATTAAACGAGTCATACAACAGCCACCAATATGCGTTAATGCTGGCCATGATTTTGATGTCTTTAACACCTCAGCTTATTGCGGTCATCAAAATGCGCAAAACTACGACGGCTTAACACACAATTTTCTGAAATATCATTATTATCTAACTCCTTAATAAATATAGAAAGATCATTTATTAGCCAATAGTGACTAATATATGTGCGCTCAGTTTAAAAAATTAATACATTAGTTAAGAAATTCGACTTTTTATGGAGCAACAAAAGCCAATATCCGCTAATCTTAAAGATAATTAACGTTGACTGAGCTTTAAAAACGAACTTCATGACAGACGACGACTTCAAAAAATCGACAGCTAACCTAAAGAAAGCCGTCCCACTAATGATGAAAAACCACGTAGCAGCCACGCCCGCAAACTACGCGCTTTGGTATACCTACGTGGACAACGTCATTCCTAAATTAAATAAAGAGATGGACGCCGTTATCGAAGATTACGGTCTTTGCCCTCCTGCAACCTCCAAGCAACTCTACCTTAACCACATCGCTAGTCGCTCAGAAACTGACATCAGCGATCTTAGAGCAAACTTAGAAATCCTACTCGGCGAAGTTTCAAGCTCTATGAATGATACTCTCACAGATACATGCCAATTTTCTGAAATGATCGATAAGAGTTTCACCAGCTTAGAACGGGTTGAAGACGAAGGGATGTCGATCGACGAAGTCATGGCAGTGGTTCGCCAGCTTGTCTCAGAGTCACGCGATATTCGACACTCAACGCGTTTTCTCAACAATCAACTGACGACGGCAAGTGATGAGATATCACGCCTTAAAGAGCAATTAGCAGAAGTCCAAAAAGATGCGTTATTCGACAGCTTGTCTAGCTTATATAATCGAAGAGCTTTTGATGACGACCTATTCACCCTATGCGCAGCAGAACGAAAGGTCAGCCTGATTCTTCTTGATATAGACCATTTCAAGTCATATAACGACAATTATGGTCACTTATTTGGCGACGCGGTGATCAAGGGAATAGCGAAGCGGTTACAGCTTAGCTGTCGCGAAGGCGCCACTGCTTATCGTTATGGCGGTGAGGAGTTCGCAATCATTGTTCCAAATAAATCCCTGCGTATTGCACGCCAGTTTGCAGACTCTCTTCGTCGAACCATTGAGAAACTATCGATAAAAGATCGCAGAACCGGACAACAGGTCGGCAACATCACGGCCAGTTTTGGTGTTTCTGAGCTCCAACCGGGAGACTCTGCCAACGACCTTGTCGATAGAGCAGATAAACTCCTCTACGAAGCCAAAGAGCTTGGACGAAACCGTGTGATGCCACTATAAAAAGAGCCCCTGAGAACAGGGGCTCTTTTTTCATATATGGTTAGTTTTTTCTGGAGTCTTGTTAACCATCAGAATTAATTTGTGAAATTAGCGCCGCAAGCACTTCATCTGCATTATCTGTTGCTATTTGGCAGGTTCCCGCAGCTTTGTGACCTCCTCCGCCAAATTTCAACATCAGTTCGCCAACATTGGTCCGAGAACTACGGTCAAAAATTGATTTCCCTGTAGCAAAGACAATATTCTGCTTTTGAAAGCCCCAAAGCTTATGAATGGAAATATTACACTGAGGAAACAAGGCATAGATAATAAAGCGATTGCCTGCAAAAATAACCTCTTCCCCGGTAAGATCCAGTACCACCAAGTTATCGTAAACTGTACCGCAGCGCAGAATTTGATCTTTAAATTTGTTCTCGTGCTCGCGATACAATTCGATCCGCTCTTTGACATCAGGCAGTTGCAGAATTTCTTCAATGGTATGGTTTTTACAATAATCAATTAAATCCATCATCAAGCTGTAATTAGAAATACGGAATTCACGAAAACGTCCTAAGCCTGTTCTGGCATCCATTAAGAAATTGAGTAAATTCCATCCCGTTGAATCGAGCACTTCATCACGGTTAAACTGTGCGGAATCTCCCTTATCAACCGCTTCCATCATTTCATGCCAATCGGCAGGGAATGTGTCAGTACCACCATAGTATTCCCATACAACACGCGCAGCAGAAGGTGCGTCAGGGTCGATAATATGGTTTTTATGGCCTTCTTTATTACGAAGTAGCTCTGATAAGTGGTGATCAAAAACCATATAGGCCTGAGGAACGTATGGGAGATTGGTGACAATGTCATTTGAGGTGATTTCTATTTTTCCATCTTGCATATCCTTGGGGTGTACAAACTTGATATCCTCTATCAAATCAAGTTGCTTCAACAATACCGCGCAAACGAGACCGTCAAAATCGCTGCGAGTAACCAGACGAAATTTCTTTTCTGACATGCTATACACCCTTTGCTGTACGCCATTCAACTCTAATGGCAGATGGCTCATCTCATCTTTTTGTTTTAGATTTTTCTGCGCTTTCAATCAATAGCACTAACCCTTAGTTTTAATTTTAGTCAGCATCGATCTTTTAACAAACTTAAGACAATGTTTTTTCACCATTCTTCTACAATTCTTATGCTACTAATTGAGCTAAGTCGGAGATTTAAAATGAAAAAAGCTTTTCTGTTTGCAGCAATAGGGGCAGTAACAGTTTTGGCAGGTTGCGCTAACGAGCCAGATGAGTACGAAGTAAAAGATTACACCTCGATGGCTAACCCTGCCGCGGTTTACTGTGTGCAGCAAGGCGGTGAACTTGAGACCGTAACAGAAAACAATGAGCGTACAACGTATTGTGTATTTTCTGAAGACGACAAAATCGAACAGTGGGAATATTACCGTAATAACCACAAGCAAGAAGAACAAACTGAGCAATAATCACACATTAGGTTTTTGCTACGACAAAGGGGCAACGCCCCTTTTGTTTTATCTCCTGACACTCACCTGACATAAATATTACATTTCTCATAAATAATGTGGCATAGATCTCATTTGTTGGCTTAACGGATTAACCAACTAGGAAACAACTACACTGGGTCAAACGCTATGAAATCTAACATTCAGTCCCTGAGTGACAAGCAATGTGACGACCTTACCGTCACCTCCGAGTCGGTAACCGCTACAAGCAAAAAAACACTCTACAAATTCTCCCTGAACGCACTCATCATTGTTGCGATCAGTATCTTGGTAAATATAGCTATTCGAGCTGATTATCTTTACTTTCAGTTATCTCACGGACAAATTTCCGTCACTGAAACCATTCAGTTGATTATGCTTGGTATTACAGCCGTGACATTTGTGAATATAGCCCGTACTCAAAAAGCAGTATCACATGCAGCCTTACTCATCGCAGGTTTTTTTGCTGTTCTTATGATCAGAGAAATGGATGAATGGCTAGATCACGTTTACCATGGCTTTTGGGTCGTTCCCGCTCTAATTACAGCCAGTGCAGCAATTTACTATGCCTACACCGGTGGTCAGCGAACCATCAATGAAATGGCAGCAATTCTTAGAGCTCCATTTATGAACATGCTTGTTGGTGGCGTTGTTTTATTACTAGTCTTTTCACGGTTATACGGCATGGGAAGTTTTTGGAGTGGCGTAATGCAAGATCATTACATCCGCGACGTTAAAAATATCTCAGAAGAAGGTATCGAACTGCTTTGTTACTGCCTCATCGCTCTTAGCGCTATGAAAGCCCGTCGTGCAATCAAGAAGTGCTAACTGATCTCAACCCTCTGCTTTCAGGATCTAATCTCTGATTTAACGTAGTCAAAGTGTGGTGAAAAAGCTTCAATCCACCTTTGACTTCGCTTAAAGGTGTTTTCGATCCTGTGTTGTCGAAAACCGTTAACAGAGCTTGGAATTCTGATCCATATTCACTCTCATACTTCTTTTCCCTCAATAGAGCAATACTGCTGTTGACGGCTTGTCGCACGTTATTTTCAATATCTGGTCCATTGTAGCCAGGTGTAGAATGGATGAGCCCTTCTAAAAAGACTCGGTAAGTCGTCAGCTTTTCTATGTGAAGAAACAGGCCACTCTCTTCGATACTATACGGATAATTCGCCAAGATATGATTTCTTACATCCGGTGAGACATTCACACTTATCGATTTCTTACTACACATCTCAGCAAACACACTAAGCAAACCTTGTTGCTTCATTAGAGACTGAATCTCTAAGATACGTTCAACATGATAGTCACTTGAAGCTAACTTGACTTCAATCATACGTGAGGGAGAAACGTCTATTTGAGTAATGAGTAGGTTTGCCGCATTGCGAAAGTTTTGAATGGTATTGGTCGATCGCTCTTCAACCCAGAGCTTATTACTCGGAAAACTTAGCTTGTTTAACCTACATAGCGTGTCGAAGTAGTCTTTCATTGCAAGGGCTTCACTGACAACCTGCCCATTCCATTGACCACCGCAAAAAATAATCAGTGGTTGGTTTGCTAGGTGCCCATGTATATGTTCAAAAACGGACTCCACACGAGCTTTTCCTTCCCTAGTCAATTTGTTATTCACCAGACGCTTCCCTAATACCAAAACGACGTGATCAAATTCCATAAAAGTGCTTACCTTCACTCTTTAAATCAACCAGCTGCTAGCGTATTGAACAAGAAAAGCTGGTTAAAAGGTTAATTATTTGTTAAATACAGAAATTCCACTAAGGTTTATACTTTTTATTGGAAGTGGTTTTATTTTGTAAGAATGATGCCAGTTGCTAAATCTCAACTAAATCAGGGCAAATGATCAGATAAAAGGATGTAGTTATGCTCTCTATTTTCGACATTTTCAAAGTTGGTGTAGGCCCTTCGAGCTCACACACAAATGGCCCTATGCTTGCTGGCTATCAGTTTACGCAATTATTAAGTGAAACCCTCTCAAAAGTCTATCGCATTCAGGTCGATTTATACGGTTCTCTTTCCTTAACAGGTAAAGGGCACCATACAGACAGAGCGGTTATTCTTGGCTTATTGGGCAACAAACCCGACTCAATAAAAATGACAAGCGCCAAACAAGCACTACATTCTGTACTTACGGACAAAAAACTGCCTCTCGCTGGCGCGCACACCGTCGACTTTGTTGAAGAAAGCGATCTGCTATTTCACAGTGATAATCTGCCATTACATGAAAATGGCATGACCATCACTGCCTATGACCACCTTGGTAGCCAACTCGCATTTGAAACCTACTATTCTGTAGGCGGTGGCTTTATCGCAACAGCGAAAGAACTTGAAAATGATGTGTCTGGCACCACTGTCGACGTCCCCTATCCTTTTCGCTCAGCAGAACAAATGTTACAGCAAGCTGAAGAGCATGGCTTTAGCCTTGGTGGCATGATTTTGCAAAACGAGGCGGTATTCCAACATCAAGATGAAATCGATAGAAAGGCTGAACAAATTTGGAGAGTGATGTCTCTATGCATGCAGAGAGGGTTTGAGACCGAAGGTATTCTTGAAGGTGGACTTAATGTGACAAGGCGTGCCCCTAATTTACTTAAAAAACTGGAAGCAAATGCCGCCATCGAAAACGATCCGATGGAAATTATGGATTGGATAAACCTATTTGCCTTTGCCGTAAGTGAAGAAAACGCGGCTGGTGGACAGGTGGTGACATCGCCGACCAACGGTGCAGCTGGCGTGATCCCTGCCGTATTGATGTATTACCATAGATTTATTAAAGAACTCGATACAAAACAACTAAAGGATTTCCTTGCTGTCGCTGGTGCGATTGGCATTTTATACAAAACCAATGCATCAATCTCTGGTGCTGAAGTGGGTTGCCAAGGTGAAGTTGGTGTGTCGTCTTCCATGGCAGCCGCTGGCCTTACTGCGCTTCGAGGTGGGAGCAATGAACAAGTTTGCATCGCAGCAGAAATTGCAATGGAGCACTCTCTAGGCATGACATGCGACCCAATTGGGGGGCTCGTTCAAGTGCCGTGTATAGAGCGAAATGCCATGGGAGCAATGAAAGCAATTAACGCTTCTAGGATGGCATTAAAACGAACAAGTAAATGTCTAATATCGTTGGATAAGGTGATTGAAACCATGTACCAAACAGGGAAAGACATGAACAAAAAGTACCGCGAGACGTCATTAGGCGGACTTGCTGTTATCCACCAGGGTCCTCCTTGCGAGTAGGATCAACTCACCAGACTTAAGGAGGCGTTTGCCTCCTTTTTTATTCTCTTCTACTCGTTGCAAACGGTTTCGATCAATCCCATTAGAAAAATAAAGCTTCAGATTAGAATAAATCGTGCATCAAAATCGAATTCTGCGATAATCACGCCAAATATTACATACCAATAATTATATTATTTTTAGTACGTATAACTATATCAAAACAAATTGAGAGATATTTATGTGGAATAAACTCAATAAATCCATGATGTTCTGTCAGGCCATGTTTGGACTTTCCTTCTACGGTGTGATGGTCATATTAACTCGCTTTTTTCTGGAAGATCTTGGCTACACGGAAGCTGATACCATGATGGTTGTCGGAGCTTTCTCTTCGATTGGTCCCTTATTCGCAATCGCTGGCGGCTTTATCGCCGACAAATTTTTGGGTGCTTATCGCTCTTTGACTATTGCTTACGGTACCTTTGCTACAGGCTATACACTCTTAGTGTTGGGAGCATCGTCAACAAACGTCCCAATGAGCTTGGTTGGTATCGCATTAGCGAGCTACGCCCGCGGATTAATGTCCCCTTCCTACCCAAGTTTGTACAAGCGCACTTTTAAGACCGAAGAGGACTTTGAAAATGGCTATCCAGTTAACTATTCTGTTAACAACATTGGTGCGCTGTTAGGCCAATACTTGTTCCCGATGTTTGTACTAGCTATCGGATTTAACGGTAGTTTCGGCTTATCAGCAATCATGGCAGGACTGGCATTTTTCACTCTCGTCTTCTTTAACAAACCACTAGTGAGCATCGGTGCTGATATTGATAAGCAGCCTGTTGGTGCCAAAAATTGGGCTTCATTCCTTGTTCTATCCGCCGCGATGATCGGTCTGGTATTCTTTATGTTCTCGAACATGAATATCGGAAAAAATATCGTCTACGCCATTGGTGCAGCCGCTATTCTTTACTTCATCTCCCTGATGCTTAAGTCCGAAAAAGCTCAAGCACTAAAGATGGGTACGATTTTAATCATGACAGTGCTAACAACGTGTTTCTTTGTGTATTACGGCCAGATGATGACTTCGATGACCATGGTGACCATCAACACAATGCGTGGTGATCTGTTCGGGTTTATTCCAATTGCACCAGAAGCATCGATGGCGATGAACCCGCTTTGGTGCATCGTTGCCGGTCCTGTTATTGCGTTTGTATTTTCATCTTTAGAAAAGCGCGGTATCAACTTTTCAACTGCGACAAAAATCGGCTTCGCATTTATCTTCACCGCCATCGCTTTCGGCATACTAACCATGGCTGTAACTAATGTCGGCGAAGAAGCTATCATTTTGCCTGAAGTTTTCTTATTGATTCACTTCTTCCAAGCCTTCGCTGAAGTCATTGTTGGTAGTTTGGTGGTTGCATTTATCTTATCTGTTGCACCAAAACACATTGAAAACTTTTCAGTAAGCCTGTTCTCTGTGGCGATGGCATTGAGCGGCATTGTTGGCGCGGTATTCTCTACGTCTATCGCTTTAGAAAAAGGCCAACAAGTTACTCAGGAAGTCGTTCAAACAGTTTATGGCGATTATTTCCAATTACTCACTGTACTGGCAGTTGTTATGGTCGCCATCGCATTGGTTTGCTCCTTCATCATTCGTAAAATGCTTGAAAACGCAAAACATCACGAGCAGCCAGAATTAAAAGAAGCCAACGTTTAATTAAGTAATATAAATAACAAAAGCGCCTATTTCGGCGCTTTTTTATTGCTAGCAAAAACTCATTTAATTTCTTTCTCTTGCTCTGTACTCATAATTAACACTGATGACAGGCTGATAAGCAATTTCACCTTCACTAGTTACAATTTCTTTAACTGAGACTGTAGAATTTCTTACTTCAAATGAATTTGGGTCGACTTTATCATTTGCTGAGTAATTCACCGCTTTACTAAGCTCATAAGGTGACTTGTTGTTAATATCCATCAACATGTCACGACCCGCTTCCAATGCAGCATCTTTAGACGCCACGACCTGACCATTCACGCTGTCTGTATTTACTATTTTAGAATAATGCCCACTTAATCCTGCTACTGTCATGGAGCTAAATAGTAATGCAGAGAACAAACTTATTGCCTTAATCATAACTGACTCCTTACTTACCCAAAAGTCGAACTTCCTAAGCTCAACATAATAATGGTACGTAATAAAAGACCAGTTCGTATTAAAAATAATTGCACCACACTGTCTATTATTTTGAAGTAAAAGAAGAATGAAAAACTATAACAATAGTGTGTGTATCATGGCTTATATTATGCAGTTTAAAATAACATGATGAATACCAATAAGTTAGTTTTAATAATTTATGTAGTTAAAATTGTATTCAAAATATTCTTTAGAGTCATTTGTTATATACAATTGAATATATTTTATATCAACAAATGAAATAATGAGGATGTTAAGAGACAAGCACGGCATGTATTGTTGCACACAGCAAAGTTGGCATGAGTTATTCATGCGAAAGTACCAGCCTTGCTTAATGTTCACCTTAGAAAGCATCAAAAGGAGTGTGAGAGAAATAGATTATCAAAAACAATAAATTACTCAGATATAACCACTTCAGCTTCGATACAAATCGCATCATGGCGCCACTGCATGATTTCACAGTCTATAATATTTCCATTTTTGTCTTTGTTAACCCGCTCAATCACCATAGAAGGCGTTCCTAACGTTGCTCTAAGTGAACTAGCCTCATCACCCAATAATGAGCTCGTAGCAATTCGATATTGGCTTTTTACTAGCTCAATACCAAATTGCTCTCGATAAAGAGTGTGGAACGAAGATGTTAAGTCTTGATCGAGTAAATTTGGCAATCCATCACTTCGGATATAGCGCGTTACGTAGGCAACTGGTCTATCATTTAACAAATGCAGACTATCAATACGATAAACATCAGAAAACGGAGGTAGTTGAAGTAATCTGGCCGCCGTTTTATCCGCGATGACACTCTTGGCAACCACAATTTGATTAGAAGGCGTTCGTCCCTGTTGTTTGGCAATATCGACAAAACCATCAGCATTTAAAGGGTTATATTTAAGCGGTGGCGGTGAGATAAACCAACCTCGACGATCTTCTCTATACAATCGCCCTTCAGCTTCAAGAAGTGAAAGCGCTTCCCTCAAAGTCACTCGTGTGGTGTCAAACGACTCAGCTAGTTTGCGCTCGGACGGCAATTTTTGCCCTGCCGCTAGCATCCCCGCCTCTATTTGCTCTTCGATTGATTCTTTGATTTTTATGTATTGCACGAATCGTCCTTTACCGTAACCCATCACACTAAACAGCCTGATACTAGCGCATAAGAGCCTCTAAAACATCATGTTATTATACGAGACCTTTTAATTTCGCTAAGCCATAAGCTGCAACGGTAACAACATCTTTAATTTCACCATCGATCATCATTTGTTCAAATTCGTCGAGTGTAAATGATTGGGTAATTAAGTCCTCTTCTTCAGAATCCAGTTGGTTGCCTACACCATGAAGCTGAGTTGCAAAATAGACGTGACATGTTTGGTTGAGGAAACCATAAGCAATAAACTGCGGACCAACATATTCCATGACTTGTGCTTCTAACCCAGTCTCCTCTCTCAGTTCACCTTTGGCTAATGCTAAATGATCCGCATCAGGGTTCGACTCCCATCCACCTTGAGGTAGCTCCCAACAACGCTGACCTACGGTGTACCGATATTGCTGCACTAAATGAACGCTTCCCTTGTCGACAGCTAAAATCGCTGCACAATCTGACTTATCAACAACACCATAAATTCCTTCGGCGCCGCTGGGTCTTAGTATTTTATCCTCTCTTACGGTCATCCATTTGTTTTGATAAACGACTTTACTGTCTAGTTGCTTAATTTTCATGCTTTTGGTTTCGAGTAATACATTAGCAATAAGGATATAAATTTTATCCTGTTAGATCTAAGACATTTGAGGCATAAAAAGAAAGCTCATTTAATTTGCATATCACATCTACTGACATGTTCTGACAAAGCCGTGATTTATTCTCTACCTCGAATTCATCAGTAATGTCATTAATATAAGGAACAAACTCATGGAAAACGTCATCGAAATTGTTAGCTTCAAAGTGTTAAGTGAAGCTTCTGAAAGTGCGCTATTAGAGGCAACACATGAAAGCCAAGGCTTTGTGGAACAACTGCAGGGGTTTCAATATCGCTCACTAAGTTACAATAATGATACGCATACATGGACTGATGTAGTCTACTGGGATTCTATGTCCGATGCGCTGAGTGCCGGAGAGAAATTTATGGATAGTCCGCAATGCCAGCCTTTAATGGCGCTTATAGATATAGAAACCGTGAATATTCAGCGCCAAGTTATTAAGATGTGTAAATTGGCAGACAGATACGCAACGCCAGCGTAATGTTGCACCAAGGAGCTCTCAACCGAGCTCCTTTTATCATTCCATTAGCCACTTTATTCTCGGGAAAAGACATGAGTAAATCAGAACGTCTGTTCGAACTTCTTACCTTGCTGCGCTCTAAGCGTTATGCAGTAACGGCAGCAGAACTGGCAGAAAAAATGGAAGTGAGTGAACGAACAATTTACCGTGATATTCAATCTTTAATATGTTCTGGTGTACCCATTCAAGGTGAAGCGGGTGTTGGTTACATGCTTCAGGCTGGCTCTCACCTCCCTCCACTTATGTTTAACGAACAAGAAATGATGGCCCTTGAACTTGGCATGAGAATGGTCAGAGCTTGGTCTGATAGTGAACTAGCCAAAGCCTCTGAAACAGCCTCGGCTAAGATACTTTCGGTACTTCCAGATAAACTCAAACAACAAGTGGAAAACTTCCCGCTTATTGTGCCAGACCTTTACACTCATTCGGTCTCCGCGCACCATTGCCAAATGTTGAGACACGCCACAGATGCGAAATTAAAAATCGAAATTAATTATCAAGCCGAAGATGGGCAGAAAACTCATCGTACGTTGCAACCGCTTGGCCAAATCTTTTGGGGTAAGGTCTGGACACTAGTCGCTTGGTGTGAGTTACGAAAGGACTACCGTCATTTCCGCTTAGACAGAATAGAAAAGCTGATAGTTCTCGATGAGTTATTTGAAACCAATAAACACAAATCTCTCGAACACTATATTGCCATGTATGCTCCTCGAGATTGAGGAGCGTACCGTCATCCAAGTAATCAACGAATGCTTGATATCACACAAGCATCCATCGATACAAATCGACTAAAACGATTAAGCATTAAGAATGGCTTTCAATTCGTGTAAAGAATTCACAATATAATTCGGTTCGATCCCTTCCGCCAAAACTTGTTCTGCATGATTTAGCCAACACGTTTCAATACCAAAATTAATGCCACCTAAAATGTCAGAATGTTGGTTGTCACCGACCATCAATACACGACTCTTGCAAGGATTCCCCATTGTATTCAATGCATGCGTAAAGATACCTGTATCTGGCTTAGCGATCCCGACTTCTTCTGAAATAATAACGTGCTCAAAATAATCAGACATCCCCGTCCTTTCAAGTCTGATCGCTTGCAGTTCAGTAAAACCGTTTGTGATAATACCGAGCTTCGCTTTTCCTTGTAACGAGGTGATCAGCTCTTTTGCACCAGGTAGCAAAGTACAAATGTCAGCCATCGCTTCTAAAAACGCGCTATTGAGTTCTGAGGTCGTGGTTTCCAGTTTATTTGCCCACGATTCAAATCGAGTGTGCTTTAGCTCATCTGCAGTGATGGTTCCATCTTGATAGTCAACCCACAATGGCTTATTAACGGTCTGATATAACTGAAAATCGTCTTTAGTAAACTCAACACCTTTACGCTCAAACATAAGCTGCATACCTTTAAAGGCATCAAAGTGGAACAGCGTCTCGTCGGCATCAAATAAAACCCAATCGTACTTCATTACTTTATCCCTGTTATTTATTGCGATTAGTTTAAACGCTTCTCACCGCTCATAGCTACCTAAAAAAGAGTTCAGTGATCTATCACCCAAATCCCAAAGCTCACCACTCTAAGCGAAAGGCAATATGACCTGAAGCACATCGTTTATTTGGCATATCGCTAGGATAACCAGTACTACGTACTAAACAGGAGCTGTTATGAAACATTTTCTCCCATCTAGCGTTATGCTGACTCCTTTTGTTGTCAAATACTATCCAGAGCCGGATGAAGAAATTGCCGACACCGATGAAGTAAACGAGGTAAAATCTGAACATAGAGAAGACGATAAATCAGAGTAAGTTGATTCCACTCTCTGGGGTTTGTTCTATCTTTTACAGACTAACGCTTGTTGACCTTAACGGGATAAGGAAACTCGAATGAAGAAAATCGCCGTAATTTTAAGTGGCTCCGGTGTTTTTGATGGTGCAGAAATTCACGAGGCTGTTTTAACGTTGTACGCTATCGAAAAGCAAGGTGCGAGCTGGCATTGCTTTGCCCCCAACATTGAACAGCTTCATGTGATCAACCACATTACTGGTGAAGAAATGGCAGGGCCACGCAATGTGCTTGAAGAGTCGGCCAGAATTGCACGAGGTAACATTGAAGACGTAGCTAAGCTGCACGTTGATGATTTTGATGCACTCGTATTACCCGGTGGTTTTGGTGCTGCGAAAAACCTAACTGATTTTGCGGTAAGCGGTGCAGAGTGTAGCATTAATGCACATGTTGCTAGTGCCTGTCGCGCCTTCGCTCACGCTAAAAAGCCAGTGGGCTATCTTTGTATTGCACCTACGATAATTCCTATGATTTATCCAAACGGAGTGAAAGGCACTATTGGCAATGACGAAGCCACGGCAGCTGCGTTTAATCAAATGGGGGGACAACATGTAAATTGTCCTGTTGATGAGTATATTTACGACGAACAACATAATGTACTTTCGACACCTGCTTATATGCTTGCAGGTAACATTGCTCAGGCAGCAAGTGGCATTGAAAAATTGATCGAAAAGCTCGTCACATTGGCTTAGCATTACTCCAAATAAAGTGACAAAAAAGCACCACACCAGTGGTGCTTTTTTTGTTCTTACATACCTAAAAACAATATATGTTGAAAAAACGATTGCGTTAAATTATTAATTTATAACGATTTTAATTTCACTATATATGCAACCAGATCAACCTCACACTTTAGTTGTTACACATAATTTTCCCCGAAATCAATTGTCACAGATCAAAGTTGAATATCCACTTTATGCCACTCTGGATAACAGTAATCTATAACCAAAATACGGAGCAATCCTATGACAAGTGCTTTTTTCATCCCTACCGTTAACCTAATGGGTGCAGGCTGCCTTAAAGACGCTGCGGACAACATTCAATCTCAAGGTTTTAAGAAAGGTTTGATCGTTACGGACAAGATCCTTAACCAGATCGGTGTGGTGAAACAGGTTCAGGATTTACTAACTGAACGTGATGTAGAAACAGTAGTATTTGATGGTACACAACCAAACCCTACTATCGGTAACGTGAATGCTGGTTTAGAACTTCTTACCGATAACGACTGTGATTTCGTAATTTCACTTGGTGGTGGCTCGCCTCACGATTGCGCTAAAGGTATCGCATTAGTCGCTTCAAACGGCGGTAAAATTGCTGACTATGAGGGTGTTGACCAGTCTGCAAAACCTATGCTACCACTAATCGCAATCAACACCACGGCCGGTACGGCATCAGAAATGACTCGCTTCTGTATCATTACGGATGAAGAGCGCCATATTAAGATGGCTATTGTTGATAAGCACACCACGCCACTGGTTTCTGTTAACGATCCTGAGCTTATGCTTGCTAAACCAGCATCATTAACTGCTGCAACGGGTATGGACGCGCTAACTCATGCGATTGAAGCGTATGTTTCAATTGCCGCAACACCAATTACTGACGCTGTAGCGATAAAAGCGATTGAGCTGATCCAAGCACACCTACGTACTGCGGTTAAAAATGGCGAAGACATTCAAGCTCGCGAGCAAATGGCTTACGCGCAGTTTATGGCAGGCATGGCATTTAACAACGCATCTCTTGGCTATGTTCACGCGATGGCACACCAGCTTGGCGGTTTCTACGATCTTCCACACGGTGTTTGTAACGCAATTCTATTGCCACACGTACAACGCTACAACGCACAAGTTTGCCCAGAGCGTCTGCGCGATGTCGCCAAAGCCATGGGTGTTAACGTTGAAGGCCTAAACGCAGAACAAGGCGCAAATGCCGCTATTGATGCAATTGTTGAGTTGGCTAAGGACGTCGGTATCCCTGCGGGCATTAAAGAGCTAGGCGCTAAGCTAGAAGATATTCCAACACTAGCAGACAACGCGTTAAAAGATGCTTGTGGCTTTACTAACCCTAAACAAGCGACACACGAAGAGATCTCTGCAATTTTTGAATCTGCGATGTAATCAATTTCGTAACGGATAAAGCCTCACAATGTGAGGCTTTTTTATTTGGATGTTACTTTAAAACAAGTGATACGCTTTAACTGAAAACGGATATGTTCTATGCCTTCATTAAACTGGCATGGTAAAATTTACATTGTAAATCCCCGTTATAACAGGGGTTAAAGCAGATAATGCTTATCTAGCGTACCGTTCTAGTCACTATGAAGCTCTTGCCTACGAAAGGCAGCATCACTTATGCAACTTTCAAGCAGTTACAAAGCTAACTAATAGGTATTACTCAATACTTGTTCACATACTATCAATAAAAAGGGTTAGAAATTACTTTCTAACCCTTTTGCACTTTACACCTTACCTAAACGTTAAGGAGCTGCATCCACTTCCACAGGAAGGTAATGCTTAGGCTCCAGTTTTAACCATTCAGGTAAAACCGTACCGATCGAAATGGAAGACCAAGTACCAGACAAAATACCGATGAACATCGCAGTAGCGAAGCCTTCAAGTGCGTTTCCGCCTAATAGCCATAGCGCAGCAACGGTAATCAACGTGGTACCCGATGTGACCATAGTGCGTGAAAAAGTCGCAATCACAGCCTGATCGTTGATTTCTTCCACAGGCTCACTTTGTTTTGCCACCAGCAATTCGCGAATACGGTCCGCGATAATAATTGAGTCATTCAATGAATAACCAAGAATTGCGAGAATGGCAGCAAATACCGTCAAGTTAAACTCCATCTGAGTTACGGCAAAGAAACCAAGTACCAGCACAACGTCATGAAGTAGAGCAAGTAACGAACCACTGGCTAAACGCCATTCAAAACGGAAGCACAAGTAACCCAATATACACAACATAGAGATCAGTAATGCAAGACCACCTTGATCGACCAAATCTTGCCCTACCTGTGAGCCCACCATGCTATTGCTTACCACATCAACATTGTGCGAAATGCCGCTTAGAAGCTGACCTACATCTGGAGCTTCTTGTCCTTGTTCAGGGACTGGGTAGCGAATAATCCAACGCCCTTCTTCATTTGAATGCGTTACAGAGGTAAATTCACCCAGCTCAGGCTTAAGCACTTTTAGCATGTCAGCGCTTGTTAAGGCTTTATCTAACTGAACTTCAGTAACCATGCCCCCTGTAAAATCAAGCCCCATATTGAGCCCTCTCAAACCAAGAGCGACTAATGAAACGATCATGAGCGCGACTGAAATAAAGCCAGTAACGTAACGAATACGACGGATATGTTGTTTTAAAAATTCCACCATGACTTACACCCTTACATCACGACGAGCATCGCGACCCCAAATTAAATTGATGATAGCGCGTGAAGCAAATACGCCACTGAACATACTGGTTAGCAAGCCCAAGCCTAGTGTTAAGGCAAAACCTTGGATAGGACCATTACCAATCGAGAAAAGAATTACCGCGGTGATCATCGTGGTAATGTTGGCGTCAAGGATGGTGCTAAGTGCACTACCAAATCCTTGATCAATGGCTTGAGCAAATGTGCGCCCTTCTGCCATCTTGTCTCTTATACGTTCAAAAATAAGCACGTTTGTATCAACGGCCATACCGACAGTTAAAACCAAACCGGCGATTCCCGGAAGGGTCAATACCGCACCCGGCAGCAGCGCAATCAGACCAAGCAAACAAACCATGTTGATGATCAGCGCAACGTTGGCAACCCAACCCAATCGGCGATACCACAAAGCCATAAAGGTCAGTGTTAATCCCATGCCTAAAGCAAGTGCCGCAAAACCATTTTGAATGTTCTCTGCACCTAATGACGCCCCAATAGTACGTTCTTCCACGATGGTCACTGGCGCTGTTAATGAACCAGCACGAAGTAATAGAGCTAAGTTTTGCGCCTCTTCCATTGAACCTGCTCCCGTAATGCGGAACTGGCTACCAAGTTGAGATTGAATGGTTGCAACACTAATAACGCGTTCACTACGTTCAGTTTCGCCACGAGCATTCGTGGTATATTCACGGTATACCGTCGCCATTGGCTTACCGATGTGTTTACCGGAAAAGTCACTCATCACTTTACCACCCGCGTGATCAAGTGAAATATTAACTTCAGAGAAGCCCATTTTGTCGACACCAGCGCGTGCATTCACAATGTGCTCACCCGTCAAGACTGGACGTTTCGCCAGAATCACATCTCGGCCATCGTTATCTTTCAACACGACATCAGACGCCGTAATACCACGAGATGCCTCTTTTGCTTCATGAAAGGCAAGTGTTGCCGTAGCACCGATAACATTCTTCGCTTGAGATGGATCTTGTACACCCGGTAACTCAATGCGAATGCTGTGTTCACCTTGTCTCTGAACCAGAGCTTCGGTAATACCTAGCTCTTCAATACGATCACGCATGATCTTTAAGTTTTGCTTGATCGTGACAGTCTGAAACTCCGCTTTGTTTTGTTGTGTTGGTTGTACACTGACATAATCTGAGTGGCGTTTTACATCCCAACCTGGGTAGTTTTGTTTGACGTAATTTGCAGCGGTGTTTAACGCATCGTCACTTTTTGCCTTAACTTCGAATCCATCAACACCAGTATCAGCAAACTTAACACCGCGAATGCGTTCTTGACGTAGCATGTCACGCATTTCATCCACCATGGTATTACGTTGCTCTTCAAACGCTTTGTCCACATCAACATTTAGCAAGAATTGAACACCACCACGTAGATCGAGACCAAGTTTGATTGGGTTGAATCCCATCTCGCCTAACCATTTTGGTGCGACTGACACATAAGAGAAAGTGATGCTGTCGCCTTCGCCAAGCAGTTTATCAATTGCCTGACGAGCATGGGTCTGCTCAGTTTCGTTGTCGAACACAAGCGTTGTAACATCGCCTTTCTGTGTGATTTCATCGACGTTGATGTTTCTTTGATCCAAATATCGATCGAGTTCAACTACCGAACGAAGTGGACCAGCTTCATGTGACGTTGTCACCTGAATTGAAGGTTGCTCGCCAAACCATGTCGGAATAGCGCTAAGTGCTAACATCACTACAGTGACGATTAACACAACGTATTTCCATGCAGAATAATGATTCATCAGACGAACATTCTTCGCCTGTCTTAGTTGTTTTTTCTTCATACCGTTATCCCTCGGAAAAGTCCGAGTTAATAAGTTATTTGTTTGATTACGAGAATCGCGGGATAACAAGCTACTGATAACGAGTGACGTAATTTGCTGTTTGCAAACCACCTCCCTTTACCTCAGTTAGCTCGGATTGAAGAAAATTAGTATTGGCTGTTTAACGCAACATAGAGCGCGTTCGTCTCTTTCCAACCGGACAGACGATGATTGTGATAGAAGTAGGCTCCTGTCCATCCTTTAAAGTCATGAACTGGGTAATAATATTGCCGATAAAGTGGTAATGAATCGAATGGATTGTCAGCATCCGAATTCAAAGAGTCATCGTGATCATCAATACTTCGCGGAGGCTCTCCCCAACGATTACTGTTAATGATCGCAACCGCTTTTTCTTTTGGCTCTGAATGTGTTTGAGGTTTGGATTTTGTTGACGCAGTTGTCGTTGGCGACTCATTGGACTGTTCTTTAGCTTTCAGCACCAAATAAGAGAGCCGATAACTTGCATCCGCTTCGCTTTTCTGAAGGTACGACAAAGCCTGTGCGGGCAAAGCCATCACAAGCAAAATCAACCAGAAAAATCTAACGAATGTATGTGCCATTCACATCATCAATAAGGTAAGAACCCGGCCATAGTAAGTAGGAAAGTTCATGACAGCAACAAAAAAAATCTAAAACTTATCTTTTCAATTTTGAGTGGTTATAAACGCTTAGAATGTGTACGACATCCGCATTGGAACGAATTTATTTGTAAAAAGTTTCTCCACTATGAATGTCTAAATAAATTTTGTTTGCCTGTTTCAGTCCCCCACAATAAATAAAGTACACATCTCTTTCTTTATAACGAACTGAACGTACCCACCCTCCTAGTTCTTCGAAATCTTCGGGAGTACATGTTTTTTCAGTCAGCAGGTCTTCAGTTTTCTTGATAAACATTTCAAAGTGCTGTTTAAAATCGTCGGATTTCTCAATGTATGCAGTGACGGTTTCTTTACGCTCTTTTTCTGTAATGATAGGGGCGACTTCAAGTAAAGCCTTCATAGGAACCCACTCAGCGACTTCCGGTCCGCCTTCCTCATACACATAGTAAGGGGAAATTCGGCCCCAACCGTCTTTCTTTTCTAGAATATGCAGTTTGTCACCACGATACACCACACTCTCTATGAAGGCTTCATGGTCGGGGAACTCACGCACACCCAGTTTAGGTGGGCTGACGTAATAGTCTGTAACCTCTGGCTTTGGTGGTTCTTGTTCCTCTTCTTCTTCGATGATTGGCGTGATCTCTTCTTCCTCGACAGTTTCAAGCGCTTGGTCTTGCTGTGGTTTGAGGTAAAACACATAGTAGCCGCCTCCGGCACACGCAATGCCAACAAGCAACAATACAATCATCATTACTTTTTTCATTTAAACTCTGTCCTAGCCCACTTCCTATCACTCTATATAACTATAACGGCAGCAATCACTTTTGCTTTACCCACCAGCACATTTTCATTTCGGGTTTAACGCTAAAACGCCAAGACCGGAATAAAATCAAAAAATTTCATCAATATTTTCGAACAACTTGTATAAAAATTAGTGATAGAACGTGATTTGAATCACACCTAATATACCTCTCAAGCGCTAACCAAGCGCAGAAATAAAAAACATATAACTTTATTCAAAAGGAAATAAACTATGAAAAACGTAATCTCAACACTAACGCTTGCCGCTCTATCTTCAGCATTTGCTTTTTCTGCATCAGCTAGTGATTTAGAGTTAAAAATCAGCACATTTGATTCTTCAGCGCGTGCAACTGTACTAAAGGATGGTCAACCAGTTTCAGGCGTACCTGTAACAGTGACTGGCTCAGGTACACAAACCTATACCACTTCAGAATCCGGCTATGTTAACGTTTACAACCTTCGTAACAACGGTCGTACTTTTACATTCGAAATTACTGATGATGAAGGAAACACAATCACTGAACGTCGTTTTGTCCGTGGAGATAGCTAAGTCTAGGTACGCCTAATGTATATCCTTAGTTTCCCCAAAGTCAGTAGAGGGATTTACTGACCAGAAAACGACTCAGAGAATAATGTCTATGCGATATAGTTCTAAAGCCTGCTTTCAGTCAATGGATGGCGAAGCAGGCTTACGCTTTTTATTCCCTCTCATGCCTTCTTGACACCCCTTTATCTTTGACTCGGTTTATACTCTTACTATCTTAGTTATTGATTACTTATTATGAACCGATTAGAACTAGTACTTGTTGGCTCAGTTTTATTGTTCTATTCACCTAACATTCTCTTTGCTAAACATTGCTCGCAGCGAGACTGGAACCAGTTGCTACATAAGCAACAATACATCGATCGTCTGTATAACCAACAAGCCATCAGTTTCAATCAATCTCTTAATGAACAACGTAACCAAATTCTGATCCATAAAACGTTTTCACCGAAAGAAATTGACGCATTACTTTCTGTCGAAAATTCAAACAAAAGAGAAATGTTGCTTAAACAAGCTGAATCAGCATTAGTTACGGCTGCCGATTTATTGCATCAACACGAGAAAATGTCTGAACAGCTTCCTTCATTCATCCAGCAAGCCAAACAATGGCAAACCATGAGTACACACTGCCAAAGCGCCGATAAACAACTCAACTCAATTGCCGCTCAAAAATACGTACTACACAATCAAGCACTCATAAATGACGTGCAGGTATTAATGCAAAAATATGAGCAGCTAAGAGAGATCTACCTCACCGAATACCAAGCATTGCGGAAAGCAAAGAATCGTAATAACTAGTCTGAGGAAGCAACAAACAACTCATCGCACTTGGCTGCACATATAAAGTCGTTTTTATGCAAGCCTTTAATGGAATGACTCCACCACGTTACTGTCACTTTGCCCCACTCAAGAAGGATCGCGGGATGATGAAATTCATCTTCAGCTAACTGAGCGATTTGGTCAGCAAAAGCCCACGCTTTTTTAAAATTTTTGAACTTATATACCTTCTCTAACTGAGGGATCTCATTTCTCTCAATAAGAGACCAATTATCGAGTTCATTCAAAAGGCTGTTGCGCTCATTCTGTGTTAACGCAATCGCATCAATACTGCATGCCTCACAACGCAGTTCATTTAACATTTATTTCTTCCTTAGTTTCAAATAATGGAGGGAGTAAACCGGCAGACATGGCTTGGTGGACTTGTTGCAGTAAGTCGACCTGACTAAGCTCATACAACGCTTCAATATCATTCAGTACATAGTAAACAGGCTGCATGATGTCGATTCGATAAGGCGTTCTTAATACGCGTTGAATATCGAAAGTCTGTCTTTGTGCTGTTTGGCTATCCAGTGAATACACCGTTTCTCCCGGTGACGAGATAATCCCGCCGCCGTAAATTTTTGTTTCACCGTTTTCACGCACTAAACCAAACTCAACCGTAAACCAATACAGCCTCGCCAAATAAACACGTTCTTTTGCGGTTGCTTCTTTGCCAATTTTTCCATAAGTATGGGTAAATTGAGCAAAATCTGGATGCGTTAACATTGCGCAATGGCCAAATACCTCATGGAAAAAATCAGGCTCTTGTAAATAGTCAAACTCTTCCCTGCTTCTTAAAAACGTTGCGACGGGGAATTTTTTCTCCGCAAGCAAACCAAAAAAGCGGTCAAAGTTAATCAGCGCAGGCACTGGTTCAACTCGCCATCCTGTTTGCTCAACCAGCACTTGATTGATATCTCGCAGTTGCGGAACCCTATTCGTTGGCAAATCCAACATCGCAAGCCCATCGAGATAAGGCTTACATACTCTGTCACCAATCAATGAAAGCTGCCGCTTCATCAAGTCGTGCCAAATGTGATTTTCACTGTCACTCCAGTTAATGAAGCCGTTATCATTCATAGGCTTAGATTGATACTTAGTCATTACGTAAACCTTTTACAACCCGTTTACAATTAAGCCTATCCACTGGTGTTTCACCTGCCAATAGTCAAGGTAATATCAAGCCCAAACCAAATGTAACATTTATTTTACATTCTGCGTTTTTCTCTATATTTTTCAGCCATATGTTTCCCTGCTCCAAGTTTGACTTTGAGTAAAAAAGCATCAAGACTTAGAAGGATTTCGCGGAATTTTGACGAGGAATGTCATGCCTAACACACAACCTTTGTGGACACCTAGCCGCTCACGCATAGAAACCTCCAACCTTTATCAGTTCATCCAGCATATCAACATGCAAGGGGAAGCTATTTCCGACTTTAACGAGCTGCACCAATGGTCTATAGATTCAAAAAAAGAGTTTTGGTTAGAAATTTGGCAATATTGCGATGTGATTGGTTTTAAAGGCGACTGCATCCATGGAGAAGGCATTGCTAAATGGGGTCAATTTTATTCAAGCCGTGATACCATTTGGTTTCCACAAGCCCAGCTCAACTACGCGGAAAACCTACTTTCATATGCCTTCCAAGAGCCTGAACGAACAGCTATCTGGTTTAAAAACGAACGGGGACAAAGCCGAAAGCTGACATGGCAACAGTTGTGTGATCAGGTCTCGATTCTTCAACAATGGCTAAAGCAAAATGGGGTTGAAAAAGGTGATGTCGTCGCGGGTTACCTCCCCTACTTACCAGAAACGGTTGTCGCGATGCTCGCCACGACAAGCCTTGGTGCGATTTGGACATCAACATCTCCTGATTTTGGTGTCGAGAGCGTCATCGAGCGTTTTGGCCAAGTTCAGCCAAAAATCCTCTTCTGTTGTAATGGTTACTCTTTCAATGGGAAGTCATTTGATATGGTGGAAAAAAATCGTCAGCTTGCTGATGCCCTTTCCAGTATCCAAAACACCTGTCAAATCGACTACCTACAGGCCACACCACAAGATGCATTTTACAATGAAACATTTTCAGACTGGGAAGCCATACTGGCTAGCTATATCCCACGCGGATTAAGGTACGAACGTGTTGGGTTTAATGATCCTCTGTTTGTACTTTACTCCTCTGGAACAACGGGTAAACCCAAATGCATCGTTCATTCTGTTGGAGGAATCATCCTTAATCACTTGAAAGAACATCAACTTCATTGTGATATTCAACCCTCAGACTCCGTGTTTTATTACACAACATGTGGCTGGATGATGTGGAACTGGCATGTCTCGGCTCTTGCCAGCGGAGCGACACTTATTATTTATGACGGAAGCCCAATGTATCCAATGCCCGGCGTATTGTGGGAACTGGCACAAGAAGCTAATGTCAGCTTGTTTGGCACATCAGCGAAATATCTCGAGACGCTACAAAAAGTCAATTATTCACCCAGCCAGTATTACGCCTTACCGCACTTAAAAACGTTATGCTCTACCGGATCCGTACTTTATCCAGAACAATTTGATTTTGTGTACGCCAATATCAAAGCGGATCTCCACTTAGCCTCTATTTCTGGCGGTACAGATATTTGCGGCTGCTTTGTCCTCGGTAATCCAATCTCTCCGGTATTTCGTGGGGAATGCCAAGGCCTTGGACTGGGTATGGATGTGCAAGTATTTGACGAGAGCGGTCATTCTATTCGAGAAAAACGAGGAGAGCTCGTTTGTGCCAATAGTTTTCCTAATCAACCTATCGGGTTTTGGCATGATGATGGTGAACGCTATCATCAAGCGTATTGGGATAAGTTTGAAAACGCATGGCATCACGGAGACGATGTCGAGCTTTCACCGAACTCAGGGATGATTTTCTATGGGCGAAGTGATACCACTTTGAATCCTGGTGGTGTACGAATCGGAACATCAGAAATCTACCAACAGGTAAATCAATTCGATGCTGTGCGAGATTCAATCGCAGTTGGACAAGCATATCAAGGGGATGAGCGTATTGTGTTGTTTGTTGCTTTGAACAACCAACAAAAGCTAACAACTGAACTCTCTGCTCAAATAAAAGCACAACTTAAAGCACATTGTTCACCTCGGCATGTTCCTGCTGAAATATACGCCGTTAGTGATATCCCTAAAACCAAATCCGGCAAATTGGTTGAACTGGCGGTAAAGCAAGTGATCCATGGAAAAGAAGTACAGAACAAAGGTGCAATTGCCAACCCGGAAGTATTGGATGAAATTGCTCAACTGTTTATATAACAACAAGTATATGGCAACAAAGCCCTGAAACACGTTCAGGGCTTTGTATTGTAATCTAAGTCAAATGATGCGGATGCTTTATTTGGTACCGACACCCATCACTACTTTTAGTTTGCCTTCCGGAGTTTCAATTTCAAACGGAGTTGAAATAGTCACCTCGTTGAAACCCACACTTGAAAGCACACGCTCAATCTTATTTGCTGTCAGTCCTTCGCTGTCATTTTCAGCTAACCAATCCCACTGCACAAACTGGCCGCCTTCATCGAGCAAAGAATAAACGATATCCATAACATCAGAGTAATTGGGTAAAAAACCACAAACGGACGAAGCAATAATTAGGTCAAATTGTTTACGAAACGCAGGATGAAGTGCAACTAACCCACGAGAAAGCACATCAACAACAGGTTCGACGTTTTCTAACTGCTTGTCGTCTAACTTCTCAATCATTGCTTCAGAGCTATCAAGAGCCACAATATCTTTGGCAAACGGAGCCAATTTCTGACTCATTAGACCCGTACCACAACCAAAATCTAGAACGTGTTTACCTTTAATACTAACTGCTTTAGTTAACGAATCGAATGCACTCTCAGCATATGTGTGCGTCGCTTGATTCGCTTCCCATTCTGCAGCGTATTCGTCCCAGTTTGTCGCCATTATGATCTCCCTATTACTTCTTGTATCAGGCACCCACCAAGAGTAAACCAAAACCTATGTGTCTTCATAGTCTTATACCAACATTTCTTGGTGTTTTGGTATAAGATACACTCGTTAATGCAGTGAAACTAATGAAGTTACTATGAACCTTTCTCAAATCGAAGCGTTTTGTCATGTTGCAGATACTGGCTCAGTGTCAGAAGCAGCACGCCAACTTGAATGTAACCGTACCAAGCTCAGCATGGCAATTAAAGCACTGGAAAAAGAGCTAGGTATTGAACTTTTTGTTCGTTCTGGGAACCATCTAGTACTTTCAGAGGCAGGAAAAGCCATTTACAAAGATTGCGAAAGTTTATTGGTAACGTCATCAAGAATTCGACAAACTTGTGCGCAAGCTTCTGGAGAGTTCAACGCCGAGCTATGGATAGCACGTGATGACTCATTACCTGATGACATGTGGCTAGATTTAGCGCACCGCCTTAACGATCAATTTCCCGCTACATCCGTCAATATTGTTCTGGCATCAAGTGGTGATTTAGCCAACCTAGTGGCCACTCACCAAGTCGATTATGCATTCGGCGTTGACTACGAAAGAATTGACGACCCTCAACTCACCTATCACCCGTTAGGCAAGATCCGAATGATGTCGGTGTGCAAATCAGGGCATCCGCTTACTCAGTTAAGACGAGTCTCTGATGAAGATTTACGCAAGCAATTACAGGCTGTGATGGTTTATCTGAACGAAAAAGACAATCCTGAACTTCAACCGATGTCCCTGAGACACATCGGTTTTTCAAGCTTCGATTACATGTTGAATACCATTCTTGCGGAAGACGCGTGGGGAGTATTGCCTGAGCCCCTTATTCGTCATTACCTTCGCCAGCAACAACTCGCTGTAATTAAACACACTTATGGTTTGACTCAAGAGGACTACTGCATGTTCACGGCATCAGGGCGTGCGGAACACCCAGGCGTCTCTTGGTTAGCGGATCGTTTAAACGAATATCTGTTTGATTTTTAGAATCAAAGCCATATGCCATACGCAATTAATCACTGAGCGTCAATAATAATGACACCGCAATATCTTCTTAACCAGTTGTTTTAATTAAACTTAGTCATACACACTCATTTCTCAGGTTATTTTTAACACAGATCATATTTGTCAATTTCGCACTAAAAGAGAACAATATAGATATGTTCAACAGCGAGTATTTAATATGTGTGCCAGGACAAGCTTAAATGAAAAACGAATCCTTACCGTCTCAGCCCTTTTAGCTTCTGGGTTTGCGGTTGGAGGGCTTGTGCTCGGTCTACTCGTTGGTTCTCTGGTTATTGTTTTCGACGGTGCTTATTCGCTCGTCAGTTTACTGTTAACTTTATTGTCGCTCGCGGTTTCTCGTTATATCCAAAAGCCTAGCCAACATCATTTCCCTTTCGGTAAAGCCGTACTTCAGCCTGTCGTTATTGCGATTAAAGGGGCGGTGATTCTCTCAGTGGTTGGTTATTCGCTTTACTCAGCGGTTTTAGCCATGTTTAGCGGCGGTCGTGAGGTCGATGCGTCTATCGCGACATTGTTTGGCGTTATTAATGTAATCGGTTGTGGTTACGCGTGGTGGTACATTGCCAAAACCTCTAAACGCTTTTCTTCAGGATTAATTGTTGCTGAATCAAAACAGTGGCAAATGGATACGCTATTAAGTGTGGCTGTGACACTCGGCTTTATTGCCGCTTGGTTGGTCACGTTATCACCATGGGCTCACTATTCTGTTTATGCCGATCCAATGATGATGATTCTAATGTCGTTTTACTTTATTAAAGTACCTTTCGACATGCTAAAAGGCGCAATGCGTGAACTCTTGATGATGGCGCCAAGCAAAGAAATTCGCCGTACAGTTAAGCAAGAAGTATCAGCTCTGGATAGTCAGGTGTCTCAACATATTGAGCTTGCGGGCGTAACGAAGGTTGGCCAAGAGCTAAGAGTTAACTTGGATGTATACACTAAAGATGACAACGTTGAGGTTGCTGAGTTAGATAAAGCGCGTCGAGTGTTAAAAGACAAGCTATCGAAACTCTCACTTGATTTGCATCTAACGATGAACATTGCCAATTAGTCAGATTAGAAGATAAAAAAAAACACCGACATGATTGTCGGTGTTTTTGTTTTAATGGTTATTTACGTAATGCATTGAGCTTCGCTTGAGCAATACCAAAGATGGTATCAATTGGATAGCTGCCCTCATCACTCGGCTCTCCCGCCGCTTTCCCTGTAAACAGCTCAATGGCCTCGGTTACATGGTCAATCGCCCAAATATGGAATTCACCACGTTCAACAGCTTTCACGATATCCGGCCGTAGCATCAAATTGTGAATATTCGAACGAGGAATAATGACCCCTTGCTCATTAGTACGTCCTTTGATCTCGCATACATCAAAGAATCCTTCAATCTTTTCGTTCACACCACCAATAGGTTGTGCTTCACCAAATTGGTTCATAGATCCCGTAATTGCGATATCCTGACGGTTGGGTTGTTTAGAAAACGCAGACACCACGGCACAGAACTCCGCCATACTCGCACTATCACCATCAACCCCACCATAGGATTGCTCAAAGGTAATCGTCGTGGTTAATGGCACACGAGCGGTACGGCCAAACACGGAAGATAGATACGCAGTTAAGATCATCACGCCTTTCGAGTGAATACTGCCACCTAAATCAACGCTTCGTTCGATGTCGATTACATCACCTTCACCATAGCAAGTTGTTGCCGTAATGCGGTTTGGCGCACCAAACATATACTCGCTGGTGCTTAAAACAGAAAGCGCGTTCACTTGCCCAATCGCATGTCCGTCAGTGCGAATCAAAGTGGTTCCGTTGATAAACCCTTCCATAACACTGTCTTTCAAGCGACTAACTCGCATTTCCTGATTACTCAATGCTTCTTCGACATGGCTCGAGCGAATCATATTCGAGTTTGCTTGGCGCGCAACGTAATTAGACTCACGAAGTAAATTCGCAATGTGAGCTGAATGGAGTGACAATTTATTCTGATCACCAGCTAAACGAGCGCTGTGTTCAATGATCCGTGCCATCGCCTTTTTATCGCAATGCAACATGCCATTGTCATGCACCACACTGGAAATAAAGCGTGCATAATGCAATTCAGAGTCAACAGTGCGCTTCATTTCATCTTCAAAATCAGCGGTTACACGGAAAAGCTCGCTAAATTCTGGATCGTAGTGTTGCAGTAGCTGATAAGTACGATAATCACCAAACAAGATGATTTTCACATCGAGTGGAATCGGCTCCGGATCCAATGAAACCGCACCGGTGAGTGTGACTTCTTTTTCTAAGGAAGTGAAACTCAGTTGGCGAGCACGCAATGCACGTTTTAACCCATCCCAGACATATGGCTGTTCGAGTACCTTCTGTGCATCCATCAATAGCACGCCGCCATTTGCTTTGTGCAAACTGCCCGGACGGATCAATGAGAAGTCAGTAAAAACCGTGCCTTTAAAGGTCGCTGTTTCAATATATCCAAATAGAGAATGGTAGTTTGGCGTTTCTTCCACGACAATCGGAAAGCTGTCATCTTTACGGCTTACTAAAACGTTAACTTTGTATCTTCTTGGTAGTTTCTTGTCTAGAGAAGCGTTTGCGATCTCCGCTTGCTCACTGCCCTGCTCCAAGAAAATATCTGCATTTTCGACGATGTCTTTTTGCAGATCCGTTAAATAACCTTTGATTGCCGGATACTGGCTGTAATCCGTTTTGAGTTGTTTGATAAAGTGGGCAATCACATCTAATGTGACATCATCATTCAGCTTTTTAATTTTTTCGCTGTAGCTTTCTTCCCACTCCGTCAACTGGCGCGCCATATTGCGTAGCTGTACTTCGAGCTCATCAATAGCGGCACCAAATTGCTCTTGCTCTTTTTTCGTCAGTTCTTCAAAGGACTCTTCGGTATGTTGGTCTTCCCCATTCATTGCAACAAACTGATAGTCACCTTGAGGTGTGATCGTCAAACTGATGCTTTTCGATTTTGCATCGCGACTGATTAATTCAAGCTCGGCTTCTTGTTTTTGGGCTAACTGGTTTTTCAGTTTGTCAGCGCGACTAAAATACAGTTCGTTATCAAACGCTAGAGGCATCGCATTAACCAATTTAGACACCAACTTTTCAATGTCTTGTTTTAGTTTAGCGCCAACGCCACGCGGCAGCTTAAGCACTTTCGGTGTACGTGTATCATCAAAGTTTGAGACGTAACACCAATCAAATAGAGAGTCCGCTTCATGCTGATGACGATTAAGGTAACGAAGGATCATGGTACGTTTACCTAACCCATTTTGCCCAATCGCATAGATGTTGTAGCCTTTCTCTTTGATCGACATTGCGAACTCTACCGCTTTCTGAGCTCGCTCCTGACCGACAATCTCGTCAATGGGAGCCAATTCTTTGGTCGACTTACTTGGCAGAGTTTCTAAATCCGTATCCAGATATAGCTGGTCTGCCATCAATCTTTGTATCGCCATCACTCCCTCCTTATTTTAATTATGGGTTGTGGTTCCTATTCATTGAGTCTAGATGACTTTCATTTAAATTTTAGTGACTTACAGCCAAATCATGTTTAAGTGCTCAAATAACCATCAAATCCAACTTAATTGAACAATTAAATGATAATTATTTGCATTAGTTAATAAATTGCATTTAAATATCCATGTTTCTTGTTGGCGGAGTCAATTCATGGATTTACATCAGTGCTGGGCACATTACCTCAAAGCAGAGCAACTTTTAGAGCAAGGCCATTGGCCGGAAGCCAACTATTTGTTTGAACAAGTTCTCAACCATATGCCCGGACACATCCAAACTGCCCTACACAGTGAAGAGACCAAACCATGTCAGTTTGTCTGTTTACTCACGGGTTTGAGAGACGCAGCCATTTCCCAATCAGAAATTCTTAACCGAATGGGGCAACAACAACACGCGTTTGATGTGCTCAATCACGCTTACGCTTTGCTCCAATTCATTTCAATTGAGACGCTGCCTCTGGTTGAATCCGCTGCCAACATTCTTCATAAGCATAGTGAAGATCTCATGAAGCATTTAGGTGCATTTTGTAGTGCGCAGAGAAACGCAGAATGGATGCTGGAATTTGAACATGTTCAGAAAGCTCATCACCATTTCAGTGCCCTAAAGAGCTACCAACCCGAGTCTTGCTATTCCCATGTTGTCAATTGATAAGGACGTACAATGTCACAACACACTATTCTCAATGTTCGGAACCTTTCCGTTAGTTTTACAACCAATGACGGTATCGTCGATGCGGTAAAAGACATTAGCTTTGATCTTTTTACCAGTGAAACGCTGGCGATTGTTGGTGAGTCTGGAAGCGGTAAATCAGTATCGACAAACGCACTTATGCGCTTGTTACCTAATAACGCCATCGTGAATCCAGACGCAAGTATTGTGTTTGAAGGCGAAGAGTTGCTTCAGAAAAGCGAAAAGGAGATGCAAGCAATTCGTGGTGATCGTATTGGGATGATTTTCCAAGAACCGATGACTTCACTCAATCCTTACATGCGCGTGGGTATTCAGGTTGCTGAAGCCATCATGTGTCACCGTTCAGTTAGTCGGTCAGAAGCAAAGAAAAAAGTCTTAGAGCTGTTTGATTTAGTCCATTTACCAAATCCTGAAACCGCATACAGCAAATATCCGCACGAGTTTTCCGGTGGCCAATTACAACGGATCATGATCGCAATGGCGCTCATCAATGAGCCCGATATTTTGATTGCTGACGAACCAACAACAGCACTTGATGTAACGGTTCAAGCAGAGGTTCTTAACCTTATTAAAGAGATACAAGGCAAAATGGGAATGGCGATTTTGTTCATCACCCATGACCTTGGTGTTGTAAAGCACCTTGCTGACCGTGTTATTGTGATGTGTAAGGGCGACGTAGTTGAAACTGGAGATTGCGGGCCAATATTTGCTTCGCCTCAGCATGACTACACCAAAATGTTAATTAACTCTGTCCCTCGCGGGCAAAAAGAACCGATCGCAGAGAGCGCAACGCCACTGCTAAAAGCAGAAGATATTCGCGTTAAGTTTCTAATCAAACCTCATTTTATTGCCAGTAAAAGCCAATACTTTGAAGCTGTTAAAGGGATTTCCCTCGAACTTAAACAAGGTGAAACTTTAGGTATTGTCGGTGAATCGGGATCTGGGAAGTCAACGCTGGGCCGCGCGCTAATCGGTTTGTTGCCATGCACCGGTGATATTCATTATAAAGGGCAAGATATTGGCCAGCTCTCTGCAAAGGCAAAGTTTGAATTAAAGAAAGACATTCAAATGGTGTTTCAGGACCCTTACGGCTCACTTTCTCCACGTATGACCGTCGGTGATATCATCACAGAGGGGTTAACTGTCCATCAACCCCATCTAAGCAAAGCTGAACGTATGCAACGTGCACGAAAAGCGCTGGAAGAAGTAAGACTCGAACCCCACTCTATTAACCGATATCCACACGAGTTTTCAGGTGGACAACGTCAACGTATTGCAATTGCACGTGCGTTGATACTTGAGCCCTCCTTCATTTTGCTTGATGAGCCGACTTCTGCGTTGGACCGCTCAGTACAACTTACCGTCATTGATCTTTTGAAAGATATTCAGAAGAAACACAACATCGGCTTCTTGTTCATTAGTCATGATTTAAGTGTCGTCAAAGCGCTATCTGATCGCGTACTAGTGATGCAAAAAGGAGAAGTGATGGAACACGGCACTGCCGAAGAAATTTTCCATCAGCCAAAGCATGACTACACGCGAAAGCTCATCAATGCTTCATTTGATATTGATGATGAAGAAAGCGTGGCTGCTTAGTTAATACCATAACAACGTCAAAGAAAACTTCGGTTTGGCCGCCGAATCAAAAATGCCGCATGGATGCGGCATTTTTCTCGTGAAAGATTACAAAGTAAACTGTTTGTCTAAAGCCATATCCTCTAGCTTGAGCTCTATTTTTCTTCGCGTCTCTGCTTTTTTCTTCTTTTTTAATTGAACGTCTTTTTTTCTCTTTTTATTGGCTGCGTCCTGATAATTTCTATATGAAAAAATATCGCAATTACTCATAATGAGGTTCCACTATCCCTAGAATGCGTCTTTCAATCATCTGACCATATAGCTGGATAAGTTATTGACCAAATACCCAATTAAACCATATCAACATAGCAATAAAGTTCAATTTAAAAGCCATTAACTATCATTAGCAGTCGTTAGTTTGCTTTACGCAGTTTAATATTCTAAAAATAGTGTGAGATGGCCAAGTACCTCGTCTTAATATGCTCGATTAATAACTTCACTTTTTGCGGTGGTTGTCGGGTAAATGGATAGACAGCATAAACCCCAAGCTTTTTACCCACTTGCTCTGGAAATATATCCACCAATTGGCCATTTCGAATATCATGATAAACCAAGCAACGAGGAACATAAGCGATACCATGCCCCCCCAATGCCGCTTTACGCAGCGCGGTAGCATTATCTGTTGAAAAACTGCCATCGACTCTAACAATGTAGTTCCCGCTACTGCGTTTAAACTCCCATTCTGACGCCCCAGTTGTTTGATATGCGTATTGCAAACAATTGTGATTAGAAAGATCCTGCGGTTGCAACGGTTTACCATTTTTAGCAATGTAAGATGGCGATGCACAAACCACCCATTGCGAATCGAGTATGTGGCGGGCAATCAAGCTTGAGTCTTCTAAATATCCAGTACGAATAACCAGATCGTAACCACCAGCGATTAAGTCAACAAAGCGATTGTCTAACGACATGTCCACTGACAAACCCGGATGCATGTTACAGAATTCAGCTACCGCATCAGCGAGAATTAAGTCTCCTGAGATTGTAGGGACGGACATCTTAATGTGTCCACTCAAGCGTTCACCAAAACCGGAGACGGCATCCATGGCTTCTTGAGCGGCTTGCTTCACATTTTTTGCGCCAGCCAATAATGCCTTGCCAGCTTCAGTTAGCGTCAATTTACGCGTAGTTCGATATAATAACTGAACACCAATATCTTCTTCTAATCTTGCAATTCTTTTGCTAACTACTGAATTTGTAAGGTTATTTATCTCAGCCACCTTGCTAAAGCTGCCCATTTCCACCACCTGTGAAAATAAGATTAAGTCGTCGGCTCGCATCTTATTATGTCATTTTTGGAATTAATCATTTTCATTATTTCTCTATATCGAGAAAAAAGGAAGAAGTAAATTCACTCCGTATTAACAAAAACATCACAACTATAAAAATTAAGTGAACTTAGCTTCCGGAAGAAGGAAGGATCAGCCCGTACGAGGATGTACCGATGAATGAAACCCTATTAGCCTTGATGGCCTTCTCACCCATTGTGATCGCCGCCATATTATTAGTTGGCCTTAATTGGCCTGCTAAAAAAGCCATGCCAGTGGCATTTGTAATAACTGTTGTCATTGCTTCTGTATTTTGGGACATGTCAACCAGCCGTATTCTTGCTTCAATCTTTCAAGGTTTAGGCATTACCGCTTCTGTGTTGTGGATTGTGTTTGGTGCTATCTTTTTGCTTAACACCTTAAAACATACTGGCGCCATCACTACCATTCGCAACGGTTTCACCAATATTTCTGCCGATAGACGAGTTCAAGCCATCATCATTGCTTGGTGCTTTGGGTCTTTCATAGAAGGCGCTTCCGGTTTTGGTACCCCTGCAGCCATTGCCGCCCCGCTACTGGTTGCGATTGGCTTTCCCGCTTTAGCCGCCGTGCTCATGGGAATGATGATCCAATCTACACCTGTATCATTTGGTGCAGTGGGTACGCCAATCATAGTTGGTGTAAACAAAGGTCTGGACACTCATAATATCAGTGAGACCTTAGCTACAAACGGCTCAAGCTGGGAAGTCTACCTGCAACAAATCACATCGAATGTCGCACTGATCCATGCTTGTGTTGGTACGTTAATACCCGTACTGATGGCCATGATGTTAACCCGATTTTTCGGCAAAAATCGAAGCTGGACAGAAGGCTTAGACATTTTACCCTTTGCCGTTTTTGCTGGCCTTTCATTTACAATTCCATATGCATTAACCGGTGTATTCCTTGGCGCTGAATTTCCTTCTTTGATTGGCGGTTTAGTTGGCCTTGCCATTGTCGTATCGGCTGCCAAACGGGGTTTTCTTGTTCCAAAATCAACATGGGATTTTGAGAAAGAAGTACTATGGCCCAAAGAATGGTTGGGTTCACTCAAAATCAACTTGGATGAGCACAAAACTAAACCAATGAACATGGTCGTAGCTTGGTTGCCTTACGTATTACTTGCCGTGATTCTGGTGGCCAGTCGCGTCAGTGCTGATTTCAAAAATCTGCTTAAAAGTGTCAGTCTTTCTTTCAGTAACATTCTTGGTGAAGCAGGAGTAAGTACCGCCATTCAACCGCTGTATTTACCGGGAGGCATTCTGGTTTTTGTCGCCTTGCTTGCTGTCATGATCCAGTCTCGCAGCCTAGCGCATCTGGGCAAAGCATTTGGTGAATCGAGCAAAACCTTGATCGGCGCGGGCTTTGTATTGATTTTTACTATCCCGATGGTGCGTATTTTCATTAACTCAGGTGTAAACGGCGCAGAACTCGCCAGCATGCCAGTCACCACTGCTAATTTTGCGGCAAGATTGGTCGGTGAGGCCTTCCCTGCCCTTAGTGCAACCGTTGGAGCTTTAGGGGCTTTCATTGCTGGTTCAAACACCGTTTCCAATATGATGTTTAGCCAATTTCAATTTGAAGTTGCACAAACCCTCAGTATTTCTAGTGCCGTCGTGATTGCACTTCAGGCGGTGGGAGCCGCAGCAGGCAATATGATTGCTATACACAACGTTGTTGCCGCTTCAGCCACTGTTGGATTACTCGGACGAGAAGGTGCAACACTGCGTAAAACTGTTATTCCAACCTTCTACTATTTAGTTGTAACCGGGGTGATTGGCCTATTGGTTATTTACAGCTTCGGCGCCACCGACGCTCTTATGTGACAGCGACATTGGTGCTGATATCCAATCCCCGACAAGTACCAACATTCCCAGTTAATTGCGAATGTATAACCGTGGGTATCAGCACCACCTCTTTTTGTATATGTGACCTAATTCCCATCCCTGTGGCGTATTTGATTATTTTGATATTTCAGGACTGAATTTATGATTATTTCTGCTTCAACTGACTACCGTGCGGCGGCAAAAGCAAAGCTCCCCCCGTTTTTGTTCCATTACATTGATGGCGGGTCTTATAACGAGCATACCTTAAAACGAAATACCGGCGACTTAGCCGATATTGCACTGCGTCAACGTGTTCTCAATGACATGTCCGAATTAAACCTAGAAACAGAACTGTTTGGCGAAAACCTGTCGATGCCCATTGCATTAGCCCCTGTAGGTCTGACCGGAATGTACGCGCGCCGCGGAGAGGTTCAAGCAGCAAAAGCCGCAGATAACAAGGGGATTCCCTTTACCATGTCAACGGTTTCGGTGTGCCCTATTGAAGAAGTCGCGCCCACCATCGCTCGTCCAATGTGGTTTCAACTCTACGTTCTTAAAGACAGAGGCTTTATGAAAAACGTATTGGAGCGCGCAAAAGCTGCTGGGGTCACAACACTGGTTTTCACTGTCGATATGCCCGTCCCCGGTGCACGTTACCGCGATATGCATTCTGGCATGAGCGGTCCAAACGCAGCGATGAGACGTGTTTTCCAAGCAATGCGCCATCCACGTTGGGCAGTCGATGTTGGGCTACTCGGCAAACCTCATGATCTCGGAAACATATCCACTTATCGTGGTGAACCAACCAAATTAGAAGACTACATCGGATGGCTAGGCGCTAACTTCGACCCATCAATTAGCTGGAAAGACCTAGAATGGATTCGTGATTTTTGGGATGGTCCAATGGTTATCAAAGGCATCCTAGATACTGAAGATGCGAAAGATGCCGTACGTTTTGGAGCTGATGGCATTGTGGTTTCTAATCATGGAGGAAGACAATTAGATGGCGTTATGTCTTCTGCAAAAGCACTTCCGGCAATCGCTGATGCCGTCAAAGGTGATTTAAAAATCTTAGTCGATTCAGGAATACGAACCGGGCTCGATGTGGTTCGTATGCTTGCCCTTGGTGCCGATTGCACTTTACTCGGACGTTCATTTGTTTATGCGCTAGCCACCCATGGTCAAGCTGGTGTTGAAAACCTGCTTGAGCTCTATGATAAGGAAATGCGAGTTGCCATGACTTTAACCGGAGCCAAGCAGATTTCTGATCTTTCTCAAGATTCATTGGTGCAAATGAAGTAAACCTTTTGAGTGTCACAGCAAATCGTTTCTATCTGTGACACCTTTTACTTGCTGATTTAAAACAAAAAATAACAATACACCTGAGCGCTTTAAGGCGATTTGGGCAAAGCAAGAATCAATACACAAGGAAGCAAAGCATGGCAGACACACAAGACCTCGCTAAATACAAACAATTAGAGGAAACACTTGCGCTGCAGATAGACAAACAACGTATTATCACGCAGGAGGCTAAGCGCCTCGCTTATGGCACTGACGCAAGCTTTTATCGTCTGATACCTAAGGTTGTTTTACGGCTTAAGAATTTAGAAGAGATCATTTATACCATCCAATGCTGCCAAAAGCTGAGTATCCCTTTCACCTTTCGTGCCGCTGGTACCAGCTTATCAGGGCAAGCGGTGTCGGACTCTGTCCTAATCACATTAACCGACGACTGGCGCGATCATAAAATTATTGATGATGGGAACAAAATTCTATTGCAACCCGGCGTGATTGGCGCTGACGCCAACAAATACCTAGCACCCTACCAGAGAAAAATTGGGCCGGACCCGGCTTCCATCAATACCTGCAAAATTGGCGGTATTGCTGCAAATAATGCCAGCGGTATGTGCTGTGGTACAGCGCAGAATTCCTATCGCACCGTCGATAGTATGAGAGTTGTGTTTTGTGACGGAACAGTGCTAGACACCGCCAGCCCAGAAAGCGTGACTGCATTTAAAACCGCACGACCTGATCTTATTGAAGGCATCACGCAGCTTTGCCATGAAACGACCAGCAACACTGAACTGGCTGAGCGTATCCGCCATAAATATCGGCTTAAAAATACCACCGGTTATGCCCTCAATGCGTTGGTCGACTATCAAGATCCAATCGATGTTTTACAACATCTTATGATTGGCTCAGAAGGTACGTTAGGGTTCATCGCTGAAATTACCTACAACACCGTTGTTGAACATGCGTATAAAGCCTCTGCTTTGCTCGTTTTCTCAAATATCGAAGAAGCAAGCCGCGCTGTAACAACTTTATCGAAAACACCTGTTGCTGCCGTCGAGCTCATGGATGGTCGCGCAATGCGTTCAGTAGCTGACAAAGCTGGAATGCCTGATTTTATGCAAGCGTTAGACTTAGAAGCTGCTGCGCTGCTAGTTGAGTCTCATGCAAAAAATCAAGATGAATTGGATACTCAATGCCAATCCATTATGGCTTCACTTACCAGTTACAACATCATCCAATCAGTCTCTTTTACATCTGAAGCAAAAACCGTTGCCACACTTTGGGGTATCCGCAAAGGTATGTTCCCCGCAGTAGGTGCTGTGCGAGAAGTGGGTACAACTGTGATCATTGAAGATGTCGCCTTTCCTGTCGACAACTTGGCCAATGGAGTTCGTGATTTACAAGCGTTATTCGATAAATACCAATACAATGAAGCCATTATTTTTGGTCATGCGCTTGAAGGTAACCTTCACTTTGTGTTTACCCAAGGATTCGACTCACAAACCGAAATCCAACGCTATGGCGGATTTATGGATGATGTAGCCGATTTAGTCGCCGTCAAATATCAAGGTTCGTTAAAAGCGGAGCATGGAACAGGCCGAAATATGGCCCCGTATGTGGAGCTTGAATGGGGAAAAGATGGTTATGCGCTGATGCAAAAAATCAAAGCCTTATTCGATCCTGAAGGCTTGCTAAACCCTGGTGTAATCATCAATACCAACCCGAACTCACATATCGAAAACCTAAAACCGATGCCTGCGGCTGACCCGATAGTCGACCGTTGTATCGAATGTGGTTTCTGTGAACCTGTTTGCCCTTCTCGAACCCTTACACTCTCTCCACGACAACGTATTGTGCTTTATCGCGAGCTTCAGCGTAGGCAAGCTGCCGGAGAGCAAACAGAAGCATCTGAACTGGCAAAGATCTTCGAATATCAAGGGCTTGATACCTGTGCTGCCACAGGTTTATGTGCTGATCGTTGTCCTGTTGGGATCAACACAGGCGATCTGGTAAAACAACTCCGTACAATAAAGTATGAGAAGTTCACACCAATCGCACGTTGGACCGCTAACCATTTCTCAACTACGACCACCCTTGCCCGCGCCGGCTTAAAATCCAATCAACTGGCCGTTAAAGTCTTGGGGGAAAACAATGTCGGTAAACTCACCAATGGGTTACGAACCTTAACTAAAGGTGCAACGCCTTTCTGGCTTGCAGAGATGCCACAAGCCAATACTCATAAGCCGGAAATCATCACAAACCACACTCAAGAAAAACGTGTTGTTTACCTTCCTTCTTGCGCTAGCCGGAATATGGGACAACAAGTGAGTGCCGCCGATCAACGGCCATTGACAGAAGTGACTCTTTCGTTACTGGAGAAAGCCGGATACCACGTTATTATTCCTAATCAACTCACAGAACAATGTTGTGGAATGCCCTATGACAGCAAAGGAATGAACGACATTGCGAAGCGCAAATCTCAGCAACTCGAAGAACTGCTCTGGCATGCGACTTTACAAGGCCAACTTCCTGTATTGATGGACACCAGCCCATGTGCGAAACGCAGTATTGAGCAATTTAGTAAACCAATCAAAATTTATGAACCAACAGGTTTTGTCAGCCAATTTTTGCTCGAACATTTGGAGATCACACCACAGCAAGAAACCGTCATGCTTCATGTCACGTGTAGCTCACGAAGAATGGGATTGGAAAACGACATGTTGAAGTTGGCACAAGCGTGTGTGTCTGAGGTGATTGTTCCAGAACACATCCAATGTTGTGGCTGGGCTGGTGACAAAGGGTTTACCACACCAGAGTTAAATGAAGCGGCGGTGCATCCATTGAAATCTCAAGTCCCGTCACACTGTAAGCGTGGTTTTAGTAACAGTCGCACGTGTGAAATTGGCTTATCTCACCACAGTGGTGTGCCTTACCAATCAATATTGTATTTGGTTGATGAAGTATCTACTGCAAAATAGCCCATTCTTTTAAATTTAGGCTCTATGCTTTGGGGCCTGAATTTACTTGAAATCCTCTTTCATCGTCAGTTTGGGCAACATGCTTCGCATCGTTACATTTTATCACTTATAAAATGCATAAAAACTCATATGTTTGTGGCATCACAACTCAAAGGAGCTGAAATGGAACTAGAAATATTTGTGTGCGACGCATTCACCAACCAGAAGTTTTCAGGAAACTCAGCAGCAGTCATTCCCGTAGCAGACTGGTTAAGCGATGAATTAATGCAAAATATTGCAGCAGAAAATAACCTCTCTGAAACCGCTTTTGTAAAGCAATTAGGTCATGATGAATATCAGATTCGTTGGTTTTCACCATTAACCGAAGTCGATTTCTGCGGTCATGCAACTTTGGCTGCTGCGTTTGTTTTGTTTAAGCACTTTGATGCCAGCCAGCAAATCACCTTTGACACTGCTTCTGTTGGTGTATTGACGGTAGAACAGACACCGGACAGCCGTATACATATGAGCTTTCCTAACCGTAAGCCTGAACATGTGGCACAACCACCAGTCGAACTTCTGGAAGGACTTTCCATCGCTCCGGTAAAGGTACTAAAAAGCTCGCAAGCTTATTTCGCTATTTATGAAAATGAGCAGCAGGTGAAGAGCATCCAAACCAACAGTGAACAGCTAAAAAAACTGGCTCCCTATGATGTAGTCGTGAGTGCTCCTTCTGAAACTGGCTTTGATTTTGTTTCTCGTTATTTCTGGCCTGCCAATGGTGGAGATGAAGATCCTGTAACGGGCTCAATTCATGCCGGACTTGCCCCTTACTGGGGAGAGCAGCTCAACAAATCCAACCTGAAAGCCTTCCAAGCGTCAAAGCGTGGCGGCGTCTTATACTGTCATTTACTTGAAGAGCGAGTTTTAATCTCAGGTGATGCGGTGCTCTACTCTCACGGTAAAATATTTATTTAACCCGCAATATAAAACTCAGTCTAAGCAATGGAATCAGGGCAAAATTTGACACTTTTTCCATTGCTCTTTTTCTGCATTTTCAATACGGTATTTGTATCCAAAAGCACTTTAACAAAGCTTAACGTGTTCCTTGGAGAAGCGTTCACTTATTTGGGAAGGAGGCAGTAATGAAAATCATCATTCTCCATGGCCTATATATGCACGGGCTAGTGATGCATCCACTCAGCCAAAAACTTCGCAAGCTAGGTTACCAAACCAAAGTACTCACCTATAACACTCTCGCTATTAATGAACATAAAGTTTTTGATGCCATAGACACAGCGTTGAGCCAAACTGAAACTAACGTGTTGGTAGGCCACAGTCTTGGTGGTTTAATGATTAAGTATTATCTTGCTGCACGGAAGCCAACTGCTAAGCATATTTCTCATGTTATTGCGTTGGGCTCCCCGCTTCAGGGGGCTTCCATTGTTAAACGGATACAAGATCTGGGGTTTGGTGCCATGCTTGGAAACTCTCCAGAACATGGTTTAACAACACATGAAGACAAATGGATTTATCCACAAAAGCTTGGCAGCATTGCTGGAACGGTACCATTTGGGGCAAGAGCCTTACTAATGATGGATGGTAATGATCTTTCTGATGGTACTGTAACCATTGAAGAAACAAAAATTGATGGCATGACAGATCACTTAGAAATCCCACAAACTCATACCAGCATTATTTACAGCTCCTTTGTACCAAAGCAAATAGAATACTTTATTCGCAACGATGAGTTTCGACATTCGCAGCATCATTAATTCACCGCTACGATGCAGGTGAGACATTCAAAATATTCGCTTAGATAATGGTTGAGAAATCGAAGAATTGTTGTACTTTAACGGAGTATGACTGCAGCACAACGCACCTGTCACAATTCAACATAATAAAATAAGTATCTATTTCATGTCACAGCCCAATATAAAATTTATCGCCGCCGATATGGACGGAACCCTACTCGATGAGAACAGCCAGTTAAACCCTGAGTTTTTTAACCTCCACCAACAATTAGAGCAAAACAACGTTATCTTTGCCGCTGCTTCTGGTCGACAGTATTACAGCCTCATCGACACCTTTGAACCGATAAAAGATCGCATGATGTTTATTGCCGAAAATGGCACATTGGTAATGCATAAAGGCGAGGAGCTTTACAGTTGTTCGATTAGTAAAGAAGAAATTATAAACATCGTTGAACAAGCCAGAGCTATCCCTGATGCGTACATTGTGCTTTGCGGAAAAAACTCAGCCTATATTGAAACACAAGATCCTAAAGCGCTGGCTGAATTCAGTAAATATTACAAGCGCTGTCAATACGTTGAAGATTTGCTCTCTGTTGAAGACACTTTCATCAAAGTCGCGATTTGTCATTTTGATGGAACTGAAGCGTTAGTTTACCCTTCGTTCAGCCAACAGTTTGGCAACAGTCATCAAGTGGTTGTCAGCGCAAAAATTTGGCTTGATGTCATGAACGCTAAAGCGTCAAAAGGCGCAGCCATAGCGCATTTGCAAAATACGTTAGGCTTTTCCTATGAAGAAACCATGAGCTTTGGTGACTATTTGAATGACTTAGAGATGTTACAAGCTAGCTATCATTCATATGCGATGGAAAACGCACACCCAAAAGTAAAAGAGATCGCTCGATTTAAGGCGCCAAGCAATATCGATGCGGGCGTTTTAACTGTGATAAAACAGCAAGTACTCTGAGCAAATTGTAGAAACCTATACAGCCAACGTTAAACGCTGGCTGTATAGGTTTCCTCATAAGGAGATCCAGTAGCGAACGATGGGATCTCGAATAACTTCTCCCTGAATCACCTTATCAAACTTGCCTCCATTAGCCTCAATCACCCTTCGTGAACCAATATTAAACTCATTTGCGGTTAATAAAGCGGATTGGATCCCCAGCTTCTGAGCCTCTAACAAAGCCAGTTTTAACATCAAAGTTCCAAGCCCTTTACGACGAAAAGCAGGCGCAACACAATAACCAATGTGCCCTGCTTCCCGGGCAAGAAAATCGGTATCGATATTATGTCGAACACGGACAATACCTATGATTGTTTGTGACTCATCCACCAACCAGAAGTGACTACAAGGTACGTACCCTTCACGTAAATGCAGACCAAGCGATTCGTCTATTAAACGCTGGACATAATGGTCAAAATCCACGGCACTGTCTTGGTAATATTCTGCGTTTTCATTATCATTGAGCAACAAGTCATGATAAAACGCACTAAACTCTGCCTCTAATTCAAACGAAGGGGTTATCAGTTTCATCCATATACTCCCGTGACCACACACTACGGAAAGTCACTGCGACTAAATCCTTGATCCTTATATAATAAGCTACTGTTAGCATAAAACAGTGCGCTATCACTTAGTCTCACAATCTTTCATTGCGCCGTTAAACTCCGTTCTGACTATCACTTCCATTCATTAACACAAACATTTACCATCAGCCCTTTAGTTCTGATGAGCTTCCTTATGACTCAACGTATCTTCAGTGCCTATCAAGGCGAAGTCTATGGCATTGCTTTTTTCACGCACTTTGTTAATCACTACCAACACGCATCTCCTTCATTGTTTTGGCAGCACTTAGTTGATGTTGAGATACGAACAGCAGATCTACTAGAAATCGAGTTAGAAAAACATCACATCAGCTACAACCGTCATGATGCAGACATGATAAACAAAGGCATTGCTGATGCAGCTAAATGGATAGAGCTCCCGTATAACGCGTTAATTGACACATTAACCAGCTGGGTTGAACCTTACGAAAACAAATACCGTTTATGGTCACAAGAAGCATCAGATGATGAAGCACTTGTTCTCATCGCAGCTCATGAAACCGCGATATATCACTGCTTAAAAGCAGAACAAAATGGCATATCTGGCCTACCAATATTGAAGCAGTTTCTCAAAGATTATTCAGCTTAAAGCAATAAGAAAAAAGCCCTCCGTTCATAGGAGGGCTTTTGGGGTTTAGTGACTCTCGATAATGTTATTCAGGACTCAATACATATTTTACAAACATCGCATCCTGACCAAATGCCTCATTAAGCCGCTGCTTCACTTCGTCCAAAGTGATGCTGTATGAAGATGCCTCAACATTTTGAAGTATATCAATACCATAACCGTGGATCAGGTAACGGCTATAAAACCAACCTCGATCTGCGATTTCGTTTTCTAAACCTCTAAGAGCGATTGCCAATTGCTTAGCAACGATATTCAGTTCTTCCTGAGTTATGTTATCACCCAACGTATGCACTACTTTGTCGATGGCAGTTTCAATTTTCACGACATCGCTTGGAGCAACCTGAGCTTCAATAAACCAGTCAGTGCTTGGTTCGCTATCTTGACTAGCTGAAAAAGCAGTGGGAGCATAATCAAGTCCAAGCTCTTCTCTCACATAACTATCGAGTCTTTTTACCAATAAACGTTGGATCAAATCATCGACGAATGCCAGCCTTGCACTGCCCGGCGTGGCACTACGGTTGGTTACTCGCAATAAATAGTTAGTGCTTTTTTCGTTGTTTACTGCCATCTGAATACGTGATTGCGGTGACTCTATATAAGCAACATTAAAGCTCGGAATATCAGCAGGTTCAAAGCTGATTGCCGCAGCATAGGTGCGTAATACGTGAATCAGCTGAGAGGGCTCTAAATCCGCGATGATCACCAACTTATTGTTACGTAACTTTCCAAACAATTGAGTGTGTACGTCTTGGATTTGCTTATCAGTAACCAAGGCAAGATCAGGATTGGTCAATGCATGGTGCCGACTTTGTGGTTGATAAGTATTGGCGTTAATCTGTCTATTCCACTGCCCTACTGGCGAGTTGTAATAACGGTCAAGATCTTGATAGAACTCCTTTTTAACCGTTTCTATCTGTTTAGGTTCTACCTTAATATCCGTATGAATATTATAAAGTACCTTTAATGCCTCACCGATCTTGTCTTTTGGGGTGACAATTTCAATGCCATGACGAGTGAAACCAATAAACGGGTGCACGCTGATGTTGTTGGTTCTCAGGTAAGAATCAAACTGCGCACCTGAATAGTTTGCAATACCACTGCGTGTCACTACAGGGATCGCCAGCTCAGCAGCGGCAAATAAATCAGGCTCCAGAGCCGCCTTACCACCGATACTGGTCAAGAATACATTTGCAGTATCACCCGCTGTTTGGTCCTGTTGAAACCAAACTTCGATGCCATTCGACAGTTTCCAAATCACAAAATTGTCCGTTTCATCATTTCTTGAAACAATAACACCCATATTTTCTGGCTCTTTCAAACCAGATTCTTTGACCGCCATGGCAAGCGGCATGACACCTGCAAGAGCAAACTTTTCTTTCAAATCAGGCAGTGAGTTTTGTAGCTCAACCATGGATTCACTTTCATCCAGCCCTAACTCAAAGCTCTTTTCTGCACTCAATAAACTATGTATTTGCTGGTTTAGTCGCTTCAAACTTGCTTCATTAAGTAGCTGTTTTAGGCTTTGACGATAATCATCTTCAGACTGGTTCAGTTGGCTGACAGACAAGAAGATTGATCGCTCTTCTGCAAAATCCACTGCGGTGAGTTTGCTCCAGTCAAACGCAACATGCTTGAGTAACTCATGGTAGTACGACAAAATTGCATCCGCTTCACTTTGAAATACACCATGATCTCTTAGTGATGCCAATTCCCCGATAAATAACCCTTGAGCCGCTGCTCTATCGGCTGCTGGAAATGATGTACCAGTGACACTATAACGCTCGCCATGTGAATAGTAGGTTTCAGAATATATGCTTTGCGCTGGAATGGCTGCGTCTGTGAATGCATTATTTAAACGTTGAGCAATCAACTGTTGGGCGATGTCATCTAACCAATATTCGATCAAAGATGAACGGGTGTTAGTAACCCCATCACCACGGTGAATATTGATACTTAAGCTTGGCGATTCAAACTCACTAACAACATCGACAAAATCTTGTGTTTTTAACTTCAGCTTTGGCTTTTCCGGCAGTGGTTCATCGTGCGTTGCTTGCCAATCTTTGAATTTCTCCGCAATCATTGCCCTTGCTTGCTCAGCGGTAATGTCACCCGTTAGAACAATTTCTGCATACTGGGGTTGGTACCACTGTTGGTAAAACGCATTTAACGAGTCGGAGGTGGCCGTTTCAACAATCTCTTTGGTTCCTATCGGATCTCTATGCTCATAGCCACTACCTGCGATCATTTTTTCATAGACTTTTTCCGCAAGTGACTTGTTTTCCGGGCGATGGCGACGGAATTCGCCAAGAATAACGCCTTTCTCTTTCTCTACTTCATCAGCGGGAAACGTTAAACCGTCAGCGATATCTCTAAACCAAAGTAAAGCTGTATCTAGATCCGTTTTATCAGGAAGATCGAGCTTGTAAACGGTTTCGTGATAATCAGTATGAGCGTTGATGTCCGCACCAAATGTCGCACCAGATTTCTCAAACAAGGTGATGACGTCATTCGCGGTGAAGTGTTTGCTACCATTAAAGGCCATGTGCTCAACAAAGTGGGCGTAGCCTAGTTGCTGCTCTGTTTCTTCAAAAGAACCGATATGGAAAAAAAGTCTTAATGAAACAGGCGCATCATCAACAGAGCGAATGTGATATTTCAAACCGTTATCTAGCTCACCTTGAGCCCACAACGGGTCCGCCTCTATCGGCGTAGATGTGTTGGACTGCGAGCACCCCAACATAAATAAGGACATCAAAAGAAATAGTTTTTTCATAGCCATACTGCTTGTTATTGGTATCGCGACAATATAACCCACACTTATGTATCATTTATAAAACTAACCGTTGATATTATACAATTATTAAATGCATACTTTAGGCGATATTTTCCTTGTTATTCATGTGGAATCAGGTCAGAATAAATCGCCTTTCGACGATTAACTATCTATTATGACAAAATGTAACGCAACGAATAACTCTGCACTGAGCACAAGCGAATCAGATTTGTTTGATGAACAAACACTTGCTCTTCAGTCAAAAGCGCTATCGCACCCTGCCCGTATCCGAATCCTGAAGATTCTCTACACCCTAGACAAAGTCGATGGTTGCTTAAATAGCGACTTGGTCTCTGAGTTAGGTTTAGCACAATCTACCGTATCGGAGCACCTTCGCATTTTAAAATCGGCTGGCTTTATTACGACAGAACCAATGCCACCAAAGACCTGTTACCGAATCAACCAAGGTCAGTTATCACAATACCTAACGCTATTTAACGGCATTTTCTCTTAACAGTTGATGCCCTATCTAACCATAGGTGGTTAATTTCTTTTAAACAATCGCCAAACGACGATTAACGATTACTAGTTAGCAATTGAACATTTTTAAGGATTCCTTATGAATCACAACGCAAAGCCAAATATGAGCTTCCTTGATAAATACCTCACATTGTGGATTTTCCTCGCAATGGCAATCGGTGTTGCAATCGGAGCCCTATTCCCTGAAGTGAGTGAATGGAACGAAGCCATGAGTGCTGGCTCAACAAACATTCCTTTAGCCATTGGGTTAATTCTGATGATGTATCCACCTTTAGCTAAAGTGAATTATGGGTTGTTAGGTGAAGTATCTAAAGATCGCAAGGCCATCACGCTTTCTTTGATTATGAACTGGATCGTCGGCCCAATTCTGATGTTTGTCTTAGCCATTACTTTCCTTGCCGACAAACCGGGTTACATGGTCGGTATTATCTTGATAGGGCTTGCTCGATGCATTGCCATGGTATTGGTCTGGAACGATATTGGTGGTGGTAATAAAGAATACGGCGCTGCTCTCGTCGCATTAAATAGTGCTTTTCAAATTGTGACTTATAGCTTTATGGCTTGGTTATTTATTACGGTATTGCCACCGCTACTTGGCTATCAAGGATTTACCGTTGATATCTCTATGTTAGACATTGCTGAAAGCGTTGCGATTTATCTAGGTATTCCATTCCTGGCTGGTTATTTAAGCCGTAAATGGTTGGTCAAGTTAAAAGGCGAACACTGGTACAACACGGTTTTTATTCCTGCTATCTCACCAATCACTCTGATCGCCCTGCTTGCGACGATTGTATTGATGTTTAGCCTTAAGGGCGAGATGATCCTGCAATTGCCGATGGACGTTGTTCGAGTGGCTATCCCTCTCGCACTTTATTTTGTATTGATGTTCTTTACCAGCTTCTTTATTGGCAAGAAAATGGGCATTGCTTACGATAAAAATGCGTCTATCGCTTACACTGCTACTGGTAATAACTTTGAACTGGCAATAGCGGTTGCCATCGCCGTGTTCGGACTCAATTCAGACCAAGCATTTGCTGGCGTTATCGGACCATTGATTGAAGTACCCGTGTTAATCGCACTAGTTAACGTTGCACTTAAAATGAAGCAACGCTATCCACATAAAATGGGGATCACCCAACAGCCATGATTTCACTTTATTAACTGCACAGAGCCCACCAAACGGTGGGCTCAATACTACATCGTGTAGTGTTCGTATTCTGTATCCTCTTCAGAGCAGCAAAAATTCAAATTTGCCACGACGTCTTCAAATGGCATAGGCTTGTAAAAGTAGTAACCTTGGATAAGTTTAATTCCTTGCTCAAGGATAAACTCCACTTCCTCTCGTGTTTCAACCCCTTCTACAACAATGTCTGCTCCCGTTAACTTAACCAGCTTGCTGGTTAAGCGGAACATTTCTCTGCCATTTTTGCGTTTCAGATTGAGAACCAAAGAGCGGTCAATTTTCACTTTATCAAATTCAAATTTGCTCAAGTAACCAATTGAGGAATAACCTGATCCAAAATCATCTAACGCAATTTTTATCCCATAACTTCGCAGTTCTTGAAATACCGCCCACGTTGTTATTTCATCTTGAATGAGCAACTCTTCGGTGATTTCAAACTCCACTTGATTAAACGACAGAGCGCTCCTTTTAATCAGCTTGATCACCATTTGTGCAAAATCGGGAACCAGAAAGGTCTCTGGCGATATATTTATCGATATCCGGAAGACTGGATTTTTAGCAAGTGGTGCCACTTCTTCCAAGGCTGTCTTAAGCACCCACATATCCATTTCACTATTTAACCCAAGCTTGGCAAAACTGGTGAGGAAAGATGGAGGGCTAATGACTCCATCGTTGCTTCGGTGACGAATCAACACCTCCAATGATGCAATGCAGTCTTTGCCGCAATCGTATTGTGGCTGATAAAACAAGATAAAGTCCCCGTTTTTCTGTAAATCGCTCACATGACGCTGCGCCGCCAAGTTGCTGCTCATTTGCGGTAGCAGCCCCATCACATTTCGGCTACTGCCCAATTCTTGATAGTTAAAAAAGTTATCCGACATGCCCTTAGAAAACACGGTATGACTTCCAACCACCTTATCCATCTGCTTAAAAAATGGGTAATAGATCAAGATTCCTATCACCAGAATAATGATTTGCAACCCAACCGCAGACCAATCATGACCCGTTGCAATATAACCGCTTGCGAGCGGAGGCGTCATCCAACTGATGATTTCTGACACCGGATGTACCCAGCCCTGTTGCGTTGCAAAATACGCCACTGTCAAGCTCACTAACGGAACCGTTAAAAATGGGATGACTAACACCGGGTTAAAAATCACAGGTAAGCCAAATAAAATAGGTTCATTGATATTAAAAATGCTGAGGACGAGCACTGCGGCAGCTAAAGTTCGGTAGCCTCTATTACGCGTGAAGAACAACATGCAGAGCACTAAGCTCATGCAATTACCGGCCCCACCCATACCTGCATAAATGTCATAAAAATTACTGGTGAGGATCGGTAATGGAGCCCCCATCGTTTCATGTAATTCATAGCTTTGACGCGTAAACTCATACAACTCTGATTTATATGGCGAAAAAATGATGTGACCATTGATACCCATTGACCAAAACAAGTTACGTAAAAATTCATAAATCAGCGCATCGGACAAAGCGTACGAATTCAAGTCAGGGATCAACCGGCTAATACCACCTAGCACATCAACCGACTCTTTCACGGCATAACCGACCAAAGAATAGAAAACCACCAACAAGATCGTCGCACCAACAAGATTCAGCGACTGATCGACAACGTTGGGTAATTCTGACTCTAAAAACAGTTTATGGCGGTGCATAAACCTTACAGAGAAACACACCAAAAGCGGCACTATGATGGCTAACGGATAGTTCGTTGGACTCACCGTTCCCGGATGTAACCATCCCCACTCAGAACACAAGATAACGTAGATCAGCAAAGCTGGAGTGATAATCGTTGCCCGCGAAAGCTTATGATACGTCGACAGAAAGTTCGAGAAGTAAACAACCAGCAAAAATGGAAATAGTTTCCAGGTCAGCCCACTGGTGTTAATCAGGAACTCTGAGACACCGTCAAGCCCCAGCAGCATTGCACCGTTGCCAAGCAGCATGGTAAATGCCGACATTAAAGAGACCGGTAGAAGCATAACGAAAACGTTACATAGACCATTTAGGTACGCGTTTTCAGATACTTTCGTAAGAAAGAAGTAAACAGGTTTTATGTTCATTTATGACTTAATAATCCAACAACATTCAGGCAAAGCCTGATCGAAAACCGTCGCAAACTAAGTCCATGAGTTTCAATGCTTGTTGCATAGGTTGATCATTCAACAGCGCCAACTGGTGCTCCCTGAGGACCCTTCAGTGACACTCTTTGGTGAATTCTTAATAATACTGAATCCCTGCTACTCTTTGTCGAACGACAAGCATGTTTGAGTAATTAAGGAAAAATGGTCTCTCAGGTTACGCGCGCGCACATTATCTGTTTGCACTCATTTCGTCCATTCAATTAATTTATCGTGTCGATAAATTAATTATCGGCCTATAAGTTTTTTTTACTTTCTAATATGAATGGCATCTTTTAAAATAAATAATATATTTTAATATTCGTTAAAATATCAATTATTAGAAAACCAATTTAATACAAATTCCTAACAGAACTCTGAATTTAATTAAGTTTTTTATAATATTTTATTTAAGTAAAATGAAATAAAACTAGTAGTGATGTTATGTCAAAAAGAAATCACCCATTTGATAAAGTACTTATTCAGTTGCTTCAATCTCAAGGCCTCATCAAAAGCGAAGCACAGCAGAAACTCCAAAAAGAAGTGTATCGCCTGTCTCCACCAGATATTGAACGTATCCAATATCACGCAACACATTTTGGTGAATCGGCTAAACAAGAAATAATTAAAGAAATATTAAGCTATAAACGAGAAGAATATTTCAATCGACTACACGACCAATGCAATCATCCCTTTTCTCTCTCTTCATCATATTAAATATCAGATAAAACAAAGGCATGCTTAATTAAACATGCCTTTAACAAATGAATTATATATTTGAATCGCTTCAAGTCGTTGGATTTAATATTTCCTCAGGAAATGCCACCGCGTAAAGCGTCATAAAATCTTCCCGTATCAATTGCTCTAAGTGTACAGCTTTATCCGTAGGGCAGAAAATCATAAAGTGCACCTGCTGCTCCCCTGTTGAAGCGCTGGTAATATGAATATGAGGCTCTGAACCCGGCAAATCGACCCCTGCGTGCTTCTCTATCATTGTGTTGTAACGTCTTGCGACATCGATAAAATAACTGCAATGCTCTTCAATCTTATTCGTGATCTCTGGAACAAGTGGGTAAAGGTTGACGAATTTTGGCACCACAATCGAGAAATTGTGGTAAACATAGCGTTTCATAAAATTGAGGTTTTTCACCGGGTAGGTAAAAAACATGCTATTGGGTAATGTCGCGGTCTTTCCGGTGTAATGATATTGCCCATGATGCAGATCGATTTCCTGTATGACCGTTGCCATCATATTGTGCTCAATCACCTCACCACATAATTTCCCTACCTCAATCCAATCTCCGATACGAAATGAACGCGAACTTGCTCGTTGAATTGACCCGGTAAAACAAAGAATGATTTCTTTCGATGCCACAACGATCGCTACCGCAATCGCAGTCACCGACAGTGCAAATTCATTTATTTCTGACTGCCATAGAATAAACAGTATTAAAATCGTGATAGTGAATGCACCGTTTTTGGTCCGAGACATCCACATGCGCTGCTCTTCTGAAACGAAAGCAGCCTCGCCTCGAATCTTGGAAAGCGTAATGCGCTTAATTCCCCAAATGAGGAAAATAATCAACGCAGTAAAGACCAATTTATGAGTGAGAAGAAAATCGATTACGGCCTGAAACTTCTCCATACCCAACTCCTGTTATGATTAAGGGGCTCATTGGCCCCTTTGATTCTTATTTTGATGTAGTTACGTCAATTGGCAGCTTGCCTTCCTTAAACACCACAAAAGCACGTCGATTTAGCGCATTCGCATCCTCACTCTGCTCCTGTGTCAAAGGATCAAGCTCGCCAAAAGCCTTAACTTCCCATACATATTGACTAGGGTCTAGCTTTGACTGTAAATAATGCAACACAGATTCGGCTCTTTGCTCTGCAAGCTTTTCATTGTAACTAATCGAACCCTGTAAATCGGTGTGCCCAGCAATGAGTATTCTGCCTTGCAAACCTTTTAAATTATCAGCAAATTCATTTAATGATGCGAGATCAGCTTGGGGCAACACATATTTGTCGAAATCAAAATGCGACGTCATCGCCATCAGTACTTTCCTTTCTGGTTCCGGAGGAACACAGAAAGGATTTTCTTGTTGGGTTTGAGTCTGTTCAAACAGTACATACGCTCTTCGGTTTTGAGCATTCGCTTCTAATGAATTACCAGATGCCACCGGGCGCGATTCACCATAATATTTCACTTCCCAATCATATCGAGTCTCGTCAAGCTTACTTTGCATATAGGCTTTAACCGCCTCTGCCCTGCGTAATGATAACTTCTCGTTATAGGCATCACTCCCTTGATAGTCGGTATGCCCTACGATTGAAATTTGCCCATGAAGCTTTTGAATACCTTCAATGAGTTTATCGATCGACGCTCTGTCTTCTCGCTTGAGTTCTGCTTTGTCAAAATCAAAGTGTGATGCCATTGCGATACGGATATCGCGCTCAGGCACAATACATTCTCTGATTAAGAATTTTTCAACTTTAGGATCGCCAAACTTATCAATGTTTTCTTTACTTACGTAAGTATCGGTTGAGCATCCAAACAACATTAAACTGGCAAACGCCAACAAGATATTTTGGATCAGTTTACTGAAATTCATACGAAGCCCTTATAACTTACCAACCAAGTTAATAAATACACCTTTTGCATCATAATCGTCGTCATTGACGAGATTGCCATCAAAGCCAGAGAAGTTGTAACCCACTCCCACTTTAAAGTTGTCTGAAAGATGCTTGTTGAACGACACAAGAGCGCCATGTTCTAGCTCATCATTGAGTGTGTCAGTTTTCCAATGATATTCACCGGTGACTTCCCAATCTTTCATTACATGGTAGGAGGTGCTTACGCCATAAAGATTGATGTTGCTTTCAACCACTTCTACATTGCCAGAGGCACGCTCGAAATCTTCTTTCTTGTCTTTATGAGCATATTTCGCTCCCACATCAACTTTGGCATTGACTGAATAGATCCCCTCAATTTCAACGATATGGCTCTCTTCATCGGTATAATCTACCTCTCGGTCAAGGTTATCTTGATCGGCAATGTAGGTGTATCGACTTAATAGGTTGAGGCGGTCATTATAAATGGGGCGATAAGCCAAGCCACCCGTGGCCTCGATAAATCGCTCTAAAGTTTCATCAGTGTCTTTGCTCACTGATTTCGAGTAATTGTATTTACCAAACAGGGTGTATTCTTCGGTTAGATAGTGCGTGTATCGGTTGGTGGTAACAAACTGATCAATTCGTCGGCGGCTTGGGTCAACATTGTCATTCCCTTTATCGACTCGATATTCGGCCTTATGTTTGAGGTTAACATCGTTAATATCGATGTTGGCGGTAAAGGTAACGGCCCGTCGTTCCGTCACTTCCATCTGACCCAGCTCATTGGTTTTCTCAATCTCACCTTGTTGATAACCAATACCAAAATCAACATCATCGGTCATGTCGTAACCAAATCCGAATGAGTCAATGCGTCCTTTACCGTTATTCTCATCAACAAATTGATTTTCTTGGTAAAAATCCACACTAGATGTGAGATCTGCTCGTTGACCAACAATGACATTGTTCTTCCCTTCATAATTATCGTCCTGATAAGTCAGGTAGGTAGAATAATCATCTGTCACATCATATGTCAGTGTTGCTTCAGCGGCATCACCTCTATCACCAGTGGTGTATTCCCCACCGAGTTTAACGTCTTCAAACAGTCGCGCTTCAGCACCAATTGACAGGCTGTCATTATCTTCATAGCCACCGTTTTTATCGACTGTGGTTTGACCTTTTACATAGACATTCGTGTCACTGTCCCATATGTAATCAGCCCGTACCCCCGCCAATGTACCTTTACCTTTGATACTGTCGCGATTGAGCTCTTCGACCTGTTTGCCTGCAGCAGAGATTTTAATATGTTCAGTGACTTTAAGTTGGCCTTCTAATTCAACTTGTTCGGTATCAGTTTTAAGCGTGCCATCAAGTTCTATTTCTTCCATCGATGTATAGCGAGTCGCAATACTAATGCGATCCGTCGCTTGTAAACGCAGCTCAGTACCAAATGATTCCTGAGCTAGGTTGTCACTCTGGCTTGCATAGCTATAACCAGCATCTTTGGATTTATACCAAGCTTTTACATCGTTACCGACGGCGGAGAAAATTGTTGGCGCTATATCATAGAGGTTCGCGACACCTTTCACCTGTATTAGGTCACCTTCGCGCTGTTCTAAATCCGTCGCAATTGGTGTAAAGGTTAAACCGCCATCAAATGACACGTAATTCGAATCGGTTTGGCGTCCTTTGCTATGGGCAAATTCCGCTTTCAAATACGTCCCTTCCGTTGCCCTCAAGATTAAATCCGTACCATAAGATTCATAATCCTGGGCATCACGCTCTTCCGTTGCATAAGAACCACCGAGCCCGATGTAATCGTTCAACCAACCTTTAACACGGCCACCATAGGCTAGAGCGTCTTTGCTGTCTTTACCTTGCGGCACATATTCGTAATCAACAGCCAGATAGTTTTCATACCCGTCACTTGGGTCGTCATTGATAACACTCCCAAAACTATCTGAAATAATGTTATTGAGTGGACGAGTCAGAATAATTCGACCTTGGTACGCATCAATTTCGTAATCTTTCCCTTCTTGCAAAGGCACTTCACGTTCCGAGATCCCGCTGTCTTTATTAATGACTTTGACATAAACCTTGTCACTGCCGGGAATAACTTCACCATGCCGTAGGAAATATAAAGAACCACCCGTACCTAAAAACTCGTCATGAGCAAATAATGAGTCAGACGATGCAGTGAAGCCCACAATGTTCAAGCGATCTTCACCAAACTTGGTGGTCGAGCGGGTACGATAGTCACCTTTGAAACCATACAAGCTACGGTTGTAATCGTTGTTATCCGTCCCAGTTAAGCCTGTGTTGTAATTCCCCCAAAGCACCTGCGATTTATCGTATTCTAAGTCGAGATACACCTTGCCTTTAGTGTTCACTACCTTGTGAATATTGGCACCATCACCATAGTCACCGTAATACAGCTCGTCGTCATCTTCTAGAATATCAAACACACTCGAATCGTCAGCGGCAAACGGGTGCTTAAACATATCTCTAATATCGCTGTCTTTAGTATCAAAATGGGTGGTTACCCTTAACTTGTCACCAAATTTACCTTGTCCAAAATACGCCAAACGACCTTGGTTGTAGACATCATCTTGATATTGTTCGTTAACTCCTAACGCCCCAGTATTGCCCGTGACTTTATTCTTTCCGATGTAAAAGTCTGCAAGACCAGCCTGCGCGTAGTACGTATCGGGGATACGAACATACAATTGATAACGACGTTCATCGCCATTATCAAAGGTCACTTTGGTTGGGAATAGATAAGCGTCCGCGGGTAGGAACTGTTCTGCGTATAATTCACCATCTTCTACTTCAAACTCATCCTCACCAATTTGTACTTTATCCACGCCTTTTAACCCAGTTCCCATGAACTTTGCTAAGCCAGCATTGGTTGGAATGTTGTGACGCATCAATTTGGCTTTACCAAAACTACGCCCAATGGGTTCTTCTCCTTCGTTACGCTCAAGCTCCACCTCGGAGTCTGGACGCACTAGATCCATCACACCAATGGTCGTCACGTCCATATTTCCGTCTTTATCCCAAGCCTTGAAGCGAAACTGTAGCTGGTTACCCGAAGTAAAACGGTAGTCGACATCACTACTACCATCCCAACTGATGTCATAATCGTTTGCGAGCTGCTCACCCGTAATGATCGTTAATGGTTGAGAAAGGCTGCGATCTTCACCTCGAAAAATTTCAAGCTGATAGCGTGTAATGTAGTAACTGTAGTTTGTGGTAATGGTAAAGCTAACTTCATCATTCAACTTTCCATCGGCCACTTCCAACTCATCGCCAACGCTCACATCCATAACCGGATTAAAACGGGTAATATCACGACTGGCCCATATCGCCCCTTCTTCGAGATAGATACGCGAGCTATCCTCTTGCTTATGAGGCATCACTTCGATGTTCGTTGAATCAGTATCAAGCTTTTCAAGTTTACTCGTATCTTTAGCCAGCGCCGCCACAGGTAACGCTGCCAATACACACACTGCTAGTTGAGTCTTTTTAAACGTTTTCATAAATACTTACCGAGTTTAGGCTCATGTTTCATGAGCCCTTGTCATTGTTATTATTACGGTTGTTCGATTTCTTCGACCGAAACGCTAAAGTTAAATTTGGTTAACTGGTTTGGCGAAATACGCTGCACTTTCGGGTTTTCGCTGATCACTTTCATACCGGTTGGCAAAGAGTCCGTATCCACTTTTATTAGGAACTGTTTACCTTTCTTATCAAGCACCCACTGATCCGGAACGTGGTAACGGCCATATTGATCCGTCTCAATCACAATGCCTTCAACGGTTAATAAACGAACTCCAGGAATACCATCTTCATAGATCCCCTTGTTCTCAATGATGATTTCCCAAAGGAACTGATCGCCATCTTTATATAGATTACGCGTGATATTTAAGTTCTCAGCAGAGAGTCCTGATGCACGATCACCACTGTAGTTTGTTTTAATATGTCCCTCAGCATCGAATTCGATGCGTGTACCCGAATCTGTGGTCACGACCACATCAAAACCATGACGAGAGCGCGTCTTAAGTTGGAACGCTACTTGGTTGCTTTCAGGTAAAGTTCGATTCGACGAAATTCCCATCAACTCGTCTACTTCCACGCCAGCTACAAGAGGAGAGTCCATTCGCCGCACCGTTTTATTTTTTCCATGCAGATAGCTAAACGCTTGCTGTTCTAACTGTTGCTCTAAGCCATAGACATGACCAAGATGATATTTAGCTTTAAAGGCTAAATCCTTGATAGTGCGTTCTTTGCCATCCTTAACAATCACGGTTGAGTTCGGTACGTAGTCAGCTTGTGCAACATACGCTTGCACGTTGATATTAGATGCGGTGGCGTCGGCTTGGAATCCATCTTTATTGTGGTCTTCAAAGACTTTGCCAATGATCGAGGCTGTATCAAACACCTTATCAGGGACCACTTCCACCGTTGCTGATGCAGTTTTAGATTTTGGCTCTAATGCGCCCGAGCTTTGACCTTCTGGTGGCGCCATTGCAACAGCAGTGTTTACATACTTGCCAAACGTCGCACCCACGCTAACACGCAGCAGATAACGCACACGGACTTGTTCCGTGATGGTTTTTTCCGGTGTTCCGTAGGCTTGCATGTCACCAATGTTGAACGTAAGTGAGTTGGTCACTGCGGGTTCTTCAGTACTCACAACGTCATCGCCCGTATCAAAAGCACCGTCAGGGCCACTGTTGGTTATCTCCGTCGAACCTGAGACATACTCGAAGCCTGCAGGATAACGGTCGACGAGCTTGACGTTTTTAAACTCAGAGTCATTATTATTTTGGATGATCACTTCATACTCAATCACGTCCCCAACTTGAGCATCTGTTTTCAGCGCCTCTTTGGTTACTGATAATTCACCTTCGTTGTCTGCAAACTTTTTAACATGAATGGTGACATCATCCGACGCTGTACTTCCCGTCGCAGGGTCAGTAACACTAAACGTGTTCGTAATATCGTCATCCAACCCTTTGTTGAGTTCACCCTTAACTTCAATGACATAACCATTACCCATATAAGGCAAGAGATCGAGTGATACGCCGCCCTCTGGCAAGTTTAAGTCCCTATCAGTGAACTCAGCTTTAATCTGGTTTGAAGGCCACTCTTTAATGCTAACTTTCCAAGACGTGAATAGTGGGTTGCCGTTTGAACCAGTAAGCTTACTGATCTCATCCACCATTTGCGCACCCGTCACTTGGGTAGAACCTAGGTTGCTGACACGTAATAGGTAAGTTAGCTCTGAATCATCATTGGTGTATTCAGCGTTTTCACCTTTGGATGTCGTTTTATCAACAGCAAGCTGAACCGCTCTTGGTGTGATCATTGCGCTCACACTTTCAATACTGGCTTGTTGCTTGGTAGCCGCATTTGCTCGTCGACTTGAGATCGCACTTGTCGCTGTCGCCGACTCATCAATTTTATGTGCGGTGTTAACGATTTCACCCATTGCTCGCGGGTCTATCGTGCCAGTAATAATAAACTCGACGGTATCACCCGGTGCTATATCCATAGCAGCATTGATATCACTGTTTGCGCCCAAGGAACCGGCATCAACCACCGTTCTTGGATCACTGCTTTTTACTTCAACATTCCACTGAGTAAACGCATTCACCACCTCACGGTTACCCGTAGATAAATCCGGTTGAGTTTGAACTTTAATACGGGACATGGCATCACGCAGCAGTACATCATTTGCAAATCCTTTACTGTCATTCAACAGCTTGATGCGGAATACCGCTTGTTCACCAGCCACATAGATAGGGTCATCCGCCTCTTTAGTGATCACCACATGATCTGGCTCTGGCAATAAGCTTGCTTCAGCAGTAAAGCGCTGAGCACGGGTCGCATTCACGGACATGGTTACTTTGTTATCAATTCGGCCAATCGCATATCCGTTGACGATACCTTGGATTACAAACTCCACAGTGTCATTCGGTGCTAAATCGATGGTTGCATTGATGTCCTTACCGCTTCCTGAGGGATCCGGCGAGACAGTTGTTAGCGCATCGCCTTTGTTGACCTTTATCGACCACGTAGAAAATATCGGCTCAGACGTCCCATTGACTGTATCGACTTTGAGCGATGAGATTAGGTCTTTTAAATGAATACCAGCAACAAATGCTTCATTTTGGTTGGCTAAGACAACACGGAATGTTGCAGACTTTCCTGGCTCATAAGTCATCTCAGTTTCTGTGCCAGTTTCACCTACATACTTATTAAGAGTCAGCGATATTGGGCGATGTTTGATCACCGCGTGTGCCGTCTGTTCAGGCTCGCTTGCGTACTTAGCTTTTGCTTGGTTAATGATATCCGTCGTTGCATAACGGTTAACCGTGCCAAGGATAGTGAACTCGATGTAACTATTTGGCGCAATATCTGCCAATGTATCAATATTCGGGTTCTTACCATCAGGCATTGTCGCAACCGTTGTTTGCGGATGGCTGACATACGTATCAATATCCCACGATTCAAAGGCAGTCCCTGTTGAGCCATCGACCAAGCTGACTGTGACGTCATTCATCAAATCCTGAATGGCCACATTGTCAGCAAAACCATCCCCTTCATTCGCAATGCGAACCTTGAATTGTGCTAATTGACCCGCTTGATAGAACTCACGATCAGCAGACTTGCTGATTGTAATTACCGCAGGTTTTGGTTTTAGCTGTGCAGCACTTGTTTGGACTTTGCCGTCAAAGGTTGCTTTGGCTTCATTATCAATAATACCAATGGCTTTCTTGTTAACTTCACCACGCACAGTAAATTCAATCGTATCGTTTGGTGCTAAATCGATAGTATGGCGAATATCTTGATTCCAAGAATACGTCGATACGTCAACTTCTGTCGCCGGATCACCCGCTTTATACGTTACTAACCAGTTGGAGAAAGCTGGTTGTGGGCTGCCTTCTGTTGTATCGACATTCAAATTAGTAATGATGTCTTCCAATCGAATATCGTTCGCAAATGCCGCATCTTTATTTTCAATAAGGATCTTGAATCCATTCACTGTTCCCGGTGAAAAGTACTCGTCGATTGGTGTTTTAGTAATCGTAATATTTGGTACCAACAAAGAACTTACTGCTTCATCAGTCAACGTATTACCATTAAATTCGACACTCACGTTATTGGTAACGTCACCAACAATTTCTTGCTTGAGCTTGCCACTAATGGTGACCGTGATGGTGTCAGATGGAGCAATATCTATGGTTTCATCGATAAAATCATCCACCGAAGTTGGAAGCAAAGTGCCCTTATCAGATCGCCCTGTAATTTGAATACTTCCAGACTCAAAGGCTGAAATTGTATCGCCATGAATCGATTCGGCGGTGATGCGATTAACAAAGTCTTGGACTTGAACACCAGACGCCCAAGCTCGTGTTGTATTCGTAATAACAATGGTATAAGTCAGAGTGTCACCACTCAGATAGACAGGTTTGTCTACGACTTTCGACACACTCAGCACCGCATCAACGGGTTGGTATATCGCATCATCACTCGCCGCATCGATATCATCTGCTGTTACATCAACTTGGTTTCGAATCTCGCCAACAATGTTATAGGCCACGGTTCCAACTAGATGCAGTTCAATTTTACTTCCCGGAGCCAAATTGTAGACACCAGAGAAAGCGTCAGTCGCGTCCATTGACGTTTCAGAAATAACATGAGTTTTGCTGCTACCTGCATCTACAACCTTGACAGTGCTCTTCGATGGGTCCCATTTATCAAACACGCGAGCAGAGATTATGCTGCCAACGGCATCTGCACGTACACTTGTGACAAGATCTTCGATGCGTACATTTTTTGCGTAGCCTGCTCCGGTATTCTCAACGACGATATCAAAACCAATCTCATCGCCGGGTGCATACACGGCTGGAGAAATAGACGGTTCTTTGTCCACAGAAATCGCACCGGGAACCGGATAAATGAAGTGTTGTTGTAGGCTATATTGCTTGCCGTCCACGTATAACGTATTGCCAAACTTACCTACCGCATCAGCTCGCACTTTACCAACAACATCGATTTTAACCACCGTTGGTTCGGTGGTTGCCGCACCCAGTTTGACCAGAGCATTAATGTCGCCGCTGGTTGGAATTGCAGATATATCATTGTGAGCAGCACCCACGTTGCTGATGACATTGGCACTGATGGTCCAACTTTCGAGGGCAGTTTGCATGCTTCCATCTGCAGTTTCTACTTGGAATTTGGAAATCTCATCCAACACTTGTACATCTGCGTTTGTATCGGCTTTATTTGCTATATACATGGAGTAGCGTACTTCACCACCTGGGGTATAGGTTGGTGTATCCGTCATTTTCATCGCTAGGACTTCAGCATCGCCCTGCGCCAACAGCACCTCATTGGAATCGAGATTATTTACTTTTGCGATGTTGGTGATGGTTCCTGTTGCGTCATCATCAACGGTACCAGATAGCGCAAAAACCACCTTATCACCCGACATGAGATCAAAGGTTGCATCGAGCGGCTTGTTGCCGTGGTAGTTACCGGTAATGGAAAAACGATCCGCAGGTGGCTGTTCAATAATCGTAGTAGAAATACTATTGAATGCCTTAGCACCCGTTGAGGTCATAATTGCGTTCAGTTTATCAACAACATGGACGTCATTAGCAATGCCCTCACCGTTATTTTCAATCGAAACTTGATACTCGACCTGACCACTTGGATTATACTCACACCCGGTTCCGGTTGATGACGGGAACGTACAGTGGTTGCCGTCAGCAGTGGTGTTTGTGACGACCTTATTAAAGGTAAGATTAGGAGCAACTGGCGGTATCTCGTCGGTATCAACACTATGCTGCCCACCAGTCGCACGGTTTGCTGCAATTACGCCAAGAGCGTCATCTCGTATCGTCCCTTTAATGGTGAAAGTAATGGTTTCACCCGGTGCAATATCTGAAACAATATCTAAATCACCGTTAGTGTCATAACGAGGGAGATAAGTATCTACATCACTATCAATACCTTGCGAGATCGTATGCGTAATTTCCGTATGAGAAAACGCAGGTTCAACACCACCACCTAACACTTCCACCGTTACAGCAGAAAGTAGATCTTTCAAGACGCTATTGTCTCGCCAAACTGGTTCTGTATTTGCCACCGTAAATCGATAAACAACTTCTTCACCCGGTTTGTATGTCGCACCAGAGGAATAAGGTCGCCCCCCAATGGAAACAATCTCTTTAGCAACGTCTAGCTTAGACTTATCTGGGTTAATCTGAGATTTACCAAATCTGGTGCCATTGTATTTAGGTTGGATGGTGATAGCTGTCATTGCGTCATCGCGAATTTGCGATTCGACCTTAAAATCAATCCAACCACCAGCAGCAATAGAGAGCTTTGGAATATCAATATCTAAATTTGCACCACCTACAAATTTGCCGATATTTGTGGTGATTTCATCAGACTTAGTAACGCTGACCTGCCAAGTTGCGGGTTCATAAACAATGCCATGTTGATTATCCACTTCACCAGCTGCGTCTTGTGCAATTTTGGCTTTCAGCTTAGTAAATTCTTCCAGTAAGTTAGCGTTGTATTCTGTACCTTTACCTTGGTTATCAATTCTTAGGTGGTAAACAACTTTTTGCTCTTCAGGAAGATGATTGTAGTTTTTCTTTAACGTGCCAAACGTCGCATCAGTATAAGCTGCGTGCTTTTTCTTTAACTCTGCAGGCAACATGCTTGAGCGCTCAGAATTTAGCGTGTGTCTACCATCCACAACGGCACTATTTCGGAACTCGCCTACCGCTTTATCAGACACCTTCGCTGTAATGACGTAACGCACATAAGTGCCATCGGGTACAAATGAGGCACCTGCAAGGTTAAAGTGGGTATCGATGTTACTGTTGTCACTAACGGCGCCAGCAGAGCTGTATGAACTAGAGTCAACCTCTGACTTTATTGTCCAGTTGGTAAATGCAGGGCCTGTCGTGCCGTCAAAGTAATCGGTCGTGATCCCCGAGATATCATCTTTAATCGAAATGTTTTTTAAGTGGACGTTGTTTTTATTTTTAAGATCAATCTGATAGACCACATAACCGCCCGGCGTGTAGCCACCTGAAAGTTCTGTCACGCCATCTTTATCAAGGTACTTAGTGACATGTTTTTCGAAATCAAACTTCTGGGTATTCGGTTTGGTTTCAGCACTAACCGTATCTCCATCAACAGAAAGCAGATTAACAATACTACCTACAGCTTGTGAATTTACTTTGGCGGTGATTTTGTAATCGATGGTTTCACCAGCCGGAACAGAAATATGTGTATCAATATCTTTGTTGTTCTCAATAGTGCCATCGAGATCGACTTGAGCCCATTTACTACCACCAACGACTGCCGGCTCAATCGTCCAACCAGAATTAAAAGCAAAACCCGTAGAACCATCTAGCAACTCGGTCTTTATGCTTGAAATTCTATCAACGAGCGCAATCTGATAGGCATTTCCTTTCCCATCATTACTTACGGTCAGGTGATATACCAAATTCTGACCCGGCTCATAGTTCTTTTGATCAACCGTTTTACTAAACTTCAGATGATACTCATATGGATTAACCGTAATACCACCAATAGTGATATCTCCGGTAGCATCTTCACGTACAACGCCTTCAACCGTGTACAACACATAGTCTTTTCCAGCTACGTCAATAGTAGTGTCAATGTTCGTATTGTTAGCAACCGTTCCATCGAGCTTGCCATCCGTGGTTCCGTCGCCACCATTGTCATTTTCTCGCTCCACAGCAACGGTGAAAGTATCGTTAAATGGATTCGCTTTGCTGCCATCTAGAAGCTGAACTTGAACGCCTTTGATGTCTTCTGTCACGCGATGATTATTTTCATACCCCGTTTGCGAAGACACTTTGACGGTATATTTCAAAGTATCACCCGGTGCGTAGTAACGGCTTTCTTTACCATTAACATAGAGTTTTCTATCCACATCAGCGCCATTTTGGGCTTTTTCCATTTCATGATGGGAAACGTGTGACTTTTGACTCACATAGCCAAACTCTCTATAGACATACGCATCGTTGGCAATCTTTTGCTCGAGAATGCCACCCGCATTACGCGAACCAATGACGTTGTCCTTGATTTTTGCCCTAATTTTTAGGACTCGCTGCGCTCCCCCTGCTAGAGAGAATGTTTGCGTTTTATCACCTTCAGGATAGATCAGATCTTCATTTGTTTTGCCATGCCACCCAGCACCATCACCGTAGTCAAATTGCCAATATTCGAATGGAGACTGATCTTCAAAGTCTGCGAAATGGTTGTCCTTTTTATTGGCTAAAACAGACTTAATCGCGGTAAGCGGGTCAACAACTTTTAACTTGGCCGCCACACTTGGGCTGTTGTTTAGCAAGATAATGCTGTATTCGACAAACTGACCCGGGACAAAATGGTTCACATCTGCTGTTTTAAGAATAGAGACATTCAATGAATCTAGACCAGAACCGCCAATCTCAGCCGATGCAGATTGATCAAGGTCATTCACTGGGTCATGTATTTCTACCGTGTTTGCGATCTCAGGCTTGGCATAATCGTTTTTCACTAAGCCGTATACGGTATAGCTAACAAAACCCATGCCTTCGGGAGTTTTGGGGTCAATATCAATTTTGGTATTGATGTTACCGTTATCGGGATAATTTGACTTCGAACCTGCATAACTGCCTGTTTTATGGGGCGTATTGTTATCATCCGTATTAGATGTGATTGTCCACTTTGAAAAAGCATCCAATCCAATAATGTCATCATTAACAGACACTTCATTCGCATAACCGGCACCACGGTTATACACGGTGATGTCAAACGTCACCCATTGGCCCGGAATCAACGCTTCATCCGGCGTTGTTTTAATAACAACTACGTTGGGTTCTTTTGGATAGACGACAACACGATCTGACGTCTCACTTTGTGAATCTGAATCCGGTGTTTCTACTGTTGCCGTGTTCTCAATCTTCTTGTAGATGATTTCATCTTCATTGCTACGATCAATTTGACCAATAATGGTGTAGACAACCTCTACGTTTGGTGGAATTTGAGCGACGGTATCTAAATCTGCGTTATCCGAAAACGTACCAACATCCGTGTATGTTGCATTGCCATTTAGCAACGAATTGTCTGAAATAATTTCCGCAGAAATCGTCCAAGACTTGAAGACTGGCTTACTTTGACTGTCCGGCTCCAATATGCCTGCTTGAATCGATGAAATAGCATCTTTGACCTTTACATTGGTAGCAAAACCATTCCCTTTCTCATTCTTCACATGTAGCTGGTACGAAATCTCATTCTCTAATTTTGAGTAGCTGGTTTTGTCACCATGAAAACCAGTGTCAGTGTTGGTTTTCACTGTTTTATTGAGAGCAATAGAAAAGTCTTTGGGATCGGAACCGCGGTCAGCATAAACCGTATCATCCACCGTCACACTATTTTGAATGTGCCCGTTAGCTAATGGCTCTGTTTGTGCCTGAATGGTGTAAACAATGTAACTATGAGGTTCAATGGTTGCTTCTACATCAAGAATGTCTGGGCTCGTGATCGAACCCGAAACACCAGTATCCGTTGACGTAGCAACAGTACCGTCTGCATGAAACGCTTGCGCTGTAATCGTCCAGCTACGAAATGCATTGATGGATGATCCATGAATATCGACCGTTTCAACCTTAGAAACGTCATCAACAACTCGAACTTGGTTCGCGTAGCCATCCCCATCATTGTCAATGCGGATAGTGTAAGTGAGAGTATCTCCAGAAGAATAATAGCGCGTGTCGACATCCTTACTTGCACGTAAGTTATCTTCTGGCATTTGGATACCAGAGCCATCTTCAGTAATGTTATCAGAGCACGCTGGATTATTATCCAAAATCAGTCCAACGCTGGTATCACTTACTTTGGCGGTGAGTTTGTAGTGGATTTCTTTACCCGGAGCAATATCGGGTGACACTGTCACTGGAGAAGTTAACCAAGTACCATAGTTATACGTTCCGGGATCAGAACCCAAAGCATCTTCACCAGACACCACGTCCAGTTTCCACTCAGAGAAAGCTTGCCCCGGACCAGCTCCACCCGCTTGCTCTGTCTGAATACAGGTCATGTCATCAATCACTGCCAAGTTATTGGCAAAGTACTTTGAAGAGCTATTCGAAACATAGATATCGTAGATAACTTCATTCCCTGGAGTATATTGGGAAGCGTTTGTCGTTTTCTTAAGTTTGATCTCTGGGTCTTCGACATTCAGTACTTTTTCAGCGGGAATACTGTCTGAAATCTGAGCATCTTCAATAAACTTGCCGTTGTTATCAAATAACGCGGCATTGGCACCTTGAATATTGCCAATCGCGACTTGAGAGAGAGTTGCTAGAATTTCATAAGTAATCGACTCGCCCGGATAAATCGATACTGTGTCATCAAAATCTATATTGCTTTGCTCACCTGCAGTTAAATAGGCAGACGTTGTATTGGCTCCTGAGTCAATGACTTTGATTTTCCAACTGACAAATAAATTGCCAGAAACATCCTCATGATTAAATGCTGGTTGTAAGTTGTTGCCTAAACCTAAGCGAGACTCTAAAGAGGCAATATTGTGTTTAACATGATAATCATGGGCAATTCCCAACCCCGTGTTTTCAACTTTCACCGTAAACACTCGTTCACCATTAATAAGGTATGGCTGCGAATGATTTATCTGTTGTGAAATTGAAACTGAGGCATCAATAGGAGGCGTCGTGATCACATTAGAACTCACATCACCATCTTTTGTATGCGCACTTGCCGAAGTAATAATATCCCCAACTAACCCATCACTCACTTTCACCGTAATGGTATAAGTTAACGTTCCGCCAAGACCTATCATGGCATCTGTTACCGACAGATCTCCCCCGGCACTATAGTTACCAAGCTCACTTTCAGAGCCCGTTTTGCTACCAACAATGGCAACATCACTAAATGTTGCGATGTTTACCCCGTCACTGTTTTCTGCAACAAGGGAAGCAAATGGCTGGGAAATATCAAGGCCACGTACAGCATAACTGCCAGTATTAGTGACTCTAAGCGTATAAACTAGCGTTTGATTGATCTGATACTGAGCTTTATCAACAGATAGGTCGACTGAGTAGGAGTAAGGTACAGGAGTATAAGTGGCAAACGTAGAAGGAACAAACAACTCCCCTACTCCATCTCCATCGATATCTGCAGTCACCTTTGTCGTATTGAGCTCAAATGATCCCGTGATTTCATCAGAAACTTTTCCAACAAAGGTGTAGGTCACCTTTCCAAGAGGTGCTAACGTCACTCCTGTTGCTTTTAAGTTGGTGTTATTGTCTGGGTAAGAACCCGCATCCGATCCCCAACTGTGACTAGAAGTGATCGCCAGTTCAGAAAATGTTTTAGCAGATCCAGATTCCGTCGTGGCAGTCGTATCCCAGAGTAAATCTTGAACAGAAATATCGGTATATCGTGATGTGGTTGTATTTTGGACGGTCACCGTGTAGGTGATCTCCTTACCACTTTCGTACTGCATTGTCCGAGGTGATACTTCAACCACCAATTCTCCCGCTGCCTGTGCCGCAGAAGCTAAAAAGATCAGACAAACGAACATAAGAGACAATACACGGTTTACTGTTTTTCTTAGACTCACTACTGTTTCCTGCTTGATAACGCTTTGATTTTTTAAGGTTAATTTTTGCTCTGAATTGTCAGGGGGAGATGACAAATATGGATCAATGTCGCATTATCTATGCAACAGCCATATTATTGTCACTGCTGTGTCAAAAATGTAGCACCATTAAGAAGCACCATTTTTTACTATGGATAATGTTGAACTTAATGCTTTATTTGTAACGAGCCGAAGAAATAAACTCACCAAATGTCTCACACCAAATAACAATGGTGTTGTAATTGGATACATTCACCTCTTCATCTACTGGCAGTGTAAAACGGTCAAACGTTTTCACGTCGCCAATGCGTACCATTTGATCTTTATTTGCAGCAAACGACTGCTCTGTTTCAATAAATACAGGGGATAAATAGAGTTTGTAGTCCGGGCCAGGTGCTAATTCACCGACAAACGCAATATTGTTCTTGCTTATCGCAACAGAACCGACTCCCCAATGGAGGAAATCACTATCGGTTCGATCTCGTTGAAATGATCCTGTGTATAAAGCTTCGTGGTTGACCTGCTCTATGATTGCCATAGAGGGTGAGGTTGGTTGAGTAAGAATGGGCAATGCGTATATTCCTAACGCAAAGCCCAAGGCACCAAAAATAAGGTGTGAAAGGATTAAAAAAACAGTCTTCACGCTGATGCACTCTCGTCAAACTTATTTATGACTCAAATGTACACGAAAAGTTGTAATTTATCAGGTGAATTGGTTGTATTTATTTGAAGTTTAATGCTGTTTTTTCTGACAGCTTCACAATTACGTCCACTGCCTTTTCCATGCCTTCAATTGTAATAAACTCATGAATACCGTGGAAATTGTAACCGCCAGTGAAAATATTTGGACATGGTAACCCCATAAATGACAATCTTGCCCCATCTGTACCACCACGAATCGGCTTAATCATTGGCTCGACATCACATGATTCCATCGCCTGTTTGGCTAACTCAATCACCTGAGGATGTGGCTCAACCATTTCTTTCATGTTGAAGTAGCTGTCGGTTAAACGCAGCTCTACCCGCCCTTTTTCTAATTGAGCATTCAGTTCATCCACTTTTTGCTGCATAAAGGCTTTACGTGCTTCTAAGCCATCACGCTCGAAATCTCGAATGATATAACCCAACTCACTTTTAGCCACTGACATCTCGGCTGATTTTAAATGATAAAACCCTTCATACCCTTCAGTGCATTCAGGCGTTTCTTGCGCTGGCATCATTAACTGGAATTGGGCAGCGATATTCATCGCATTCACCATTTTTCCTTTTGCCGTACCAGGGTGAACATTGGTTCCATGACAAATAACATCTGCACTGGTCGCGTTGAAGTTCTCATATTCAAGTTCGCCAACAGGGCCTCCATCAATGGTATATGCCCATTTCGCACCAAACTTTTCTACATTGAACAAATTCGCTCCACGACCGATCTCTTCGTCAGGCGTAAAGCCAATACAGATTTCACCATGAGGAATCGACGGCGTTTCAATTAAGGTTACAATTGCAGTTATGATCTCTGCAATTCCGGCTTTGTTATCTGCGCCAAGTAGTGTTGTACCATCTGTCGTGATCAGGTTATATCCATGCAACTTGTGTAGATCGGGATATTGTATCGGTGATAGGACTTCGTCCCCTTTCCCCAATGCGATATCACCACCTTGGTAATCTTCAACAATTTGTGGTTTTACATGCTTACCTGATGCATCAGGCGCCGTATCCATATGAGCAACGAAACCAATGGGCGGTACGTCATAGTCTACATTCGAAGGTAAACGCGCCATGAGGTAACCGTTATCATCCAAACTAACATCACTTAAACCAAGTGCGATTAGTTCATCTTTTAGATATTCAGCAAAGACCATTTGCCCTTTAGAGCTAGGACAACATGTTTTTGAAGGTTTGGATTGGGTATCAAAGGTAACGTAATGCAGAAAGCGGGTAACAAGGTTATTCATAACAATCTCTCAGATATCAAGACAACCCATTTTGGGTTTAAATATTTTGTATGACTGTCAGATCATACTACGCCTTAAATATTGATTTTTTTTGCTATAAATCATCTTTTAGGCAATCACTGGCGTATGACGCTTAATATGAATAAACCTCAACCAACGCCAAAGCTCATCACTATTAAAATGATTGATACAAAAATGCCCGAATAGCTTCGGGCATTTGTCTTGAATAGTTTTTGATACTTGGCTTAAAGCAGAATAAAGATACCCGCTAAGCAGGCACTCATCAGGTTCGCTAACGTACCAGCTAAAACCGCTTTTATCCCTAGGTTTGCCACTTCGGCACGACGTTCAGGTGCAATCACACCAATTGAGCCAAGCTGAATTGCAATTGAACCAATATTTGCAAAACCGCACAACGCAAACGTAACAATAACTTGCGTGTGTTCTGACAACATGGCTTTGTGCTCAACAAAATCAATAAAAGCAACAAATTCGTTCATTACGATTTTTTGGCCAATGTATGAACCAGCCATCAACATTTCATTTGTTGGAACACCGATTACCCATGCTAATGGAGAGAACAAGTAGCCAAATAGTGCTTGTAAGGTAATACCGCTAAATCCAGCAACCTCTCCGAAGCTTTCTAAGCCCGTGTTGACCATGGCAATCACACTCACAAATGCAATTAGCATCGTACCAACAGCAACGGCTACTTTCATACCGTTCATCGCACCGCTTGCTAACGCATCAATAACGTTACTTTCTTGTGCTTTATCCATCTCAATATCTGATTGATCAATCGGTGTATCACGTTCTGGTACGATGATTTTTGCCATCATCAAGCTTCCGGGTGCCGCCATAAAGCTTGCTGCGATCAGGTATTTTAATTCAACACCTAAGCCCGCATATCCACCAAGAACACTACCAGCAACAGATGCCATGCCACCCGCCATTACAGCAAACAGCTCAGAACGAGTCATTCGGGAGAGAAAAGGACGAACTAAAAGTGGAGACTCACCTTGAGAAAGGAAGATATTACCCGTTGCAACCAAAGATTCCGCTTTACTTGTACCAAGGAACTTTTGGATTCCACCGCCAATAAACGCAATCACTTTTTGCATAATGCCCAAGTAATAAAGGGCGGAGATAAGTGCACTGAAGAAGATAATAATTGGCAGGACACGAACGGCAAAGATAAAACCAGTATTAGCTAAATCGCCAAATAAAAAGCCGATACCTTCATCAGCAAATCCCAATAAGCTAGAAACGCCACTACTTAAGCTAGTTAAAGCAGCTTGTCCCCATGGGAAGTAAAGCACGATAGCGGCAAATCCCACTTGGAGTAGTAATGCACGAGACACTGTTTTCCAATTGATGGATTGACGGCTTTCCGACAACAGCACCGCACACAAAAGCAAGGTAGCAACACCGATTAATCCGAATAAAATATTCACTTATGATCACCTTATACAAGCAGAGAAATTTAGCTGGTCCGGTCCGTGGGGTCATTCACTATTCCCTGTGACGGCTTGTATTGGCAGAGTCAGACTCTTAACCGGGCGGAAAGTATAACGAAGAAAGAGAGAGATTCATCACATTTTTTAACGCAAACGTTCAAGCGGTTATAGTTTGAACAAAAAAAATCAAGTCTCATAATTAAGATGCGCATAAATTGACTATTAACAGATCACTTTTTTACTAAAAAATCATCTTTAAACTATGAATTAAGATCACAGTTAAAGCTACAACTTGAAGCAAATCCCTGATTTAGTTTGTGGTTTTTTTCCTTGGACGCTAAATTACAAGAACGCAAACTAACGTACTACAAGTTGATTCCTAACAACGTCAAGTAGTAACCATATAATACACTTAGTACCAATTCTTTCCCCTCAGCTTGCTGGGGGGATTTTTTATTTAATTCAGCTAATTATCAAATCTATCAATCATCAAGTGTTAGTGATTTTTTATCTAACGTTAGCTCTTGAATTATTCACCCTAGGCTCAAGTTACAGCCAAGGTTGCAAACATCCAATTAATCGTTGAAGTGGTAATTTTTCTGCACTTCTCTACAATATGCCTCCCCTTTCCGTCACAGAAATACACCAATGGAACGCGACTACACATACGCCTCGTTAAAACAAGCATCGCCTGAAGAACTAGAAACACTGAGCATGCGATTAATTCATCGCTTGATCCCTGAAGAGTCGATGTCTGAGTTATTTACCTTCGAGCAAGAGGAAGTTGCCAATGAGGAGCGATATCAGGCAGCTCAATTTGATGCCATGTTGCGCATGACAGCTATTGCGCTGGGCGAAGTTCCTGCTCTGTTTTCAGGATCAGAAAATGCGCAGCAAAATACACTGCGTATGACGCGATTGTTGTTGTGGCATTTTTATGCCGTATCTTTCCATCTTGTAAACACAATCCCACTTGAAACACATTGCAATCATGTGGAATTCATCATCAAAAAAGCACCAAAAGATGCGTTTGCTTGGACGAAAGAGCTAACCGAGTTGCTCCATCAATACGCGAAAATCCATGAGCAACAGAATGACGCATCCCAAAAATAAAGGTTTATCGACAACTTATTGTGTTATTTAAGTTATCGTTGTTTATATGATTCAGTTGTCACCAAGGATGGTGGTCTCCCCTATGCACACTTCTGTTGTATCCCTCTCCATTTTATTTGTTGGTATGTACGCTACCTCGACTTGGGCTAACAATGCTTCGAACGCACTAAACGAAACAGATCTATGCCACAGTCAACAGGACCAATCGCATCTCCTTGATAAAGCCTTTCACTACCTTAATACTAAGTTTTGCCAACCCGCTCTTTGGTTTGATAATTTTTTTGTTGATGAACGGGCCGATGAAGATGGTCGAGCAGGAACTGTCGTCCGTTGGTATAACGATTTTTCATATATGGAAAATGAAGGGTATCAATTTAAAACTAAACTTCGTTTTCGTCTGCATTTACCTAAGGCAACGAAACGACTCAAGCTTGTTTTTGAATCCGATGAGAAAGACGACCTTACTGAGCTATTACCTTCCACACGCTCAGATGCAGAAGAAACGTTAGGCCTACGTTATGACTGGTATAGTGAAGCGAAGCAGAGCTTTAATATCAAAGTGACCGCCAGACCCGTTATCGAGGCCCGATATCGCTATACTTATCCCTTTTCGGATGACACGCTAGCGCGGATTACCCAGAAGATATACCAGAAAAAGCGCCTGACGGGTGAATCGACTCAATTAGACATTGACCATTCATTGAATCCAACGTTTCTCTTACGTTGGACAAATTTGGCCACTTACGAAGACGATATCAAAGGCTGGAACTTAGGCAGTGGTGTAACATTGTTCCAGCATATTTCTGATAAACAAGCCATCAACTACCAAGCAAGCATCTCAGGTACAAATCGTCCCTATCATTATTTGGAAAATACGCGGATTGCCATCAGCTATCGACAAAATATTTGGCGTGATTGGCTCTATTACGAAATTCGCCCAGAGTACAACTGGAAGGAAGAGCCTGACGTAGAAAGGTATCAAGAAGCGATGGTAACACTGAGGTTCGAACTGTTGTTCCATAATTTATAGAGCCCACCGTGTGGGCTCTTTTTCTAAGTCGGCTTTAATCGTTAACAAGCACAATTCGTGCATTTTTCGCTTGGACCGGACGATTGTTTTGCCCCATAACATTCACCAATTGTTGCTGTTGCTCACTGGTGAGTGATTGTGCGTCTTTCAATACAAACCAACGCACGCCTTCACTACAAGGTGGCGTCGTTAAAGAGCCATTGAAGCGGTAATATTCTCCCGTTTCTGGCAATAAATCTTTAACCGCAAAAGAAGATTTCAATGTCACCGTTTGATCTTTATTTGGCATGATCTCCGTTAACTTATCCAGCTCTGCACTCACTTTTCCCGTTTCGAACATGACAGCTAAAACCGCTAAGTTTCCATCTTTGTCCGCATTAACAAAGTGCGCTTCTAATGGATACTGTTTATCTTTAATTAAATTCTCCGACGGTGTATGAAAGTGAAATTGTGCTAATTTGAATTCTTTACCGTCGATAGTAAACGTATTCTTTCCATCAACAACGGCTTGTAGTGTGTGTCCGTTATTCATTAGACCAACCACATTGCCTTTGTAATCAACATGGAGCTTGCTTAGCTTGGCTTCAACACCACTCTCAATATTAATTGGACTTTGGTTTTTGCCTACTGCACACTCGCTTGCAAATTCCCCCCAATGCTCCGGACCATGATCTCCTTTATATCCCCACTCAGAAGCGCTCACCATACCGCTTGTTAATGCCGTAACCAAAAAAGCAACTGTTGTCTTCTTCATTATTATCTCCTTGCAATAGACCAACTGAATTTCGGCATTATGGTAAACACACCCAGCGCAAAAGTGACAACATACAAACTTTGTTTTCAGGTTATAAATGGAACTGATAGCGATGTTTAACTGAAATTAATAATTTACTTTGTTTTCAGTGGTGTTTCCGCGTCTGTCCCAGGAGAAAGAAAAAGGCCAAGCACTTGTGCTTGGTCTTTTGAGGATTTCATTTATGAAAGTTATTCCCAATCTAGAATCACTTTGCCTGACATACCGCTGCGCATGATATCAAAGCCTTGTTGGAAATCATCAATCTTGAAGTGGTGTGTGATGATTGGAGTTAGGTCTAGGCCTGATTGAATTAATGAAGCCATCTTGTACCAAGTTTCAAACATTTCACGCCCATAAATGCCTTTGATAACCAAGCCTTTGAAAATAACTTGGTTCCAGTCGATCCCCATGTCAGATGGCGGAATACCTAGTAGTGCAATACGGCCACCGTGGTTCATCGTCGTTAGCATTGAGTTAAATGCAGCTGGGTTACCTGACATCTCTAGACCTACGTCAAAGCCTTCGGTCATGCCTAATTCAGCCATTACATCTTCTAATTTTTCTTCAGCCACGTTGACGGCACGTGTTACGCCCATCTTACGAGCAAGCTCTAAACGGTATTCGTTCACATCAGTGATCACTACATGGCGAGCACCAACGTGTTTCGCGACTGCCGCAGCCATGATACCAATAGGGCCTGCACCTGTGATCAGTACATCTTCACCAACTAAATCAAAAGAAAGTGCGGTGTGTACAGCATTACCAAACGGGTCGAAGATAGAGGCTAAATCGTCAGAAATGCCTTCCGGTATTTTGAATGCATTGAATGCAGGGATCACCAAATACTCCGCGAATGCCCCCTCACGGTTTACGCCAACCCCCACTGTATTACGACATAAGTGAGTACGACCACCGCGGCAGTTTCGGCAATGACCACATGTAATATGGCCCTCACCTGAAACACGGTCACCGATTTCAAAGCCACGAACTTCTTGGCCAATTTCGACCACTTCACCCACGTATTCATGACCAACAACCATAGGCACTGGAATTGTTTTTTGTGACCATTCGTCCCAGTTGTAGATGTGGACATCAGTCCCGCAAATTGCAGTTTTCTTAATTTTGATCAGAATGTCGTTGTGACCAACTTCCGGCTTTTCAACCTCAGTCATCCAGATGCCTTCTTCAGGCTTTAGTTTTGATAGTGCTTTAATTTTCATTATTTGATGATCTCCATGTCACGCCCTACTTCGATAAACGCATCGATAGCGCGATCTAGCTGCTCACGAGAATGTGCAGCTGACATTTGTGTACGAATACGTGCCTGACCTTTTGGTACTACAGGGAATGAGAAGCCGATGACGTAGATACCTTTCTCAAGAGCGCGCTCAGCAAACTCAGCAGCGACTTTTGCGTCACCAAGCATAATTGGAATGATTGCGTGGTCAGCACCGCCCATAGTGAAGCCAGCCGCTTCCATACGTGTACGGAAATGCGCTGCGTTTTCCCATAAACGGTCGCGCAGGTCACCGCTTTCTTCAAGCAGGTCAAGAACACGAATTGAAGCATTGACGATTGCAGGAGCCACTGAGTTAGAAAATAGGTATGGACGAGAACGTTGGCGTAACCAATCGATCACTTCCGCTTTGCCAGAAGTGTAACCGCCTGATGCACCGCCCATCGCTTTACCTAGCGTACCTGTGATTAGGTCGATACGGTCTACAACATCGTGGTATTCGTGAGTACCAGCACCTGTTTTGCCCATGAAGCCAACGGCGTGTGAATCATCAACCATAGTGAGTGCGCCGTACTTGTCAGCAAGGTCACAAATTGCAGGAAGGTTAGCCACCACGCCGTCCATTGAGAATACACCATCAGTGACAATCAGGATGTTGCGAGCACCGGCTTCTTTCGCCGCGATCAGTTGCTGTTCTAGCTCTTCCATGTTGTTGTTTGAGTAGCGGAAACGCATCGCCTTACACAGACGAACACCGTCAATGATTGAGGCGTGGTTTAGTGCATCAGAAATGATCGCGTCTTCTTTGCCAAGAATGGTTTCAAACAGACCCGCGTTAGCATCGAAACAAGAGGTATAAAGGATAGTGTCTTCTTTACCCAAGAACTTAGATAGTTTTTGTTCTAGTTCTTTATGGATGTCTTGAGTACCACAGATAAAGCGCACTGATGCCATACCAAAACCATGGACATCCATGCCCTCTTTACCCGCTTCAATAAGTGCTGGGTGGTTAGCAAGACCAAGGTAGTTGTTGGCACAGAAATTCAGTACTTCTTCGCCAGTAGATATTTTTACTTCCGCTTGTTGCTGAGAGGTAATGACACGCTCTGATTTGTAAAGACCTTCAGCCTTTACTTCTTCAAGTTGTTGTTGGATCTGTTGGTAGAATGCAGAAGACATTTCAAATTCCTTCCTAGTTATTGTGAGCGCAAGCATGTGGCTTACTTTTCTGGCTCTTAATAGCCATTTGTCGTTCACTCAAGTGTAAATCAAGCTGTGGCTTTTCATTATCCTGCCAAATGGAAAAACATTCATGAATGACAGGAACAAATCCATCTTACCGTGTGTCATACATGACACACTTTTTTTCTCTATCTAACTGTTTAATATACGGTTTGGTCACATTAATATCGTTAAATTTCTTTTAAGTTACTCTTATAGAACCAGCAGAATTCACACAAGGAAGTTTTATGTTGAAGTTATCTATCTCAAACAAAATTACTATACCCATGTCGGTCATACTCACCGTGGCGATTATTTCCGCTGGTATGGTTGTCTTTCAAGGTCAAAAGCAGAAGGCGTTAAACTCTCAGCTTAATGAGCAGGTCCAACCCGTATTTGGAAGTTTAGAGGATGCCTATCGCGATCTATACCAAGTGATGGTTGCAGCAAACGGTGTGGCTCAGGCAGAAAACGACCAAGAAATTGAGCACCATACTTTTGAGTTTAAAGACAATGCATACAAAGCCGTACCACGAATGGAAAAAGTCGCGACACTCTTCAATGCAGGAATTTTGCCTAGTGAAGATGCTGCGGAACTGAGCAAATTGGTTGAAGCCACATCTAAATGGATAAACCTCTACGAACCTATGTTTGCAGACCCTAGACAAGCTGTTGAGTATTATGAAACCAACCTGAATGACTTTGAAGCTCAATTCATCATTATTCGAAAACAACTCAAAACAATTAGTAAGTTAATCGAAACAGAGCAAGATAGGCTTCGAACTCAAGTCTCTGAGTCAATTGAAACAACCACTCTATTTTCTTCCCTACTATCGGCAATCATTGTTATCGCTGCACTATTTGCACTTTTCATCGCAAGACAATTTGTAATCAAACCGATTAAAGAAATTGAACATATGATGGCTGATATTGCGCAAGGCGAAGGAGACTTGTCGAAAAGAATCCCAGTGAACACGTCGGATGAACTTGGTGCCTTGGCGTCTTCTTTCAATCAATTTGTGAGTAAAATCCACACCACAGTAGAAGAAGTAATTATTTCATCAAACGCCGTACGTGCCGAAATGGAGAATATTAAATCACTGACCCAGCACATAGCCGAATTTAGTGGTGACCAACAGCAAGAAAGTGATGCTGTAGCGACCGCCGTTAACGAAATGGAAGTCACGAGCCAAACAGTGAGCCAAAATGCAAATGAAGCCGCTACAGCTAGTGATAACGCAAGCCTTGAGGCCAACCAAACTAACCAGACACTTCAAGACACCGTTACATCGATTCAGGCACTTTCCAAAGATATTGAAAATGCGAGCAACGTAATTCATCACCTCGATAGTGATGTCAATAATATTGTCTCTATATTGGATGTTATTCGTGGTATTGCTGACCAAACAAACCTACTCGCACTAAATGCAGCCATTGAAGCAGCACGCGCAGGTGAACAAGGTAGAGGTTTTGCTGTCGTTGCTGACGAAGTCCGCTCCCTAGCCAGTCGTACACAGGAAAGTACCGGTGAGATTCAGGCCATGATCGAAAAACTTCAAGCAGGAGCGCAACAAGCTGTCACTGTCATGGCCTCAAGTAAAAACAGCAGTGATAGCACGATAACGATGGCAGAAACCGCAACTAATTCGCTTAGCGTTATTCGTCAATCGATAGGACAAATGAATCAGATGAACACCGAGATCGCAACTGCTGCAACTCAACAATCTCATGTCAGTAACGAAGTAAATGCTAATGTTCAACGAATTGCCGATAATAGCCATCAAATGGTCGAGATGGTGAACAGCGCGGACAACGCTTGTATCAGTCTTTCAGAGCAATGTCAGAAGTTGGATGACTTAGTTGCAGAATTCAAAGTTTAACCTCACAAAGCCCTGTCATTCAGGGCTTTTTTCTAACGTGATTTTTGTATCGTTTTAAGGAATAATTCTTACCAGTAATTTGTTACTGAGTTCCTACTATGGTCAACCAAAAACTATTGGCCCTGTTGCCCGACCTTGCTGCTTACGTCGAAATTGTGAACGAAGGCAGTTTTACCGCTGCTGCAAAAAAACTGGGGGTAACACCGTCAGCGTTAAGTAAACTCGTAACACGTTTAGAACAGGCACTTCAAGTAAAGCTTTTTCAACGGACAACGCGTAAATTACTCATTACTCAAACTGGGCAGAAGGTTTTTGAGCAATCCGTCGTCATGCTCAATGCCGCACAACAAGCCGTAGAGCTTTCCGCTCGCGAGCATGATGAAGCATCAGGCTCAGTGACTGTTGCAGCTCCTGAAGCCTTCTTAAATTCCGTTCTACAGCCTTTTGTTATTCCGTTTTTAAAGAAATACCCTGCAATTCAGCTAAAATTGAGAGTCGCAGATGGTGAGATAGATATACTTCGTGATGGCATTGATGTTGCTTTCAAACTCACGGATAAGCCAGACGAAAACCTAGTGTTGAAAGAAATCGCTCAAACTAATCTTGTTCTTTGCGCTTCCCCTCAATATTTGGAAAAACAAGGAGAGCCATTACACCCCACTGAACTGACCCAACATGACTGCTTATACCTTGCAGAAAATGACAGGGACAATATTTGGTCGTTTTTTAAAGATGATGATTTCCATTCTGTAGCAGTATCAGGCCATTATGCTGTTAATCATTCACAAATGCGCTTAAATGGCGTCAAAGCGGGTTTGGGGATAGGCATCTTCCATGACTTTGTAATACGAGATGCATTGAAGCAAGGGAATGTTCAAAGGGTACTGTCTGACTGGACAATAAAGAGCAATTACCATGGTGCGATAGCGATGCAATACGCACAAAGTAAATACATACCAGCTCGCTTAAGAGCTTTTATCGACTTTGCGCAACATGAGATGAAATTCTAATCCTTTTTTTTATTATAACGATATCAATCAGTAACTTTTAATAAAATAAAAATTAAATCGGTAATAATTGACCCATTAAGAACGATTTTTTTGTTCTATTAGCCACACAAAAACCTTCTCCTCAATAATCTTCGAAAACCTTTAATAAATTTATATTCACAACATCACTTGAAATTAATTCATCTCAGTAAAAATGCATCATTCATGTATTAAATCCGAGACAAGGCAAGACCCAAAAATAAGACCATATTATACATCTTTTATATATAGACATTATTATCCATTGGAATAAACAATTCCCACACTAGCACTATAGTTTAGCAGCATTCTAGTTAGTATTATTTAGCATGACATTGATTCCACTTTTCACAACAAACACCCCTACAACCCTAATAAAATGGTGAAATTGCAGCCCATAATTAATGTATTAACACATTAATCAACACTGATAGACAAGCTAAATCCGAGCCTTGTAAGCAATCAGAAATACGAACAAATAATCTAAAAGTATTAAATCGGAGTAAGCATGAAATTAACAACGTTAAGTAGTGCAATTACACTTCTTATAACCTCTGGGTTAATAATGGGTTGTAACAGCGAAGCCACTAATGGTTCAAGTTTTTCACCAATTGAATCACCAGAGTCAAATAATATCCAACCATTGATTACTGAGCGGTATTCCCTTCCACAAGCTATTCCTTACGGCCAAGAAATCGTCATAAATTCTTCGGCATTAGCAGAAGATATAGGCAAAGAAAAAATCACCATCACAAATGCAGAGATTAATTCGAGCGAAGGTATTTTAACCGATATTTCTTTAGATTCGATTGCGTTACGCTTTTTTGCGCCAGGCAAACATAAAGTCACCATTTCTTATTTCGATGAAACAGGCCAAGCAGGAGTTTCTGAGATATCGATAGATTCAGCTCAAATAACAGATAAGCAATATCATCGTTTTCTTTTGCAAGCGACATTTGGACCAACCGTTTCAGATCTTTCCACGCGTAAAGTAATTAATCTTTCGAAATGGATTGATCATCAAATGAAAATCCCTGCTTCTTCCCATCAGCAAATGACCAAGGAGTTTGGTGGACGCCGTGAAGATCGAGCGGATGCATGGTATCAAATAGCATTGAAAGGCGAAGATCAGCTACGCCAAAGAATTGCGTTCGCCCTTAGCCAACTATTTGTCGTTTCCCAATCAAGTGGCCTCTACAACCGCGTAGAATCACTTGCGAATTATAATGATATGTTAGCTAGTCATGCATTTGGAAACTTTCGGGAGCTACTTGAAGATGTGTCAATGCATCCCGCAATGGCTTATTACCTTACTCTGCTCGGTAGTGAAAAAGAGAATGAGCGAACCGGAGCTCAACCTGATGAGAATTACGCACGTGAAATCATGCAATTATTCACTATTGGCTTAAACCTCATCAATAACGATGGATCTATTATTCTTGATGATCAAGGTAAGCCAATTGAGACATATGTTCAAGAAGACGTCCGTAATGTAGCGAAAGCCTTTAGTGGATGGAATACTGCCTCCGGAGACTCAGAGCTATTACAACAAATTGTTGCAAATGAGTCTCTTCACGACACCTCTGAAAAACATATTCTTGGCCACACGCTACCCGCGGGACAAACTGCCGAAGAGGATATAGCGCAAGTCCTCGATATACTGTTCAATCATCCTAATACGCCACCATTTTTTGCCGAACAAATGATCAAACGCTTGGTCACATCCAACCCATCACCAAAATACATTGAAAGAGTTGCTAATGTATTTATTGATAATGGGAAAAGCATAAGAGGTGATTTGGGTGCTGTTTTTAAGGCTATTCTATTGGATGAAGAAGCACTTGGATTAAATGCAGAGGCAGCTCCAATCAAAGTCAAAGAGCCTCTAATCACCATTTTGAATCTACAACGTGCGATGAATGTCCAATTTGACAAGGGTATTGCTCGAGGTGCAACTAATATTTATTACACTGTCGATCAAGGTCCATTGCTCGCAAAATCTGTTTTTAATTTCTACTCTCCCGATCACATTATAAAGCCCAGTAATAAATACGCGCCAGAAATGGAGATCATATCTTGGCCTGATTATGTTGATGTCTATGTGTATCTCCGAGCTTTTGCGATGGGATACGCATACAACATGAAACCAGAGTATGGATATTTTGCAAATTCAACAGATAACACGGAACTCTTTGTTCAACAAATTAACACTATTTTCTTTGGTGGCGATATGCCCGAGCCGCTACTAACACAAATCACTGAATATGTAGAAAATAATAATCGTGGTGGTGGCATTAAGAATAATATTTGGTTGGTTAGATTTATATTAGAGCTTGTTGTTAGTTCAGACGAGTTCTTTATCCAGGATTAATAGTTATGAGTATTAGTAGAAGAACCTTTTTGCGTAGTATTGCCGCTGCATCATTAATTCCCCATGTTGGTTGGGCAAATGGAAGTACATCAGATGATTACAAAGCACTAGTCTGTGTTTTTCTTGGCGGAGGAAACGACGGGTTTAACACCTTGGTTCCAACAAGCGAAGAACATTATCAAGCCTATTCAAACGCTCGTAAACACATCGCAATAAAACATCATGAGTTATTACCGACCTCGCTTCAAGCTGCCGATAGGGATGGCGTAAGCCTAGACTTGGGACTACACCCGTCGATGGCAGCACTCAAGCCGCTCTTTGACAAAGGCTATGTTAATGCAGTATTAAACTGCGGTGTTTTAAAGCAGCCAATGTCCAAAGAACAGACTGATTTCGCTCCATATGAACTCTTTTCTCATAACTCTCAGTCAGCAGAATGGTTAAAAGGAGATGCAACCAACCATGAAGCATATAGCGGTTGGGGAGCTAGATTAATGACCCATTTAGCAACCAACAGTTCCAATACTCCGCCTTTGTACAGTTTCGCGGGTAAAACCAAACTTTATCAGGGTATCAATAATATTAATGTATTGCCTACTGACCGGACCTCTACATTAAGGTTTTCGAATGACCGTCTAAAAGAAAGTTTCATTAATACGCTCGAACAGCACGGCTCATCTGACCTCCACAACCATTTTCGTAATATTATGAGAGACAGTCTTTCTTTAGGGGAAGCAACTGGGAGTATTTTGCAAACTCATGGTGATCCTGAACTAGCAAATTACTCAGGAATGCTATCAAAACAGCTCAATGCTGTGTTTAAGTTCATACAGCACCGAGAAATGACTAATCAAAATCGTCAGATTTTTTATGTAAACCTCAGTGGCTTTGATACTCACGCGAACCAAAAAGCCGAGCATTCTAGACTATTAAAAGAACTCAGCGTCGCACTGGCTGAATTTTACAATGCTTTAGACAATGAAGGGCTTTCTCCCAACGTAACAACGGTCACAATGTCTGATTTTGGACGCCGTATTGTTCCTAATGCAACAGGGACTGACCATGGTTGGGGTAATAACCAATTGATTATCAACGGTGGGCTCGCCAAATCTGGAACGACAGGTGTATGGCCTTCACTCGAGTATGGTGGCCCAGATGATTACTCATCAGGTCGCTTGCTACCAACTACGTCAGTCGATCAAATTGGAGCAACCTTAGCGCAATGGATGGGGGTGGCACCCGCTGATATCGATAAAGTCTTCCCTAATATTGGGAGTTTTTCTCCTCAACTGCTCGACTTTATTTAGTAGAAAGCCCGGCTTAAGCCGGGCTTATTTGTATCCGTTCTCAAATTTAATGTATGTCAGCAGGTGTAGAGCAGATAAACTGACCACACAGATATAAAGCAGTTACAAATCATGTTTAATAAATTTCATCACGTCGCGATCATTTGTTCCGATTACCCCACTTCTAAGCATTTTTATGTTGAAGTATTAGGCTTAAAGGTTTTGCATGAGCATTATAGGCAAGAGCGGGATTCCTATAAACTGGACTTAGCCCTTGTAGACGGAAGCCAAATTGAACTGTTCAGCTTTCCAGATGCCCCACTACGCCCCAATTATCCTGAAGCTCAGGGTTTACGCCATCTCGCTTTTGCTGTAGAAGACATTAATGTAACCACTGCACACCTGAGCAAACATGGTGTTTCAGTTGAGGCAATTAGAACCGATGAGTTCACAGGAAAGCAATTTACCTTCTTTCAAGATCCTGACGGCTTACCTTTAGAAATATATGAGCAATAAAGCCTCTTCCGAGGCTTTCTGTTTTATCACTACACCTTATCAGCTAAACACCAGTTTTAATCGCTCGAAGCGACTAAATAACAGCCAGTCCACCAGCAAAGCTAGGATAATAGAAACCCCAGCTAAAGGGAAAAGCACTGAAACAATAACTATCGATATTAACCCTGTTTTCCATACACCTGCGGAAGAAAAGGCCGGTGGAGCACCGAGTTTGCCCTGCCCACTAGGTCTTCGTACCCACCACATAAACAAGCCTGTAATTGCGAGAACAATGAACGATATACATATCAGTGTATTAGCCACCTTGTTATACACACTAACATCTCCTTGATGCAAAGCGATTCCTGCAGCCATTGCTTTAGCGACCAAGTTATAATCATTCCATGTCACATCGGCCAATAACTGACCTGAATACCGATCGATATGAACGGTTCGATCATGAGTCGGATTGGTTATATCGCCGCTCATCGTATTTGCAGAAACAGTAAACACACCCGTTTCAGAGCGGGGAAAATGAACCCGATAATACTGAAACCCTAAGAGTTCAGCTTGTTTAACAATGCTATCTAAATTGACTTGATTCACTATTTCTACAACGTCACTCCCATTCTCTCCCATTTGATGATGCCCGTGAGAAGTTGGAACCGGCGTTTGTTCTAAGTTCCAAGGCATTTCTTCCTCAGAGCCATGATTTAGATCTTTATGACTTAGGCTGGATAAAGGTACATCTTCCCATTTTTGAGCAGGAAAACTACTCCAAGCTTGCACAAATTTGCCACCCCATATACCCGCCCAAGCAAGTCCAGAAAGAATGAAAAACAACAATACAAGAGATAGACCTCCTCCTAAATTGCTATGTAAGTCACGTACGAACGTACGGCGCCCACTGCTAACTCTGAATCTGAGGAACCCAGTTCTGCGCGCATTATCAAGAGGAAGCCATAAATACATCCCTGTTACGAGTAGAATAATGCTCAAACTCGCAGCAACTTCTATCAAATAATCACCGTAATCCCCCATAAGAAGCGTGCCATGAATTTCATTTGCCAGCTGATACCAACTATCGCTTCGATCAATTTGGCCTAATACTTCTCCGCTATAAGGATTCACCGTAACTAATCGCATTTCTCCATCAGGAAAACGAATGGAGAAACGATTGGCCATATCATCACTTTGAGATGGCAAAAACTGCGTTATTTCTGCTGTTGGAAATGCGCGTTTAACATTAAGAAGCTGTTCTGAAGGTGTGGTTGTATTAACTTCTGGTATTACTTTTAAAATAGGTTCATACCTTGCTAATTCTATTTCATCATCAAATAGCATAACTAAGCCGGTTATACTTAACATCAACATAAACGGGACAACAAATAAGCCCGCGTAAAAGTGCCAGCGCCATGTTAAAAAATAGAGAGATTTTAGGCGTGCTGAGTCCTTAGGTGGTGTCTGAGTTTGACGACCTAACATTTGATATTCCTTTTTATAGGTGTGTAGAGAATTGCACGTAAAGAATGATGAGCAATGATTTTGTTTCCAATGCACAAATCTCTAAATACACAAGATTCAATCATCTGATAACGACAGATGAAAGAGTTATGACTTTACTCATGCGCTCTAATGGCGCTTGATAAAATTAAGAAATCGTCAATTGTGGTGGTGCACGAGGAATATGCTGTTCAAATCGTATGTTTAGAGCCAAATAAACATACTGACGAGCATGAGCATAAACAGCATTGGTGCTTGTGTGAGTGGTTGGAAGTTTGTCTTGATGAAAAGAAGAAAAGTGACCAAATGGACAGGCTTTAACATGGGAAGAAGAGTTGACCTCTCCTTCTTCTATTTGAACCAATTCAAAACCATTGAGTGTACACAACGTTGCCCAAACACCGGCACTACTACCGTGTGCGTTAATCACAGGCATCAATGTCACTAAAACCCAACTTAAGGCACTTAGTAGCAACATTGCTCTGTAATTTTGGACTCTGAAACTCATTTACAATCCCTATAAAATGAGCCACAGACTATACTACACACCCACCCTTAGCGCAGCATTATTGCTTCAGATTGCTTACATAATCACAACCTCGAAAACACATTAGCCAAACAATCGTTGCCAGATGCTTGGATTACGTTTGTCGTGGTATTCAACTCTTAGTGCATCAATTTCTCGTAAGGATTCTTTAGCTTGGTCAAAGTTACCGTTATCTAACTGAGTTTCTACGCGTTCAATGGCTTTAGAAAGCTTATTAAAGCCTTCAAAGTAAATAGCCTGTTTTTCTGGTGGATATTCACCTTTCTTCGACAACGCGACTAAATCAGACAAATTGGTTAGTGCGGAGTCCATTTCTTCAAGGCTTTGAGCTTCTACCGCACTCTTAAATTCGACTTTCATCTGCTTCATGGTTGCTTTTAAGTCGAAATCAGAGGCCATACTTAATGGTGACATTAGTATTGCACCAAACAAAATTAACTTTCTCATCGTCGTATACTTCTTTGTTATTTGTTTTTATAGAAACTAGGCTGCCAGTTTAATCAAAATATGGGGGGATGTAGAACGTGATTTTGTATCAAGATGAGAAAGAAGCAATTGCGGTCGAGAAAATAAAAGCCTATACATCAGCGTACAGGCTTTCATTTGGAGAAGAACCCAAAGAGTTACAGCTCTGCGTATTCCACAATGGGTTTACGCCCACGTAGCTCTAAGAAGTTGAGAAATTGCCTAGGGGTGTGAGTAATCACGTTACTTGCGCTAATCCCGACCTCTTCCATCAATTCAGCGACCAAAGACAAGTTACCAACATCATGGCAAAAATGCGCATCGCTCCCTGTCGTAAAAAAGACACCTATCTCTTTTCCAGCATGGGCAATTTCATGGCAGCGGTCGACACTCCCAACACGGCTGTTACCTTTCAACGTCGTGTTGTTAATTTCAATGGCAACGTTATGCTCCCTGGCGCATTCCAGTACCGTTCGAAAATCAAAATCAAAATTGGGATTACCTAAATGTCCCAAGGCATCGACTCGCCCAGACTTAATCACGTTGATCAGCGCTTCAGTATGTTCATCTTTGTCTGCAGGGCGAAAAACCGGTTCATGAAAACTCGCAATAACCCAATCAAGGTTTTTATCCACCGTATGATGAATATCAATCTCCCCTTCTCGGTTAAGAATATTAGATTCGACACCACGAATAACCGCGATCCCCTCTAAAAATCGTGGCAGAACACGCTGATTTGAGAAAAACCAGTAATGAGGAGCACCTGGCATAGACTCTGAATGGTCTGTCGTACAGAACATAGCCAAACCATTATCTTTGGCCGATTTAGCGTTTTCAATTAATGTGCTATAAGCGTGGCCACTCGCATAAGTGTGTGTATGAGTATCAACAGCAAGTTTCATGATCTTATCTATATCGGTAAGTTTTGGTTATTTTATACTAAAGTGGCTTCAAGATGCTTGCTCAGAGATGAGTTTAATTAAAGGTAGTGCTTTTTCCCAACCACAATTAAACATACTCACGAAATCAGGATGAGTATGGACCGTAACCTTCAATAACACGCTCTCTTGTAAAGAAACGATCTCATACTCTTCCCTTGAACCAATCCACTTCTTTGCGACATCACTATCAATATCTTTTACGTTATCCGGCGTAAATATTGCGACATGATGATATTCAATCACTTTGTGGGGCTCCAACCGATCGATAACCGCTCGAGACCCACCGACATTCGGATCATAAAAGGCGAGATTTTCCCCTTCAACCCAACGACCATCCATTTTTGAATCAGGAGAGAATACTTTCGCCCACTGAGAATAGCTTTCTTGTTCCGTTATTACTTGCCATAGTTTTTCAGCCGATGTAGCAATCTCGATCTGATAGTTCAACGTCATCATACCGTTACCCAATTTATCCCCAATTTTTATGATTCATTTAAGTTATAGGCACATTTCATGACAAATGGTGTGTATTTAGGGTGCCCATCTCCACAAGCTCATCGAATTGAGAGCCGTTAGACGGTTTTGTGAAAATATCAACTAACTCATTTATAGAAATTTATTGCGACTTTTTTGGCAACACTGATGCTTTAGTCAATACTTTTATGGAGATAAACATTATCGGACAGGCCATGAAGAAGCGTCGCTACCCTTTAAGCATTCACATCACAAGCTTGTTTTTAGCACTGACCACTTTGGTTGGGCTGACATTAATTGTCATTAGCTACCATCATTCCCAACAACTTCTCTCTGGAAGCGCCGAAGAGGTGAGCGGAGAAAACTCACGCAAACTAGAATCTGAATTTAAATTGAATGCCGCACCGATACTAACAACACTTGATTTCATGGCAACAAGTGAAGTCATTGAAGACAGTAAACCGCCCTACAAAAATAAACGCTTTCTTTCTGCCATTGAACTTATTTTCCTACGTAATCGTCACTTGGTCGCTCTATTTTATGGCAACGAAAACGGCGTATTCACACTACTACGCCCATTACGTTCAACCAGTGACAGAGCTCAGTTTAACGCTCCGGAAAAAGCAATGCTGATGATCCGACACTCAAATGTGTCAGGGTTAATTGAACAACACTTTTTAGACGGAAATAACAATCGTATTGGCTATACCAAAGAGCACAATAATGAATACGATCCTCGCGTCCGGCCATGGTTTACCAACGCTGACCTCGATGGAGAAATTCGCTTAACCGAGCCTTATTTGTTCTATTCAATGAACGTAAACGGCGTAACACTTTCACGACGCTCTCCAGATGGCAGTAAAGTGGTCGGAGCCGACTTTACCTTAGAGTCACTATCTGACCAAATCAGTAAAATTGGCTATTCAAACAACTCCAAACTTGTGTTGTTTGATAATCAGTTTCGAGTCTTAGCCCACCATCAAGCAAATATTGATTTAAGTAGCGACCACGCAACAACTATCAATCAGCTTCTCGGGGGCGTATTTCGCAACATTTTGAATCGAGTCAGCAGCCAATCACTCTTCGAAACCGCCGTTGATGACAACCAAAACCTTTGGTCGGTAACATTAACGCCTGTCGCTCTAAATCAACATGTTAGGTTGCTATTAGCTGAAGCAACACCGCAAGATGACCTCATATCAAACTTGCTTTCAATGCGCGATCGGCAGATCACGGTTGCATTGAGCATGATGCTCGTAAGCTTCTTAGTGGTTTGGTTAGTGGCAGTTCGATTGTCTAACCCCTTGCAGAAACTTGTTGCATTGACCGATGACATCGCACGATTTGATTTCAAAAAAACACGTTATCCGAAGAGTATGATCAAAGAAGTTGCGAATCTGACTCAATCCATCGAACTGATGGAGCACACATTGCATGATCTTTTGCGACTACTCCGAGAGACGGCCTCAAATCAGGATTTCACAATACTCGCCAAAACCATCACTCATCAAAGTTACATGGTCACGCGGGCAGAAACCATCATGCTCTTCGCTTACTCAGAAAGTGAACAGCAATTCACAATAGCAGCCAATCACGCCATTATTCCGTTCAAAATAGACATCAATACGTTTTTAAGTGAAACCGCATGGCTGATAACAGATTTAAAAAAAGGAGAGATAGTTCACCTCAACCGAGAAGATAATGCGCTCAACAACTACAAAGATTGCTTCTATAATTCAGACGTTTACTTTTTCCCACTGCTAAACAAGAAAACGCAATTAGTTGGTATCTTACTGCTAGGTTATGAACGCGCAATCACTCCAGAACAAAGTGACAAACATGCATTTCTGAAAGAGCTGTTAAGTTTTGCTGAAATTGCAAAAGAAAACATCGATCAAATGCTGCAACAAAAAGCCATGCACAATGCTTTTATCGAGTTGATTGCATCTGCCATTGATACCAAATCACCTTATACCGGAAGCCATTGCCAAAGAATCCCTGTTTTGACCAAACTGCTCACTCAAGTTGCGGCAGACGATACCCACTACTTCCCACAGTTTGGAATGACGCCCCAGCAATGGGAAGAGCTCCACCTTGCCGCATGGTTGCATGACTGCGGAAAAGTCACCACGCCAGAATATGTCATCGACAAAGCCACTAAACTTGAAACCATTTATGACCGCATTCATGAAGTACGAATGCGTTTTGAATTATTAAAACAACAAGCAGAAGTCGAATACTGGAAAGCTCTTAGTAAAGGAGGAGTTGAAACTGAGCTAAAACAAGCATTAACAAAAACTCATCAGGAACTCGATGACGAATTCGTCTTTGTCGCCGAATGTAATGTAGGAAGTGAGTTTATGGATGAGGAGAGCATTAAAAGGCTCAACCAAATTGCTAACCGTCAATGGAAAAGAACGCTAGATGATCAAATTGGCACATCATGGATAGAACAACAACGTGCCAGTGAGCCACAAACGTTACCTGTATGGGAAAACTTATTATCCGACAAACAAGTGCATCAAGTGAAATGGGAGCAAGGTGAAAACCCTATTGAAATGTGGCAGGAAGAGTTTGTTTTGGCTCCGGGTGAACTGAAGTATAACCGAGGCGAACTATACAACTTATCGATACGTCGCGGGACATTAAATGATGAAGAGCGTTTTATCATCAACGATCACATCATTCAGACTATCGTTATGCTTAAGCGTCTTCCCTATCCGGAACATTTGAAAAATATTCCCGAAATAGCTGGTGGACACCATGAGAGAATGGATGGCAAAGGCTACCCCAGAGGTCTCAATGAAGAGCAGCTTTCTATACCAGCAAGGGTCATGGCTATTGCGGATGTTTTTGAAGCCCTGACGTCTTCTGATCGTCCATATAAAAAAGCGAAAAATCTCAGTGAATCCATCAATATCATGACAGAGATGGCAACCACCGGGCACATCGACCCTAAACTCTATCTTTTGTTCCTTCAAAATAAGCTCGACCAAGTGTATGCCAATCAGTTTTTAGCCCCTGAACAGATAGATACTATCGACAGAGAACATCACGTTAAGCAAGTAAAACAATATCTGCGTAGCTTGTTCTAGTAACCTAACTATTATTAAGCATTAAAGCGCTTCCTAAACGTAAAAGCAGGCCAATATGGCCTGCTCTTCACAGTAGCTAAGTTTAGAATTCGTAATTAATATTTAGCTCAAACGAACGCTCTGCACCATACCAACAGTTGCTTTGGTCATAACAAGTGTAATATTCCTCGTTAAACAAGTTGTTCGCTACAATACTTGCCTGCGCCCCAGCTAGAGCTTCACTCACATTGCTGAGATCATACCCTAAAGAGAGATCTGCCACTGCATAGGCTGGCACCTTGCCTTGCGTATTTGTTGCATCCATTTGCATCGAACCAACGTATCGAACGCCACCCCCAACTCTTGTTCCGGCGAACACGCCAGAGTCTAGGTAATAGTTTGTCCAGAGCATGGCTGCATGTTCGGGCACATAAATTGGCGTCGTACCTTGCAAACCATTATTGCTGTCTTTGGTGATTTCCATATCGGTATAGGTATAACTACCAGAAATATCCCAAGCCGTTGTAAGCATTGCTTTTCCTTCCAACTCAATCCCCTGCGAGCGAACTTCACCGACCTGAATGTCATCCTGATAGTTGGCGGATGTTGGGTCAGTCACCACAACATCACTTTTCACAATGTGGAAAGCAGATAAGTTAGCTTCTTTGCTGTAATCTTCAGATTGGTATTTCACCCCGACTTCAACCTGAGCTCCCGTTTCAGGCTTAAAGGTTTGGCCAAACTGACTGGTCCCAGCAACAGGTTGGAAACTGGTCGCATAACTCAAGTAAGGTGAGAATCCACTTTCAAATTCATACAAAGCACCAACACGATAAGAAAATGCAGATTCATCAGCAGTTGCATTTAACATATCATCCGTAGACTTGTAGTTATCGAAACGGCCTCCTGCAATTAACACTAACCCACCACGGCGCATTTGGTCTTGGAAGTAGAAACCCAATTGTTCGACCGAAATATTCGCCTTTGCGTTGTAAACTTCAGATAACGACGAGCGATCTAACATGTCATTATTTGGTGTAAAGATATTAAACTGATAAAACGCTAAATCACTGGTTTGATACTCCTTGTAAACCGAGTCTCCTTTTAGCTTCTGATAATCTGCGCCAAATAGCAGATTATGGTCCCAACGGCCCCAGTTCACTTGCCCAGACAACTGGTTATCAATCACAAATCCTTTTGACGATTCTTCGGTACTGTAGATATTACGAACTAAAGTGCCACTGGCAGGATTATAGTTCGCGGAGGTGTGGTAAGTATTCTCCTGAAGCAACTCTGCATCGGTATAACGTGCATTTTGCAAAAAGGTCCATCCTCCAGAAAAGTCGTGGTGAATTTTATAACCAGCCATCAAGAACTCACGCTCAAAGGTGCTCCAATTTTTATCACCTGCGTAGGTAGAACGTGAAATGGTTCCATTAGGATTGGCAATAAACATCCCAGAAGCTGGCAGTGCGCTGTTCATTCCCATTGCTGGGTCATTTTGATAATACAAATTGAAGTTAATCAGCGTATTCTCATTGACCTGCCAGTCAACCGAAGGAGCAATTAGATATCGCTCTTCTTCTACAACAGCACTCTCACTATCTTGCTTTCTGGCTAATGCAATTAAACGATACGAAAAATCACTGGTACCAATTTGACCCGTGGTATCGACTGATGCTTCCATCAAATTGCGCGAACCCGTTGCAACACCAACCTTTGTTGCTCGCTCCTGTTGGGGCGACTTCGCAATCATATTGATCATCCCACCGGGAGGCATAGAACCATAAAGAACGGAAGTTGGCCCTTTAAAGATCTCGATTTGTTGAAGTGCAATCGGATCAATTTGCGGCTGCAAGTTCCACCCTTTCAAGCCTTGCAATAACAGCCCATCATAATAGCTTTGGTTCGCTTCAAAACCACGAATACGGAAAGTGTCGTACATGGTGACAGAGCTACCTTTATTTTCTGTCACCACACCTGGCGCATAACGAAGTGCCTGATTTAGCGACTTAACCCCACGTTGCTCAAGCTGTTCACCTTCAATGACTGTAATACTCTGGGGTGTTTCTTCTGGTGCTAATGCCGTTTTTGTTGCGGTATTACGGTAAGCTTTTCCTAAGATGGTGATGGTTTCCTGACTGGTCTTAGGCGAGTTTGTCTCGGCAGCCGTTGCTGAAAAAGGTGTTAAGAGTGCTAAAGCGACTGCTGAATATCGAAAAGTAGTTGGAAGTTGCATGGTTCCCTATGGCTCCAAATTTTAACTGCGAATAATTATCACTTAGATTCTAAAGGGAAGAAATTGATAAAAGTTAACAATTTGGTGCAAACAACGACTAATCTGTCATTTTCTCAATAGGGATCCAGTACTCCATCTCCGATTCGCTATCACGAATATCGAAATCTGCTGGATAACGCTCAAGCTCATACCCATCAACGCCACGGTAAGATGAGCTTGGTAACCAATGAAAAATAAACCAACGCAATACATCTGGCAGCTCTGTAATATCGCCTTTGTGCTTAATCACAGCATACGTTTGTGTTGGAATCTCTCGATAAGCCAGATTCGGCGATAAAACCAGCGGTAGCTCAGGTATTCCAAATGACGGCCATCTAGATGCGCTTGTGTTACATCGATGACACCGGTAAAGAAGTCATAAGCAGTCAATAACTGACCATAGTTCGTATGAAGTTTTTCCCACAATGCCGGCACTTTCTCTGCAAAATCTGGAGACAGTGAGAACAGCCCACTAATTGGCTCATGAACACCTTTAACAAAGAAAGCTGGTTTGGTTTCTACCCTAACTTCGACAAATCGTTTCTGAGTCGTATCAAGGGCGTCAAACTGCGATAATAAAATTGGCTTTCTAAGCCCAGTCCGTTGCTGTTGTTTTCGGTAGGTTCGAGGACTAACACCAAACATTTGCTTAAAGGATCGGCTAAAACTCATTTCAGAACTAAACCCTAATTCCAAACCGATGTCGATCACCCTTGTTGAAGAATCAAGCAACATCTCTGCGGCGACACTCAGTTTTAACTCTCGCACATATTGCGCCACGCTAATTCCTAATGCGCCTTGAAATACCCGTTGAAGCTGCCAACGCGACCAACAACTTCGCTCAGCAATATCATGAATACCTAGAGGCAAATGAAGGTTTCGCTCAATATACAGCAGTACACTGCCGATACGCTCGATAGACGTCTCTTTAGCCAAACAATACCAACCTCTTCATTAATAGAAATGCGTCATGTTCTCATATGTTCTAAAGCAAAGAAATATCAGTCTGCATGCATGGTAAGCGCTTAAGTTTTACTTAGTTCTTTTTTAATAATTTCCCAAACACGGCAAAGAAAGGCATTACTACTCATAATTCACTAAAAAGAAGTCGTATATTCTTTTCCTTTCTTATCAATGAGATAAATAAAAATCATGTCAATATTTAAACGATTGCTTTCACAGGAGTTGATGTATATCAATTTGTTGTGGAGAATACCCTTCCGTGTCGGACTGATTATTAACACAAAAACACATGTAAGGTTTTACCTATCAATGATATAGGTAAGACCGATTATCTATTTTGAAGTGTCATTGATAGGGTTTGCTCATCCTTATGCCGTATCCGGGCACGTTAGAAGTACCTCGTTTTTAAGGGAAAAGATGATGGTAATACCAGAAAACAGCAGCATCGTTATTTTTGGTGCTTCAGGCGATCTAACTTATCGTAAGTTAATCCCTGCACTCTACCACCTCTATGCAAGTCAGCAATTGCCAAAGAATTTCGCAATTCTTGGAGTAAGCCGCACTGAATATAGCGACGCTTCGTACAGAGAAAAATTAAAGAAATCGCTTCAGGAAATGGAAGATACGCAGCCTGAAACGTTAAACGCATTCATTAACCATCTTCACTACCAATCGATTAACACCTCAGATAGCGCTGATTACAGCAAACTGACAGCACGTTTGGACGAGTTAGCCGATACGTATCAATTTGAACAACGTAATACGCTTTTCTATCTTGCAACGCCACCAAGCCTATACAGCGTGATTCCCGCAAGCCTTGCAGCTCACGGTTTGAACAATGAAGAAGATGGCTGGAAACGCCTCATCATTGAAAAACCATTTGGTTATGATTTGGAATCTGCTCAGAAGCTAGACAAAGAGATCCACGAGCATTTCCAAGAGCATCAAATCTACCGCATTGACCATTATCTTGGTAAAGAAACGGTTCAAAACCTGCTTGTTTTCCGCTTTTCGAACGCGATGTTCGAACCTCTGTGGAACCGTAACTTTATTGATTACGTAGAAATCACAGGTGCTGAGTTTTTAGGTGTTGAAGAACGCGGCGGTTATTACGACGGTTCTGGCGCGGTGCGCGATATGTTCCAAAACCACTTATTGCAAGTACTTGCGATGGTCGGTATGGAGCCACCAGCGCAAATTAACGCAGACTCTATGCGAGATGAAGTGGTCAAAGTACTGCAATGTCTGAAACCACTTGAGAAAGAAGACTTACGTAACGACTTAGTTTTGGGGCAATACACTGCTTCTGACGTACGTGGTCAACATCTACTCGGTTACCGTGAAGAAAACGGTGTTGCTGATGACTCTCGAACCGAAACGTATATCGGCTTGAAAGCACATATAAACAACTGGCGCTGGAACGGCGTGCCTTTTTACGTGCGCACCGGTAAACGCTTACCGACACGCGTGACAGAGGTAGTGATTCATTTCAAACAGACACCGCACCCTGTATTTGGTCAAAACGCACCAGAGAATAAGCTAATCATCCGTATTCAACCTGACGAAGGCATTCAAATGAGCTTTGGCTTGAAAGAGCCTGGTGCAGGTTTCAAAGCGAAAGAAGTGAAGATGAACTTCCATTACGCGGATCTGCAAGAAACTCAAATGCTAACAGCATACGAGCGTCTTCTGCTTGATGCACTCAACGGTGATGCTACCCTGTTTGCACGTAGTGATGCGGTTGAAGCATGTTGGAAATACGTTCAGCCTATTCTGGATTTCAAACAAGATCCGCAAGCGCTATTTGGTTATGCTTGCGGCACATGGGGACCGAAAGAAGCCGACGACCTACTTCAACGTGATGGTCGCGCTTGGCGTTTCCCATGTAAAAACCTAACAGACACGGATTACTGTGAATTATGATCAATCATAAGATCTTCCAAACAGCCGATCAGGTTGTTGAAAGCCTAGCGAATGATATGAAGGCGTTTAGTGAACTTAACCGCCCTGTTCATATCTCACTTTCTGGTGGCAGCACGCCTAAAATGCTGTTTAAGCTACTGGCAAAAGAAGCGTACGCGACATCTATTCAATGGAACAACCTGCATTTTTGGTGGGGTGATGAACGTTGCGTAGCTCCAGATGATGCCGAAAGTAACTATGGCGAAGCAAACGCGCTACTTTTCAGCCAAGTGAATATCCCTGCAGAAAATATCCACCGCATCCGCGGTGAAGACGAGCCACCAGTAGAAGCTGAGCGTTTTGCAAAAGAAATGGCCGAAGTTATCCCTACTGAAAGTGGCACGCCAGTATTCGATTGGATTTTACTGGGCGTTGGTGCAGATGGTCACACCGCATCACTATTCCCAGGTCAAACAGACTATCAAGATGAGAACCTATCAGTATTAGCGTCTCACCCTGAGTCTGGCCAAATTCGCGTATCTAAAACAGCAAAAGTTTTAGAAGCCGCAAAACGGATCAGCTACCTTGTACTGGGTGCAGGTAAAGTTGAGATCGTAAACGAAATTCATACTACTCCTGCAAGTGAACTGCCTTATCCAGCAGCAAAAATCCAGTCAAAAGCTGGTGAAACGGAGTGGTACTTAGATTCTGACGCAGCAGCAAAAATCGCGTAATGCGAGCGTCCATTAAGCAAGATTGGAGAGAAACAATGAAAGGTGATATCGGTGTAATTGGCCTAGCAGTTATGGGTCAAAACCTTATCCTAAACATGAACGATCACGGTTTTAAAGTGGTTGCTCACAACCGTACTGCTGCGAAAGTAGACGAATTCCTAGAAGGCCCAGCAAAGGGTACTAACATCATCGGTGCATACTCTCTTGAAGAGCTAGTAGAAAAGCTAGAAGCGCCACGTAAAGTGATGCTTATGGTTCGTGCTGGTGAAGTTGTTGATAAATTCATCGAAGCTCTAGTACCTCTACTAGACAAAGGCGACATCATCATCGATGGTGGTAACACTAACTACCCAGACACTAACCGTCGCGTTGCTGCACTACGTGAAAAAGGCATCCACTTCATCGGTACTGGTGTATCTGGTGGTGAAGAAGGTGCGCGTTTCGGTCCTTCTGTCATGCCTGGCGGTTCTGCTGAAGCTTGGGAAGCGGTTAAGCCTATCTTCCAAGGCATCTCAGCTAAAACTGATGCTGGCGAGCCTTGCTGTGACTGGGTTGGTAACGACGGTGCAGGTCACTTCGTTAAGATGGTGCACAACGGTATCGAATACGGTGACATGCAGTTAATCACTGAAGCTTACCAGTTCATGAAAGACGGCCTTGGTATGTCTGCAGACGAGATGCAAGCGGTATTCGCTGACTGGAACAAGACTGAACTAGACAGCTACCTAGTAGAGATCACTGCTGACATCCTTGGCTACAAAGATGAAGACGGTGAGCCGCTAGTAGAAAAGATCCTAGACACTGCTGGTCAAAAAGGTACGGGTAAATGGACTGGTATCAACGCACTAGACCTAGGTATACCACTAACGCTTATCTCTGAGTCTGTATTCTCTCGTTGTCTATCTGCACTGAAAGACCAACGTGTTGAAGCTGAGTCTCTATTCGGCAAGACAATCACTCCAGTTGAAGGCGACAAGCAAGAGTGGGTTGATGCACTTCGTCAAGCACTTCTAGCGTCTAAGATCATCTCTTACGCTCAAGGCTTTATGCTAATGCGCGAAGCATCAAACGAGAACGGCTGGGACCTAAACTACGGTAACGTCGCGCTAATGTGGCGTGGTGGCTGTATCATCCGCTCTGCATTCCTAGGCAACATCCGTGATGCGTACGAAGCAAACCCAGACATCGCATTCCTAGGTTCAGATGACTACTTCAAAGGCATCCTACAAAACAGCCTAGTAGCGTGGCGTAAAGTGGCAGCGAAATCGCTAGAGTCAGGCATCCCAATGCCTTGTACTATCTCGGCACTGTCATTCCTTGATGGTTACACTACAGCTCGTCTACCAGCTAACCTGCTTCAAGCTCAACGTGACTACTTCGGTGCTCACACTTACGAGCGTACTGACCGTCCACGTGGTGAATTTTTCCACACCAACTGGACTGGTACAGGCGGCGACACAGCGTCTACAACTTACGACGTTTAACTCGCCCCCCATTCTAATAAACCGGCTTTTACTAGCCGGTTTTTTTATATCTGTTACACACTCAACCACAATATGATTTTGTACATATCAGCACTTTTTAGTTCGATTGATTAAAATTGTGCCTCCCATCGTCGAACAACGCTGCTTACCTCTCATTTTCCTTACTTTTTTTATTGATTTTGTCCGTACGGCTTCTAAATTTAAAGCATTAGAATTAATTTCAAGCCGAACAAACGGAAATTGGTTGGTATATGAAGAATGAACACTTTGTTGTCATCGATGATTCGCAAGCAATTCTAGTCATGATGAAAAGTATGCTTGCCGAGCTTGGCTACAACAACGTAGTTACCTCGACACACCCTTTAAAAGCACTCGATAACATTCAGCGTCATCCTAATAAATATCGAGCAGTATTTACCGATCTTAATATGCCGGAAATAGACGGAATGGAAGTGATTCGTCGATTAGGACAAATGGGATATAAAGGGGGTGTCTGCATCGTTTCTGAGCTTGAAGACCGCATTATGGAGCTAGCATCAGAAATCGCAAGACAGCACAAAGTATGTTTGATTGGCAATATCGCCAAGCCAATTAGTCCTAGCCACATCCAACGAGCCATAAAAAAACTTATTCAAATAGAAGAGCGGACATTTTCCAACTATGACAAAATGTCTAGGGAAGAGCTTGCTGACTGCATCGAAGCCGGTTATGTGACCCCATATTACCAACCGAAGATCGACATCATTTCTAAGCATGTCCCAAGCGTAGAGGTTCTTGCGCGGATATGTAAACCGGGTGAAGCCAATGCCATCTTGCCCGGCAGCTTTATTAATACCGCGACTGAGCACCACATGTTAGATATGATCACCGATCAAATTGTCGATAAAGCTCTCACCGATCTGCCCGTATTGCAAAAAGAGCTAGGCTCACATCTTAATTTGGGCATCAATCTGTCGCCAACCCAGCTCGTTAACCCTAATTTTCCAAGCAAGCTGTTAGAGACCATCTCCCAGAGACAAATCGACCCCGCTAAAATCATCCTTGAAATTACCGAAGAGTATGCGTTGAAAAGCACCACACAACTCGAATGTTTAAACCGTTTTCGCATTAAAGGTTTCGGGCTCTCTCTCGATGACTTTGGGACCGGGTTTACCAACCTACATCAACTACGAACTTTACCTTTTACTGAGGTGAAAATTGACCGCAATTTGGTCTCTAACATTCATGATGACCGCTTTAATCAAGTTGTCGTTCAGTCCTTGCATGACATTTGTGAAAACCTTCCAGTAAAACTGATTGCCGAAGGCATTGAGGAATTTGAAGACCTTGATTATCTCGAAAGCCACTATCAGGAAATCATCGCGCAGGGTTTTCTCATTTGCAAACCCCGTCCGTTGGACAGTTTACTGCATTGGTACCACAGTTGGAGTAAAGGTATTGAAGCCAAACAAGCCTAGAGCCAACGACCATTAAGGTTACAACACCCACCCCACGACTCTCCAGCACATGTTGAGCTACGTGAATTGAATGGTTTGGGTAAGTTAACCAGTGCACACATTTTGTCAATGTCGAGTAATACAACCACGTTGCCTTTACCGCTGATCACTTCTTCTTGCTTTAGCTTTTTAAACAGTCGGGATAAGGTCTCTGGTGCGATATTCAACTGTCCAGCCAACACACTGTGAGCAACTGGTAAATTCAACCAGTCAGCACCTTGATGTTGATGCAATTCCAACAAATAGGAAACTAACCTTTGATTCGCTCCTTTTAAGGTCAATTGATCCACACGGTTCACTGCCTGACTGAGCTTAGTCGCCATCGCACCTAACAATAAGAATGCAAAATCTGAATTATTGGCACAGAAAGAAAGCAGCACTTCTCGAGAAAAAGAGAGCACCACGCTGTCGACTTTTGCTTTTGCACTTAGCGGATATACACTTGGCTTCATAAACATTACAGCTTCCGCAATGTTGTCTCCCTCTTTCAAAAGTTGGAACACTTTTTCTTCACCTTCAGGCGAGTATCGGTACAGACTCACTTCTCCCGACTTCACAATATAGAAACGCTTAGCAGTCATACCCTCTTCAAACAAGTGCTTGCCTTGATTGACATGTACAACTTGCATGCCTTTACACAAAGCCACTTTTGCTTCTAGTGGAATACCAGAAAAAATAAAAGAACCGCGTATGAGTTTATCTGTGTTGTCGTCCATTGAATTTTACCAAGTTGACAAATGTCATTTGAGAAATGAATTGAAACAGTAATCTAATTGATAATTATTATCACATATATCAATACTAGAAATAAATATCTCAGGACGGTTGTTATGCATTACGGCGTATTAGTGGGTTTACACCTTTTATGTGCGGCTATTTTTATCGGCATTGTCGCTTTTGAAGTTTTGATTTTAGAAGGCATTCGACCCCACTTACCCGCAAAAACCATGTCACTCGTAGAGCAAGGCATCCACTTGCGTGGTCGTAAAATTATGCCATTTGTTGTGGTCACACTATTCATAACAGGCGCTATGATGGGCTATCAACACCTCAGTCCACTTCCTTCATTATTCGCTACACCTTTTTCAACGCTGTTAACGATAAAAATCTTACTTGCGATCAGCGTACTCGCACATTTCCTTATCGCTATGAAATATTCTATCTGCGGTAACATGACATCAAAGCGCTTTAAATACACACACTTAAGCGTGTTCATCCATATGCTTGGCATCATCTTTCTCGCCAAGGGCATGTATTACATCCACTGGTAAGCAAATTGACATTTGTCATTTGAGCAATGTATTTCGTGACATAAAATAAACGAGAACAATAATCATTTGCGTAAATAAATGGAGAAATATCATGCATAAGTTAACAGCCCTTTCACTTGCACTTTTGTCTACGTCAGCATTTGCGGCAGGCACCTCTGGAATTAGCGGTTCTTACAACGGTGACTATCAGTTAGAAGTACGTACAACTTCAGATCGCTTGATGGCCAAAAGTACTCAACGTAACGATTGGAAGTGGGATTTTGACAATAAAACCGTAACGATAAATGCAGGTTTTATCAAAAGCTCATTCGCTCCATTCCCCGTAGGTTATAAAGCTCACGATCCAATCTCGCTCACTGATAATGGCGACGGTACCTACACAATCGATTATGTCTTCCAAGCATATAACCCTCTTTATGGTTTCCCAAAATCACGTACTAAAACCGTATTTGAGATCACTGACACTGGCTTTGGACTTGAGTTCAAAACGCTCGATTCTGACAACGATGGTGTGATCGGCGAAGCCATTTACGGGATTTTCCCTTGGGATATCGAGCTTAACTGGACCGGCTCAGCTCAATAGTTTTTAGTCTACTTAAGGTGGCCTGAGTGCCACCTTTCTCTCACAAAGGACTCAACAATGAAACCGCATCGACTAGCGTGCCTTATGGCCGCGGCCTTTTCTCTTTCAACTCCAGCCATAGCACAAAACCTCAGTGGTGTTTATGTCGGAGGCTACTCAGTAACCATGAATGCACATCGTGACAACGGTGTGAACGGCATGCCTTGGCCAGAAAATGCATTAGACGGCGAATACAATGGCGAGAAATATAAAGTATTAGGTACAACAACCCATGACGGTTTCTGGATTTGGGACTTTGATAGCCAAACGGTTACCATTGGAGGAAGCACGCTCTTTGCCCTAAACATGATTTATGTACCATTTCAGGCTTTTAATGCTAACGAACTGGAAAACAAGCGGGCAGACAGTAACGTTCAAATCAATCACCTAGATGAAATCACGATTCCTTTTGAGTACGAATCAGCGACTGGCTTATACAAGCTGGCCTATGCTCAGAAAAAATATATCGTTCCACCATTTCCTGTTCCGGGTGTCGATGATTATCCAATTGGTCTTACAACGACTCATTTAGACATCTCACAAAATGATGATGGCTCTCTGAGTATAAAGACAGCCGATGTTGAGGATGGAATTCCTGCTGACAATGTACCAGGCACGCGTATCGAAAATGTCTTTCCAGCAACAGTACAAATTGAGTATCGCTCTCCTAATCTAGTCAAAGACCCTATGACAGATACAAACAGCGATGGAATCACAGATACGGTAGCCAACTTGCTAGGTTTAGACCCGATATCCGGTGACACCGATGGTGACAACCTTGACGATATTATAGAAACACCAATTTACATCAGAGGCAAAGATTCAGATAACGACGGTTTAAGCGATGCATTAGAAGCTGGCTCTGCAGCAAACAACAATACGGTTGCTTCTGGTTTAAAACTGCAAACACAGAATCGAATCACCATTACCACACCAGATGCTCAACGCATTTACAACGTATCTTCACACCCGTTAGACCTAAGCATTGAGCCTACGCATACCTTAGTCGGAGAATTACCACCACAACAAAATGAACATGGTCAACCTTTGGATTATCAGTATGGCCATATTGAGTTCAATATTGACAACCCGGCGGCAGATGACGCCATTAATATTGAAATATCGATAACTGACAAACCTGAAGGACTAGAAATCTATCGAGTAACCAAAGGGTTTAGCTTAGAAGCAGGAGCATTTGTTCAGTCGTTTACCAAACAACAATGGGTCGAAAACAACGACAAAATTGAGCTAACACTCTCCAATCCGGATAAGTTACCGACTGTCGTCGCAAACTATATTTTTGCAGCGCCAGAACAACGCTCAACACCACCAGAGGTAACGCCACCCACGTCACCTGAACCTACTCCAACAGTACAAAGCGGTGAAAGCTCCGGCGGTAGTACCGGCTGGTTATCGTTACTCGCTTTAGCGGGCCTTGGATTAAGAAAGCGTAAAGGTCATCAGGAGTGAGTATGACACCGCGTGGAAATACATTACTTATGGGGCTGCTATGGCTAAGCCCCTTCTCTGCTGCTCAAAGTGAAGTGATCGTTATCGAAGCGTCTCAGGATGAGGCTGAAATCCACCTGATTCGTGAACAACTTGATAACGTCGCAGGGGGAACAAACTTAATTGAAACCAAACAGCTTGCGGGCAGCCAATCGTCTCTGGCAAAAGTACTCAACCAACAAACTGGAATTGTGGTGCAAGAGTTTTTTGGCGGCAACGATCAACCAAGAATCAACATTCGTGGATCCGGCTTGCAAGATAACCCAGTAAATCGGGGGATTCAGTTGCTCAGTGACGGGCTAGCACTCAATCAAGCTGATGGCTCGTTTGTGATTGGCCTCATTGATCCTGAGCAGGCTAAATGGCTCTCCGTTTATCGAGGCGCAAATGCAATGCGCTATGGCGCGACAACCCTTGGCGGCGCGATTAACTTCCATGCTAAAAATGGTTTGAACAGCCGTAATCTCGCTCAGCTCGAACTGGGCTCATATGAGATGTACAAAGGTAACCTAACGTTAGCGAACCAAAAACAGAATTGGGACTTCTTATTGAGTACGACCTATAGCGAGCGTGAAGGTTATCGTAATCACAGTGCGGCTCAACGTGGCAGTCTTACGCTCAACATTGGTTATCAACAAAAAGGTTGGCAAAACCGCACCTACCTCACTGTGGCTGAAAATGACTTTGAGATCCCGTTTCTACTCACCAAGCAACGTGCGATTGAATCCCCCGATCAAGTCATGGGTGAAGGTAGTGAACCAATGGACACCCTATTAAATATTCCGGTGAGAAAGCCATTCAGAAATACACGTCAGCTACGTGTGGCCAATCAAACGCACTGGCAGACAGATACAACTGAAAGCCGTTTTGGGATTTACTACGAGGCGCTTGATGATCAATTTAGAAACCCACTGACGCAAGCGGATACAAGAAATAGAAATCTAGGTTTAGATGCCAGCACAACATTGAATCTTGTTTCAGATGACTACTTAACGCGTGAATTGCTTTTATTCTTACAAGCCAATAGTGGAAGTATGCCGCGTGAATTTGCCTCAGTGCATCCGGTAACCGGCGAACTCATGACTCCTTTTGCAAACTTGGAGTTAGAGGCTCACAACATCACCTTAGGCAGTCAGCTTAGATATGAATGGATAGACGGTTTCTCGACCATCGCCGCCTTGCAATGGGTTTTAAATCAAAGAGAAATTACTGATACCTATTCCGCAGGCTTGCTCGACAGCTCGTTTGAATACCAGTTACTCAATCCTAAACTTGGTCTTATTTATCAATGGGAACAAGGTAAACGGGTATACGCTAACATCAGTGGCAGCTCTGAGTCACCGAACTTTTGGCAACTGGCAACCGTATCAGCAAACCCTACCGACCCACTTAATAACCACGTTTATATCAACGAACTGAGCACCCAAACCGCATTGACCAGCGAACTCGGCGTCAATTGGCAGTTTAACGCGTTTTCGCTCAATGCATCTTGGTATTATTCTGTTGTACAAGATGAACTGATATCTGTCGTCGGTGATTTTGCAGTCAACGGAAAAACCATTAACTACCAAGGAAAAACCATTCACCACGGTTTGGAAACCATGCTGACTTACTCTATTGATGGTCTCCTTACTTCCCAGGATGCATTGAATGCCAAGTTACTTTATAACTGGAGCCATTTTTATTTTGAGGACGGGATATATCAGGGTAATAACATTGCAGGGGTCCCTGTTCACCTGATTCAAGGAGAATTGGACTACAAACTCGCCGCGGGCTGGCGTATTACGCCAAACTTTACTTGGCAGCCTCAAGAGACCTATACCGACCACGTCAATAACGCAGCGAACACACAAGATCCTTACTTCCTTCTTGGTTTAAAAGTGGGGTATGAAACGACAGAGTCTCTGCGTGTCTTTTTGGAAATCAACAACCTGACGAATACCAATTATCAAACGGCTTACGCTATTCGTGGCCAAGGTGCGCCAGATCTTCCTACCTTTATCCCCGGACCGGGAACGAACGCAATTTTAGGAGCAACCTACTCATGGTAAAACCGGTTTTCACCGCAGCCTGCTTGTTAGCAATAACCGCATCAGGAATCTCCAATGCCATGATTCCGGATAGCGGGGTTTACCAAGGACAGTATCACATCACTATGCGCGCAGCACCACTTGGCAATGTGCTTGGCTTTGGGGTAAGTAAACCTGAGTGGCGCTGGGATTTTGATAACGATACGGCAACGGTATCAGGAACAACCTTGTCCGTCGGCTTTAACTACGCATTGCATGATCTTAATAATGCCAACCCAGATGAAGATGTACTTCGTTTTACTCGCAATAGCGATGACACCATAACTTTGCATTATGCACTACAGATTTATCATCCGGGGCTTGGCAACCCAATGGCGAACACCACTACCCGCTTCTCTGTAGAAACTGATGGCGCTACCCTCAAGATAAAAACGCTTGATTGGGAAACCGATGGTCCCGACGGTATTGTAGGAACCCAGATCCCAAATGTTTTTCCTTTAACAATTGAACCGGATCTCTCCGGCAGTGTGGTACAAGTTGGGGTTGATAGTAATTTGGATGGTATTGATGACCATCAAGCACTAGCGCTTGGTTTAAACCCTGATTCCTTCGACAGCGACAATGATGGTATAACGGATTGGGACGAAATAGGCGGCGATTTGTCTATCCCACTCGATTCCGATAACGATTCCATTATTGATGCTCTAGAATATGGGGATACAGCTTACAGTGCCCACCATGTCTACGGATTAAACACCCAAAATCAGCAAACATTGAATGTCGAAACCTCATCAGAGCTTGAAGTACGTTACGCAGCCATTGGTTCAATGCAACGACCGGTTTCTGCTCCGGATAGCAGCGACGACTTTGCCGAGCTAGATTCCACACTCGGCCAACCCGGACTTGCGTATTCTTGGGGAAATCTTTCTCTTGAATTTGATAAAACATCAGCGCTCACTTCCAAGCAAACCGTATCACTAAACTTCTCTCATTCCCTCCCTGAGAAGCTTGTAGTGTACGCATTCAACGAAGATTCAGCCAACAACTACCAGCTCGTCAATGCACAAGACATACAAAGACCGAACCCAAAAACGGTTGTTGTTTCCTTGTCTGAACATTCACCATGGCTGGCAACTAATAGTAGCGGCGAGCGTTATCAAATCACATTGGCGCTCGCTGAAAACACGCTAGGCGATAAGCAAATAAAAGAGAGCAAAGCGTCCTCGGCTGGTGGTTCCGGAATCATCCATATGCTACTGCTTATCTTTACGTTAGCTTTTAGATTTAATAGAAAGTACTCTTAACCATGCGCAAAAAGAGCACCAAGTTGGTGCTCTTTTTTGACAAGAATTGAATGCGAACTTGAGACTAAAGAATCCCCATCGCTTTCAGTTTACGATAAATCGTATTGCGGCTAACCCCTAACACCCGAGAAGTTTTGCTGATATTCCCTTTTTGCGCTTGGTACGTACGCATTAAGGCATCATCAACAGCGCTCTTTAAATTGGGCATATCTTGATTAGCAACGTCTTTGTTTTTTACCAATTCATCCATCAAATGGGCAGGAAGGTGCGCCAAACTCAATATTTTTTCTTCGCTGGCAATCAATGTGGCCACTTTTAATAAGTTATCAAGCTCACGAAAATTCCCGGGCCAATGGTATTGTTCTAAGCTGCGTAATAAGTGAGGACATAGTGACTGTTCAGAAGAATGATATTTCTGATGAATGCGTTTTATCATCTCACGACGATCATCACGTTCTCGCAATGGAGGCAACTGCACCAATAACCCATTGAGACGGTAGTACAGATCTTGGCGAAACTGTCCTTTCTCAACGAGCAAACGTAAGTTCTGGTGCGTTGCGGCGATGATTTGAAGGTCAACATCAAAGCTCGATGTAGCACCAACAGGAACTACCTGTTTATCTTGCAACACATGTAACAAGCGAACCTGCGCTTCTAAAGGCATTTCTCCAATTTCATCAAGAAATAAAATGCCGCCATGTGCCTGCCTTACTTTGCCGATATTCCCTTTGGGGTTGGCTCCCGTGAAAGCACCAGCAACATAACCAAACAATTCGGACTCAATTAAATCTTTTGGTAATGCACCACAATTCACGGTGACTAACGCGCCCGATTTGCGCTCCCCGTGACGGTGCAGCGCTTTAACAAATTCACTTTTGCCAACGCCTGTTTCTCCCTCAATCAGCAGTGGAATATCTTTACCAATCACTTTATTGGCTTGCTGCCATGCCGCTTCAACGCGATGATCCCCCATGTGCAGCTCACAAGAAGCGCTCACTGTTCTGCGGCGTTTTTTAGCTTGTGTCAGAAACTGCTTTTCCATCACTAGGCTATTGCGATGCGAGTGTAGTTGTTCAATACTTGAACCGACCAGTTGCCCCTGTGCGAGCAACTGTGACGCGACTTGATTATGAGCGAGGATTTGGCCCTGTTCATCAGCAATGACAATACCTTGCCATCCAGTATGCAGAACAGACTTATCCATGGCCAGATCAAGGCGAATAGCACCTTTTGGAACCTGACTCAGCAAATGATTTTCAACCAATTGAACCATGTTTTGAACCAACAGCTGAACCGCGGTGTCGTGTTTACTTTGCTCTGTGGTGATGTCTAATACACCTAACAATTGCCCTTGATGATCACATAAAGGACTCGCTGAACAACTGATGAATCGGTGATGACGAATATAATGCTGATCACCTATAACTGAGACGGCTTTTTTCTCGACTAAAGCAGTACCAATGGCATTGGTCCCTTTTAACTTTTCTTGCCAACAAGCTCCCGAACTGAGCGCAATCGCCGTTAACTTCTCTCTAAAATGCTCTTGTCCCCAGCTAGCAATAATCACCCCTTCCACATCAGACAGTATCAATCGACTATCACTGCGAGCCAAAACCTGATTAAACAAAGGTAACGCACTGCGTTCAACCGCTTCTATCAACTGTGTCGCCTTATATTGACGCTCTTTTAGCAACACACCTGACACGTGAATATCCTCAGGTTTACGGCGCTCAGTTAACCCAGCATCGCTTGATCGAGACCAAGAAGAACGAAGCCAGTCTGTAGCAAGATGCGTTTGAAGTTCCATAGCTGTACCACTTTTAAACAAATTGAGTGTTCCATTTTTGAACAATGAACAGCCTCAATGCGGCTATCTTTCAGCTCAAAGATGACTCTGACACAGTTGTTATTAATTGGTAATCATAGTTTTACATTAATTTAACAACAAGCTTTTCAGAGCTGGCCTGTGACTTGCGTTATATCCGCTAAACGGAACGCTTTTTAACGCGTTGATAATGCAGGTAACAAGAAGGAACGAACTATGATTTACGCAAAGCCGGGAACTGAGAATGCCATTGTTAACTTCAAATCTCACTACGATAACTTCATTGGTGGGGAATGGGTAAAACCCGTCAATGGGGAGTATTTTGACAATACTTCACCTGTCAATGGCCAACCATACTGCAAGGTTGCACGTTCAGGTGAAGCAGACATTAATCTCGCCCTTGATGCTGCTCATGCAGTGCGCACTCAATGGGCTCAAACCAGTGTGACAGAACGTTCTAACTTACTGCTCAAAATCGCGGATCGCATTGAACAAAATCTTGAAGAATTAGCCGTTGCAGAAACATGGGAAAACGGCAAACCCGTTCGCGAAACCTTAGCCGCCGACCTCCCTCTCGTCGTCGACCACTTCCGCTATTTTGCTGGTTGCATCCGTGCGCAGGAAGGCAGCGCTGCTGAATTAGATGCTCATACCGCCAGCTATCATTTTCCTGAACCCATCGGTGTGGTAGGTCAAATCATTCCATGGAACTTCCCGATGTTAATGGCAGCATGGAAACTTGCCCCTGCACTGGCCGCAGGTTGCTGCGTGGTTTTAAAACCCGCAGAACAAACGCCAACATCAATTCTGGTTTTAATGGAAAAAATTGGTGATTTGATCCCACCGGGAGTCATCAATGTCGTCAACGGTTTTGGTCACGAAGCGGGTCAAGCACTTGCAACCAGCAATCGGATTACGAAGCTTGCTTTTACTGGCTCGACTGAAGTGGGCAATCACATATTGAAATGTGCCGCTGAAAGTTTGATTCCTTCCACGGTCGAACTTGGCGGTAAATCACCCAATATTTATTTCCCAGACGTCTTTGACCATGAAGATGCGTACTTAGATAAATGCGTGGAAGGGATGTTACTTGCGTTCTTCAACCAAGGGGAAGTGTGTACCTGTCCTTCACGAGTTCTGATCCATGAGTCCATTTACGACAAATTCATTAACAAAGTGGTAGAAAGAGCAAAAACCATCAAGCAAGGTAACCCGCTTGATACCGATACTCAGGTTGGCGCACAAGCCTCGCAAGAGCAATTTGATAAGATTCTGAGCTATCTCGAAATCGGACGCCAAGAAGGAGCGCAAGTTTTACTCGGAGGACAAATCGCTGAACAAGATGCTGATTTAGGCAGTGGGTATTACATCCAACCCACGATGCTAAAAGGCAATAACAAAATGCGCGTGTTCCAAGAAGAAATTTTTGGACCTGTCATCGCGATTACGACCTTCAAAGACGAACAGGAAGCCCTGCAGATTGCGAATGATACCGAATATGGGTTGGGAGCTGGCGTCTGGACACGAGATGCGAATCTTGCTTATCGCATGGGACGCAATATTGAAGCTGGGCGAATTTGGGTCAACTGTTACCATGCCTACCCTGCTCATGCAGCCTTCGGTGGCTACAAGAAATCGGGTATTGGACGCGAAACCCATAAAATGATGCTCGATCACTACCAAAACACCAAAAATTTATTGATAAGTTACGATGTCAATCCGCTTGGATTCTTTTAATATCAGCAAAGAGCGCCATTAGGCGCTCTTCTCATCTTGGTGTACCTTACGTTTTTCGACCATGTAAATACCGCCGCTGATGGCTAAGCAGGTTACCGCTGCATACAACAACACGGGCATTTCGAGTACCCAAGCAAACGTAGCGGTTAAAAACGCGACAAACGACAGCATCCTACTCAAAGACATGACTCGACCAAGCTTTCTGTTCATAGCATCACCCTCACATACATCTTTAGTACACACCTGTATTGTCGAACTTTTGTACCAAATAAGCAGCTAAATAGATCTCAAAAAACCTGATTTGATGACACATGTCTTATAACGTCTGCCGTTCACTAACATGAATGACAACCATTATCATTTTATAAACTCATTTGTTATGTTATAACATCTCCAAATTTACGTTCAGGAAATGCACAATGAAAAAATGGATCATCGCGGCTGCAACCCTTGGCCTGATCACACTTGTCGGCTTTAAGTCCTCATTGGCTGACAAGCCCAACACCGATCTCTTGAAAATATCGGGACCTTTCGAATTTAGCAGCCAAGACCTATCTAAAGATGGTTATATGTTTACCCGCATGCAGGTCGTTGAATCGCTAGTTGGCGTAAATAAGCGTGGGAAAATACTGCCGCTGCTCGCAACAGACTGGCAAACCAGCCACGATGATTTGGTGTGGACATTCAAAATAAGGGAAAACACTTACTTTCACGATGGCTCTATATTAAATGCCCAAGCAGTTAAAAACGCGCTTGAGCATGCAATTGCTAAACCCGGCGTCATTAAACGTGTACCCATCAATACCATTCAAGCGACAGGTAACACATTAACGCTTACACTCACCCAGCCTTATCCACCATTGCTTAACGTATTGGCTCATTACACGGTCGCTATCGCCTCCCCTTCTAGCTACCAAGACAAAGACAAGACAATAACGCTTGCTGGCACAGGCCCTTATAAAATTGAACAACTGGTGCCACCTCATAAAATTCACGTCACACGTAATGAACAATATTGGGGAGAAAACGCACATATTGAGAAAGTACAATACTTAGCGGGACACCGAGCAGAAAGTCGAGCTTTGCTTGCACAGACTGGACAGGCTGATATCGTTTACACCCTTGACCCAGCGAGTATTGAACCTCTTCAAAATTCAAAGCAAGTTAACGTGGTTCGCGAGTCTATTCCACGCACCATTTTGCTCAAACTCAACAACGAACATCCTTTCCTAGCATCATACCAAACTCGGCAAGCCCTCAGCTTGGCTCTCGACCGTTCAGGTATATCTCAGCAAATTATCCGTATGCCCGGCTCAGAAGCTTATCAGTTGTTCGCTCCATCATTAGGCGCTTGGTATGTCAACAGTCTTGCCCACACTCGCCAAGATGTGGCCAAAGCAAAAGCGCTATTGACGCAACAAGGTTGGCAACCTAATGACGAGGGTATTTTGCAAAAGCAAGGGAAAACCTTTTCAGTCAACCTAACCACGTATTCAGACCGACCAGAACTGCCTGTCGTGGCGACAGCAATTCAAGCTCAACTGAAACAAGTTGGCATTGAGGTTAACATTAGTATTGATAACTCCAGTGCGATACCGGCAAAACACCAAGATGGCACACTCGAACTAGCACTAGTTGCGCGAAATTTTGGGGCAACGATCGACCCGCTGGCTCTGCTATTAAAGGATTTTGCGAATCACAAAGGCAGTGATTGGGGGCCGACAAACTGGTCATCGACTGAATTTTCCGAACTGCTAAACACGCTCAGTTCCACCAAAGATCCGCGAGAATATCGCGACCAAGCTCAAAAAGCGTCTCGAATACTGGCTCAGCAAATGCCGCTGATCCCGATTACTTTTTACACCCAACTGGTTGCGGTGAACAAACGTGTTGGAAACTTCCACTTCGACCCTTTTGAAATCAACTATCGTATTGCAGAGATGACGCTAGATGATTGATATTCTATTTCGACGCATACTCCAAGCCATGTTAGTGGCTTGGAGTATCGGCACACTGACGTTTATTTTAATGCGTTTGCTGCCCGGAGATTTTGCCTTTCGTATTGCCGCTGGTCGTTATGGGTATGACTATGTCGATGCCGATGCTGCGAAAGCTGTGCAATTAGAGTTAGGCCTTGATAGCCCTGCACATGAGCTTTACTTGCAATGGTTATGGGACTTACTCAACTTCGATCTCGGAAATTCACAGATCAGTGGTTCGCCAGTTATTCATGAAATTCAACATCAGTTGGGTTATTCCATATTACTGGCAATTGCGGCTCTAACCCTTTCGGCGTTCATTGCGATTCCAATTGGTCTTTACTGCGGGAAAAAAGCCAACAGCAACGTAGACAAAGCCGCTCTTGTGACGGCTGTTTTCATCAGGGCTCAACCTGTTTTCGTCATTGGCTTAGTATTCATTATTGTGGGTGCTCTTCATCTAGGTTGGTTTCCTGTCTCAGGATTTGGCACCCTCCTACATCTATTTCTTCCCGCCCTTACGTTAGCGATTACCCTTGCAGCGATGTCCAGTCGTTTGATACGCAATGCGACCCGAGACACATTGAACACACCGCACTTTCATTTTGCTCGGCTCAAAGGGCTGACGTTTGAGCAAGCCTTTCATCACCATGCCCGGCGACATATTGCGATACCAACCATTACCTTTCTCGGCATCCAAATGATCGGCTTAATGGAAGGCATCATCATGATTGAATCGCTTTTCTCATGGCCGGGAATTGGACACGCATTGGCTCACGCTATTTTTGCGCGAGATCTTCCGATGATTCAAGGTACCGCTTTGGTGATGGGGTTGCTGTTTGTTTTTATCAACACGCTGGTGGATCTCATTACTTATTGGCTTGACCCACGCCAACAGCAGGAGGTAGCACAGTGAAACAATATAATATGCAATATTTGGGTGTACTCTTGATTGGCTTGGCGCTTACAATCGTCATCATAGGAAAGTTGTTTAACCAAGATCCCGCTATACAAAACCTTTCACTGGCATTCAGTACACCGGACTGGCAAGAACCACTTGGACGTGATCATTTTGGTCGCAGTAACTTAGCTCGTTTGAGCGACGCAATTTTTACTTCATTAATACTGGCTGGTATTAGCGTGCTCACATCGGCAAGCCTTGGCACTTTTGCTGGTGTTGTTTCCGGTTGGAAACGAGGTTGGTGGGACAGAGCATTTTCCTTTCTAATGAATATAATCCTCGCGATGCCAGGACTTATTTTGGTGTTGCTCTTCGCTGCTCTTATTCCGGGCTCTTTCACTATTCTATACATCGCCATTGCTTTGATCTTATGGGTAGAGTTTTTCCGCGTAACCCGTAATCGCACCATGTCCGTGATCCGCTCCCCCGAGGTAGAAGCATCCATGCTTTATGGTTTTGGTAATTGGTACGTATTTAAACGCCATATATGGCCTCATTGCAAAAAAGACGTCTTCACCCTTTCCTGCTTTGGCGCTGGAAATACCATTCTTGCACTTGCCTCACTAGGATTTCTACATGTCGGATTGAAGCCACCTGAGGCCGAGCTCGGACTCATGATGGTTGAGCTTTTTCGCTATTATCATGTGGCCCCTTGGGTACTCATTCAACCGCTCATTTCTGTTTTTGTTCTCGTATTAGGTTTTCATTTACTCGCGAATGGAGAGCAATCATGACCCCGTTATTAAAGGTGGAAAATCTCAAGATATCTTCACCCCACCAAACACTGGTAGAACCGATTAGCTTCGATGTTTTCCTCAATCAACCTTTGACCATCCTTGGAGAGACAGGTGCTGGAAAAAGCCTGATTGCAGCTGCCATCACAGGAACACTTCCTCTTGAACTAACCCAGCAAGGGCATATTTATTTCAAGCAAGATAAACTAAGTAAAAGCAATCGCCACGAAAAATGGGGTAAAGAAATAGCCTTGTTACCTCAGGAACCTTGGTTAGCATTGGACCCGATTATGCCAATCCTCCAACAGGTGGCCGAAGTGCACCAGTTGGTCAACCAACATAAGCGTCCTGCTGCCCAATCTATCGCGATAAACGAAATTTCTAACGTTAGCTTAAGCAGAGACATAGCCAAATATCCATTTGAAATATCCGGCGGTATGGCGCAACGGGTCGCCTATTTATGCGCGACTCAAGCAGGAGGTGAATTGTTGCTCGCCGATGAACCCACCAAAGGGTTGGATAGCTACCACAGAGATGTGATTGCGTCACAACTACTAGAACACGTAAAGTCGGGAGCACTCATTACCATCACTCATGATATCAACCTTGCCGAAACGTTAGGTGGCAATATTATCGTCATGAAAAACGGGATTGTTGAAGAAAGCGGCGTCGCCAGTGAAGTATTAAGCAACCCACAGTCCTACTATACCCAGAAGCTTATTCAAGCAACCCCCAAGCATTGGAGAAAACGTGAAAGCCATCCTACGCATCTTCCTCTACTAAGTGTTGATAATGTATCTTTAAGCCGCTCTGGCAATGTGTTGTTCTCCGATTTAAGTTTTACCCTTCATCAGCGTGAAATCCTTGGCATTGCAGGCCCTAGTGGTTGTGGTAAAACTTCACTCGCAGACACATTACTCGGTCTTATTTCACCTGATTTAGGTGATATTCATTGGCATCAGAATGTTCACAAAGGTCAAAAGCTTAAACTCTATCAAGATCCTCCGAGTGCACACCCGCATGACGTTTCCTTACAACAATTGTTAGATGAACTCTGCCAGCGTCATTGTCTCAACAAATCTGAGATTCCTGTATTGCTAAAACGCTTAAAGCTCTCCTCGGCGGTACTCAAACGTTCAGCCAATGATGTCTCAGGGGGCGAGCTTCAGCGCTTTGCCATTTTAAGAGCACTCATGATGAAACCTAAGCTGCTGATCGCTGACGAACCAACCTCACGGCTTGATCCTATTACTTCCGCCGAAACACTGAAGCTTTTGGTTGAGTCGATCGATGAAAGCCAATGTGCCCTTATCATTATTGGGCATGATGAAGTCGCCCTTGAGAAACTATGCGATAAAGTCATCCGCTTTGGCTGACTGCATGATCAAAAAAAGAGCGCTCTGCGCTCTTTTTAGTTTCTTCAATTTAACTAAGTTAATTACAGTAAACGAGAGCCAATGGCATGCTCGCACGAGATCAGAAATACACTTCGATAAAGTAATAGGCAGTGATGGCGAAACTTGAGCATGTGACAAAACCACGCACATAATGCTGTGGAATTTTTCGAGAGACTCGTGCAGCTAAATATCCCCCGATAAGCGTTCCTAACATCACAACCACGCCCCGTTCCCAATCAATCATATCTTTAACAAGAAAAATAATTATTGCGGAGACAGATACAGCCGCCGACACAAGCAACTTCAGGCCATTCATCAAGTTGATATTGTGATAGCCAGCCAAAACCAAATAACTTAACACCACAATACCGAGTCCGGCATTAAAAAAACCACCGTAAGCCGAGACAAAAATTAACGTAGCAGCAAGTAACCAACTTTTTGAATCACTGGTGTTATTCCCGCCGACCAATCGCTTCACCTGCTGGCTTACCCAATCGCCAAAGACAAACAACATTGTCGCAAATAGCAATAACCAAGGAATTGCTTCAAAAAACACGCTTTCCGGTGTACTCAATAGTAAATAGGCACCTAATGCTCCGCCGATTAAGCTGAATAACGTGATGCGGACAGTATCGCCACCTTCAGCGATCTCTTTTCTAAACCCGTATGCCCCACTGATGTAACCAGCGCTAACTGCTAGTGTATTGGTAGCATTAGCTATAAGAGGCGGCACCCCAACCATCATTAACGTTGGGAACGTTATAAAACTGCCTCCCCCCGCAACCGAATTGATGACGCCTCCGAAAATTCCGGCGAAAAACAACAGTATCCATTCCAATGTTTGCTTCCTTTACATTATGGCTTCGGTATCGAACCTATTTGACCATACAGACAGAGCATTTGAGGGTAAATCGATAGCGGTAAAAATGAGAGCTGAGTTTCTGAAATGAAATTGCGAACGGTCACCCCACGCAAAGAGGTATAAAAAAGGCAGCTAGTGCTGCCTAACATTATTGCTTATTGTGTCGCTGAGCTTGAACCAGCCATTTATCCAGATAGTTTGCAAAGGCCTGACGATCGCTTTGATTAAGTGGCGCAGGACCACCGGTCTGAATGCCGCTACTTCGCATGGTCTCCATAAAATCGCGGATATTAAGGCGTGATTTGATATTTTCTGGTGTAAAGACCTCTCCGCGTGAACTCACAACCTGAGCCCCTTTATCGATCACTTCAGATGCTAAAGGAATATCACTCGTTACAACCAAATCATTTTTTTCTGCACGTCGAACAATTTCGTTATCAGCAACATCAAAGCCCGCTTCAACTCGGATCATTTGAATATTTTTTGATGCTGGTATCCGTACAAATTGGTTTGCAATCAAGGTTACTTGAACCCCTGTACGCTCTGCAGCACGAAACAAAATATCACGAATTACAACGGGACACGCATCCGCATCAACCCAGATTTTCATCACTTTTTACCTGATGGTTCAATTTTAAACTCCGCGCACTATATACGTTACGCTTGTACAGTGCCAATTTAAGACAAAAGAAAAGCCCTTGCGGGCCATTCTACTCGATAACGTATTATTTCAGCGGTGTTTGGCCAATCGCACTATTCATGTCCGATTCAACATCTTCACTCCGATACAACGATGCAGCATGATTATTAATAAGCTGAGCGGCTAAAGAAGGACTCACAGCCCGATGCTCACCTTTGTCGACATGGAACTCACCATCCCAGAAATTATCCCTGAAGCGGCCAGACTCCAGAAACTCAACAATGACTTTCATGGCCTTCTCCTTTTGATGACCCAATGTTAATTATAGTTCTATCATTTAAACTTACTGAATCTCACGACCATGATAGTTTTACTTTATCCAACCTTGAATTATGCTAAGAAACACCAGCCAGAAGATTTAGACAGAGGGTTTATGCTTAAGCGATTAGCCACATTTATCACGTTCGTTTTGCTTTGTATCGCAATCATCCCTACAGCTTTTGCGTCTGAACGGGCTGAAAAAGGTTGGCAGCTTATTGAGCAGGGCGCTTTGCTTGTCGATGTGAGAACTCCGCAAGAATTTAATCATAGACACGTGTCCGGCGCAGTAAACTACCCACTTCAAGATCTAAACAGTGCTTTTGCCAATATCAACAAAGATCGATTGATTGTTTTGTACTGCCGCAGCGGTAATCGCTCGGGGCAAGCCTATGACCGATTGATCAAGAAGGGATTTACCAATTTACATAACGCCGGTGGACTAAATGAGATGCTGTCAACGCAACCTAAACGGTAATTAAAACGGCTTTATTTGCTTCTTTAGTGCGCTTCGGTGTTCACATTGTTGCAAGACTTCATGACGCTCATTGGAAGACAATTGATGCCACGCAAGTATCTCCCCTAGCGTCCTATAACACCCCACGCAAACATCATCTTCATCCAAACAACACTGCCGGATACAAGGTGATAGATCATCATTTAGGTTCGCTTTATTGAACACGATAGGCGTACGACTTTGGTCTATTTTATTTCCTTTCATTCCAATCAAAATTCCACCATGTCTGTTCATTAAGTTTACGCCAAAACCCTCAAATCTGTGTGCCAAGGTGAAGAGTCACTTTAAAACCCTTTAATTAATCATTCGTACACTAACCTTTAGCTCACTTAATAAGTCTTATCATCATTTCTTCAATCATGGTTAACTTGCGTGTTATTTCGCTAATTTGGCTAAATATATAAAGCTAATTGACCAGTTATTTGTTCTTTTCCGAACCTCAGTGACAGAATAATCATTTGAACTCAAATTATTTCTTCGCTACCCTAATTAAGCAATCATTAGAAAGGAACCTCGAAATGAAATACGCAACAGCAGCCATTCTGCTTTTAGGTGCAAGTGCAACTAACGTTTATGCAAGCGATTGTGGCGACGTAACCATCGCCGATATGAATTGGAATTCTGCAACTCTTATTGCCAACATTGACCGATTCATTTTAGAACATGGTTATGGCTGTGATGCCGAACTTATACCCGGCGATACCATGCCTACCGGCACGTCCATGGTTGAAAAGGGTCAACCAGACGTTGCTCCAGAATTGTGGAGCAACAGCCTGAAAGATGCTTTAGATAAAGGCGTAGCTGAGAAGCGTCTACGCTATGCAGGTAAAGCACTGACGGATGGTGGTGAAGAAGGCTTTTGGGTACCCGCTTACCTCGTAAAGAAATACCCTGAAATCAAAACCATTGAAGGGGTGAAAAAACACGCTAAGTTGTTTGAACACCCAGAAGACCCTGATCAATTCGCTTTTTACAGCTGCCCAGCCGGCTGGAATTGCCAAATTAGTGCAGGAAACCTATTCAGAGCGATGAAGCTTGATGAATCTGGTTTCACCATTGTAGATCCGGGCTCAAGTGCTGGTCTTTCTGGCTCAATTGCAAAAGCTTATGAGCGCCAAGAACCTTGGTTTGGTTACTATTGGGCCCCTACCGCTGTACTCGGTAAATATGACATGGTGAAAATTGACTTTGGCAGTGGCGTTGATGAAGCGGAGTTCGTCAATTGCACAACGCAAGCTGAATGTGAATCTCCTAAAGTGACAATGTATCCACCATCACCAGTCCATACCATTACAACCGAGAAATTTGCTACTCGTGCACCAGAAGCTTATCAGTACTTTACTAAGCGTGGCTTTACCAATGCTGATATGAACCAACTCCTTGCTTGGATGGAAGATAATCAAGCTGATGGAGAAGAAGCGATGCATTATTTCCTCGAAAAATACCCACAAATCTGGACTCAATGGCTACCAGAAGATGCTGTGAAAAAAGTGCAACAGGCACTGTAATTCCCTTTCGACTAAACTTAACAGTAACCGTTTAGCATAACTTTAATAGCAGTAACCGGAGCGACTCATCGCTCCGGTCTTATAAGGATGTTGTATGTCTAACAATAGTTGGTGGAGCAGTTTTCCTGAAATGGAACGCTCTGACCTACGCGCAATCCGCAAAACCCTCGATGGCGCTTACCGTGATTTTTCACGAGAATACGGTGAACTCATCGAATCCTTTTTCGACCCCCTACTTTCCTTTCTTGTCTGGTTTGAAAAGCTTCTGATTTCAACCCCTTGGTTTATTATTCTCGGCTTTTGTACCGCACTCGTTTATGCCGCTAGCCGCTCTTGGAAATTAGCTGTCGGGTGCTTCGTGTCTTTACTTCTGATTGGCTATTTCGGCATGTGGGAAGACACAATGCGGACGCTGAGTATCATTACGGTTTGTACCTTATTATCTATCGTGCTTGGGATTCCTATTGGTATTGCAATGGCACGCTCAAACCGTGTCCAGTCCATCGTTACACCGATGCTTGATGTCATGCAAACCATGCCAGCCTTCGTTTACCTTATCCCAGTGGTTATGCTTTTGGGCATTGGTAAAATTCCCGGCCTTATCGCTGTTGTGATCTATGCGATTCCACCTGTGATTCGCCTAACTAACCTTGGCATCCGCCTCGTTGATAAAGAAGTACTTGAAGCAGCCACAGCATTTGGCGCCAATAAGAAACAGCGGTTGTGGGGCGTACAGCTACCTCTTGCGATGCCAACAATTATGGCAGGAATCAACCAAACCATCATGATGGCACTTTCAATGGTGGTCATCGCCTCAATGATTGGGGTGAAAGGCCTTGGTCAACCAGTTCTTAAATCTATTACTAACCAATATTTCACGCTCGGTTTGCTTAACGGCTTTGCGATTGTTGCTTTGGCAATACTGTTCGATCGCGCATCTCAAGCTTACGCGAAACGTACTCAAGCACATCTTGGAGATCTAAGGCATGACTAAACCATTAATCGAAATTAGTGGCCTGTATAAAGTCTTTGGAGCCAAACCTAAATCGGTCATGTCTCGGGTCAAAGAAGGCCAATCAAAAGATGCTGTGTTAGCAGAAACAGGACACACTGTTGGTCTTAAAGACATCAACTTACAAATCAATAAGGGTGAGATTTTCGTCATTATGGGGCTATCTGGCTCAGGAAAATCGACACTCATTCGTCATTTCAACCGCCTAATCGATCCTACCGAAGGGCAAATTTTGGTTGAAGGCATTGATGTAATGAGCCTTGGAATGAAGGCGCTCGAAGAGTTCCGTCGTCATAAAATGTCCATGGTTTTCCAACGGTTTGGCTTAATGCCGCATAGAACTGTGTTGGAAAATGTTGCCTACGGTTTAGAAATCCAAGGCATTGATAAAAATGCACGTCACGAAAAAGCGTGTGAGTGGCTCGAAACGGTAGGCCTAAAAGGATACGAAAAACAGTACCCTTCTCAGCTTTCAGGCGGTCAACAACAACGTGTTGGCTTGGCTCGTGCTCTATGTACCGATGCAGAGATATTGCTTATGGATGAAGCATTCTCAGCCCTCGATCCATTGATCCGTAGTGAAATGCAAGATCAACTGATCGAGTTACAAGACAAGTTACATAAAACTATTGTTTTCATTACCCACGATTTAGATGAAGCACTTCGTTTAGGTGATAGAATTGCGATTCTTAAAGATGGGGAGCTGGTACAGCAAGGAACACCTGATGAGATTTTGCTGCATCCAGCCGATGATTATGTTGAAGCTTTCGTAAAAGATGTAAACCGTGCACGTGCACTTACGGTAGAAACCGTGATGCAACCTCCGGTATTACGTATCACAGCATCAACGATTCAAGAAGCGTTGACACAAATGAAGCAGTCAAAACAAGATTACGGCTACCATGTCACTGATGATGGTTATCAAGGACTCGTCACCAAAGAGAGCCTAATCGATGCAGTTAAAGAAGATTCTGCTGAAGAGTTTTGTGAAACCCTTTACGAGGAAGTTCCAGCAGTCTCTCCATCTGCCGCTATTGAAGAGGTCTTAACCGAAACCATGTGCAGTGACTATTCACTGCCTGTTGTTGACGATGACGGTAACCTGCAAGGCGAATTAGAGCGTTCTGCAGTCGCTGAAATATTCTCAGAAACAACGGAAGAAGACTCTCCGCCAAAGATGGATAAGGCCTCGTAGGTCAAAAGAGCCATACACATAAAAACGCCAGCAAATGCTGGCGTTTTACTTCTGTTTCCATTCCACAACTTCTGGTATCTTACTCGCCCAATAAAACGAAGCGGCAAACACGATGAACCGAAAAAAGAAAATTAACCAAATTCTGAAGAAAAAACAGAAGAAGGCAAATGCCAAGCTTCATAAAAGTAATAAGCCACGCTATATCTCAAAAGCAGAGCGTGCCAAGCTTGAAGCTGAAGAGACACAGCAGTTATCGTCTACAGAGCAATCAGATATTCAGCAACAACCAGAAACACCAACCGAATAATGAAAGCCTGCAACATGCGGGCTTTTTAATAACAAATACAATAAATAAACGGTTAGCACAGTTAAACAACGTGTACCAGTATTACCTTTCCACCCTCTTTATCCAACCTATCAAAACGCAAAGAACAAACCTAAGACCCAAATATCAAACAAACTAAATTATTACAAAACAATTCTTACCTAGTGATAAATGACCATCACCAAAACTTGTTCTCATCAAGCTTTCTATGCTTTGTCGCTATAAGTACCAAGCGATAAAATACGCCACACCTAATGCTTTTGATTGATTTTCTTTCAGGTACCAAATGACGTACCAAATATAAGCGATTCTATAGATCAAAAACCAACTTCCATTAATATCCGTTATATCAGTGATCTGACTCGAATACTTTTCCCCCACAAAGATTTGTTCCATGGATGATCGCGACTGAAAAATAACCCTCGCTATAGGACATAAACATGCGTATTAATTTTGGTACTACTAACTTTGACGGTTCTGGTTCTTCAGCTAACTTAAATGACGACAATAGCTTCTCTATTGATCCGAACATCCCTGTTTACCAAGGACACGGCGTTGTTTCGCAAAACAGCGGCGCAACATTTAGTATCCACTCTAATGAATGGAATGGTGCTTACTCAAAAGAAGTGAGCGTTGAAACTGACGCAACTGTTGTCCACGTATCAAACTTTGTTGACGTTGACTTGACTGTTAACAATGATGTTGCAACGGTTATCAATATTTCTGATGCAAAACGTGGTCAAATTGATACGTCAGAAGGTGATTCGGTTGACGTCGTTAACGTTTTTGTTGAAGCAGGTACTAGTACCAATCCGGCTTGGAGCCATCTGTTCCAAATTGACACGGGTAATGGTGACGACATCATCACAATGCAATCATCAGGCCCTGGTTCATACGACCGCCTGACTGAATATACTATCGATGCTGGCGCTGGTCGCGACCAAATTCATGTGGATGGTTTGACTGCACCTATTGCTGATGTGACACGTCACGTCGATGGTAATGAAGGTTTTGATACGCTAACAACGAACGGTGACTCGGATCAGGTAACCTTTGAAGGCATTGAGGCTGTCATCGGTACTGATGGTGCAACACTGACCGTAGACTCAACAGTATTAGAAAATAACGGCGAAGATGCGGGCCTTATCCTTTCAAATATCGATGTTACGATTGACGATGATGTGTTTGTCGAGCAAACAACAATGACACAAGAGCAATCAGATTACCTCACTCAAAACGGCTTCAACGCAAGTGAATTTGCGGTATACAGCTACGAAGATGCAGATAACAACTCAGGTGTTCTCTTCGTTGACCAAGGTCATCTAATCTAATATAAAAAAGCCCTTCCAAAACGGAAGGGCTTAGTTATACACACCTTATCGATCAATTTCGTTTATTGATGTTTAAAGAAATCGTTATACATCATATATAAGTGAGCTGCTGACCACGAGAAGTTAGAAGCGCCCTGAACAGCTCCGGTTTCTGGGTTATAGTTTTCGCGGATTGGCATGTTTCCTGTCATCCCTTGCGCGTTATTGAAAACATCATTCGCCATCGAAATTGCTTCTGGTTTGTAACCGTAATTTTCCATCGCTCTCAATCCGAAATAAACCTGATCCAGCCATACTCTTCCACGCCAGTAAATGTCTTTACCATATGCTGGGTTAGTTTGAGAAGCGGTCGGGAATGGCACGCCTACACCTTGATATTTTTCAGAAGTGTTGAACTCGTCTTGATCTCGGATCACCGCAATCACTTTGTCTGCATTCTCCTGAGTTGCCGCACCGTTGAATAGCGGTGACCATCCTTCAGGGCCACGACCACGTGCTAATATTGGTTCACCAGCACAACCATTCGCCAGCGGTTGAGGTGTTGTGCCGTCTGCTGCAACATTTAGATGAATGTCGTAGAAGAACCCTGTACTTTCATCAAACATACATTTATTGATGTAGTCTTTGATTTCACCAGCACCATCCAAAAACTCTTGAGCACGCTCTTTACCCGGTACTTTTGCAGAAACCAATCCTGCCATTTCAGCCAGATATTTATTGTCTGAATACATGTAAGATGCTTGGTCAACCGATTCTTGCAGCATAGAGAAGCCAAGTAGTGGCTGCGCTGGATCATTATTGCTCGCTCGGTTTTCTGCAAAACGGACTTCCCAATCTTTCTTCGCCGCCTCTAGCTTAGCTTGGTTCTCAGGGGTTACATTCGCGTATTCCCATTCACTACCATTTAAAGTCATCGAATTATCAAAGCCGTACGCGTTAGCAGCATAACGCCCAAGCTGGTCAATCGTTTGGTCTGGGCTATTAATGTCTTCAGCCTGCTCGTTCATATCGTGGATATTGTAGATAAAACCAAAGCGTGCCGCGTTATCCATACCAGATTCCCAACCCGCCGCTTCCTGAGCACCGACAGACAGGTTCATATAGTCCACATCATCCAAAATCTTATTGTACGCTGCCATACCTTTGACCTGATACCAATCCCCATCTGTCGCAATGATATCGCTGGAATCAATAATCGTATTAAAGTTAGGGTCTCGTGTTTGCACCCACACATACATCACGCCATCATCAGTGTTATGAGCTGGGTCAACGGCAGCGCCGTACTCAGGAATGCCATTTTGGTTGTGATCGCGATTGCTTAACCACCAATCATGGTAAGCAACCAGCTTAGGGTACATTTCGTCAATGAAAGCTTGAGCATCGTCTTTACGTTCAAACTGGTTATTTAGCGCATGATAAACTTCCATGACTGCCCATGCTGCTAACGAAGGTTTGGTATTACGTTCATTCCAGTTTTCGGCCCCTGCACCACCACGAGACTCAGGCTTAGTATAAGTCACCACATCAAGTAGATAGCCTTCATCTTGTGGGCGAATAGGATCATCGGCTTGTATTTGATTTTGGAAAACCGTGCGAATGTTGTCCATTGCAACATCTGGATTGAAGTGTGCCATGGCGTACGCTTGCTTCCAAGAATCCCAAGGCCAAGTTAATGCGCCTGAGAACCAGCGTGCGGTCACAGAAGGCGTAACTGTAGCTTGTTTGATGTCACCAGCCGCAGAGCGCCAGTTGCCATTTAACGTTTCCATTGCTTTTACAGCAACGCGCTCTTGCTCCGGTGTCGCATCTTTGTTCGTTAAACCTTTCTTCAGGTATTTGTCCCAACGTTTCTCAGACTTATCCATGTATTTTTGCGGCTTCTTGAAAACGTCTTTAAGTTTTTCTTGCTCTGTGGATACTTCAACTGAATTATGAAGGTTGGAATAAGCGGTATAGAACGTCAATGTATCGCCATCGTCGACTTCAATCTCTGCATGAGAGGAAAATGAAATGCCGTCTGCCGTTGATTGGTTCGCAATTGAACGGACGATACGAAACTCAGCATCAGCATCATTGCGGATCGCCCAGTTATCTTTCATCTCACCAAAATTAATTTTGATGCCGTTATTAATGGGACTAATTTTTCGTTGATATTGTGGATACATTTCATCCACTGTTTTGTCTGCTTGATCAGAACGCGCATTTTCAACTAACTCACCATTCCATGACAAAGCTAACTGCATATCATCATCCGTTAGGTTGGTGATTTTAGTTTCCAACAAAGAAGTTCTATCAGTGACAAACCGTAATACCATCTGAACGCGCAGATCTTTCAGCTTTAATATCTGAACTAAGGCACCAGGAATTGAATAAATTTCTGCATCAGCTTGAGATAAATCGTAGCTCTTACCACTTTCTTCATCGGTAATTGCTAATTTGTCAAATGCTTGCCCAGACATAAAATGCGCGTATTCTTGAGTGACTTGCATAATGCCACCAAATGCACCATACCCCTTCTCATCTTCAGGCAACAAATGACCATGCCATGCACCATTATCAACAAAGGCGTTATATTTTAGATTTGAATACTCATCATAGTCACGTAAAAATTGTGGGTCACCTGTTCTATCTATAATATTAGTAAATTCAGATGATGGAGCTTGTGGGAGTTTTATTTTTTGTTCTTCGTGACAACCCACAAGAGCAATAGAAGCACCAATTAAGACAGCAAGCGTTTTTCTTTTATACATATATTATTTCCGTTATTTTATTTATAGTTAACCGCTGAAGTTAAAATTAAACTTCAGTAGATATGGTAAATTAATAAATATTTATTTTTATTTTTATTTTCTATTTGTTCTTATATATCAACAAGAACATTAATTTCAATTATCATTTATTTATTATCAATATAATTGATAAGTCAAAGCCTCATACAAAACAGGTTAAATAAAACTAACTCTACAGTTGTTGCAGAAAGCACGACATGTCAAAGACAAACCTAGATTTAACTGTCATCAGCAAATGACAATAGATAACACCATTATAAACATGATGGTATTAATAAAAATCATTCACAGCATAAATAGATATCCATTTTCGTAATTCTTGTCATCAAATTGGAGAATAATCTATATTAAAAAAATGGAAAAATAAGCTTCACAGGTCACATTTACTTACTATTAATTCAATATAAACTTAAGTTGGCAATAAAGATAATATCAACAATATAATAAGATGAAGTTTTACGGTAATAAAACTGTTAATTAGAAATTTAATATCGTTAATTTTACAATATAATTATTGAATCGATTTCAAACTTTATCTTATATTGGCTGTTATATATTCAATTAAATAACAGATCTGAGCACAAAATAAGCAGCATAAAAAAAGCCCTTCCAAATCGGAAGGGCTCGCAAGCAAAGGTAATCATTAGATTTGTGGTCTGGCCGTTTCTACCGTAGATGGTGGCAGATGCGGTAAGGTGACTTTAGGTTGTTCTCCAGTCAGTGATTTTAAGAAGTCAGTGATTTTACTCGCTTCTCCTTTTGTTAGTTTCTGACCAAGCTGAATATCAGCCATAAGTTCAACCGCTTCTTGTAAGTCCCAAACCGAACCATCATGGAAGTATGGGTAAGTCAGTTCTACGTTCCGTAAAGTTGGAACTTTGAACACAAACTTATCAAACTCATTACCAGTAATGGCTTTTCTACCAACATCAGGGTTTTCAGTTTCAAATGGTTTTACCAGCCCCATTTTCTGATACATTTGCCCCCCGGCTAATGGACCAGCGTGGCATGCGGTACACCCTTTCGCTTTGAATAACTGATAACCTTCCAGTTGGTTGGCCGTTAACGCACTATCGTCCCCTTTTAGCCACAGGTCGAATGGCGCATTTGGTGTTCTCAGCGTTTTTTCAAACATGGCTATGGCGTCGGTTACTTCATCAATCGTGAATGCTTCCTTACCATAAGCCTCCTTAAACCATTGACGATACTGCGGGATAGACTGCAAGGTGTCGATGGCGAGTTCATGAGTAAAAGCCATTTCCAACGGGTTCTCAATTGGCCCTGCTGCCTGCTCTTGCAGATCTTTTGCTCGACCATTCCAGAATTGAACAAAGTTCATATCTGAGTTGAGAACTGTTGGAGAGTTTATTGGACCAATAGACCATTTGTGCCCGATGGAACTTGGGAGATTATCCACACCACCAGTTGCCACGTTGTGACAAGAGTTACACGAAATGGTATTCGATGCCGATAAACGTGGCTCGAACCAGAGCGCTTTGCCCAGTTCCACTTTTTGCGTGTTTAGACCTTCTATGGGTTCTATTGCTTTTATCGGTTCTTCGACCGCTCTATCAGCTGATGCCCCGAAAGACACTGCGAGCAAGATGCTCATTGCTATAGTGTGCTTCATGTGACTTCCTTCTCTGAGGTTAATTTACCCTCACTCAAATCGCGCACTTCTTGGTTGGTGCGCTTACCACAGGAAGTTAAGGCAAAGTGGAACTTGAAGAAAACTCAAAAAAGCGATGAAGCTGATGAAAAAAATAGATGTTAAGAAATTATTAATTTAGATACTCCTTGATTAATCATTCCCGTCGCAAATTAGAAACAACCCAAATAACATTTTCTCAACAAATAGTAGCAACACTTTGTTTGATTAAGGTCAATTTTACATATCACAAATGTTACTGTGAAAGACGTAGGTTATGTGATTGAGATCAACATGTTTGGTTGGTATATAAGTGAAATTTTCCCTCGATAAACTTTTCTCTCGCGGATAATAACAAGGGGGCGCCTTCGCCCCCCCTACTCATACACTATGTCCGTATATGTTGGATAGCCCCTTGAAGCCCTGTTACATTATCTTTTAAGTCCACGATAATCGGCTCTAGGCGATTGATTTCATCCGCAATTTCATTAGAAAGAGACTTAATATTAGAAAGGTTGGATGATATCTCATCACTTACTTTTAATTGCTCTTCTGTCGCAGCTGCAATCGAGGTATTGAGTTTATGAATCTCCGTAGCAGAACCTTGTATGCTACCTAACGCATCATTAGCGACGCCCATATTCGAACGTGTCGATTGCATTTTATCGGCACTTTGCTCGATCGTTTTGGTAGACTCTTGAGCTTTCTCTTGCAAGGTTAAAATGATCCCTTCAATTTCACCGGTGGAGTCTTGCGTACGTTGAGCCAGAGAACGAACCTCATCCGCAACTACCGCAAAACCTCGTCCCTGCTCACCCGCACGCGCAGCCTCAATTGCAGCATTCAGTGCCAGTAAGTTCGTTTGTTCTGCTATCGCTTTAATTACATCCAATACATTTCCGACATTTTTTGACTCTTCAGCAAGCTGCTTAATAATTTCTGAAGTTCGGCCAAATTCACCTTCTAAGTCACCAAACTCACTTGTAGTCTTATCAAAGACTTGCTTACTAGTACTGGCTTCTTGCTCCGCGCTTCCCGCGTAGTTTTCTGCCATGGTTGTACTCTCAGCCACATTCGCCAAAGCAGAAGTCATTTGCTCCATGGCTGTTGCAGCCATTTCCATTTCTTGATTTTGCTGGTTGGCAACATCTGCATTTTTGTCCGTAATGCTAGCGATAGAGTCAGAGATATGGGAAATAGTGCTATTTACTTCGTTTATCTTGCGAATCGTGGTCGCATAGCTATCTAACACTTTATTAATCGAAACACCAATCACACCTAGCTCATTATTACTCTTGTCATCAACACGCAACGTGAGATCAGAGTCATCATCAACCTGCTTGAGTAGTGTTGCCATTTGGTCGATCGGATTTACAACTTTACGATTCACTAACACATAACCAATAACCGCGAGCACCAAAACAACGATTAACGAAATATTTCCGATCAATACCATTGTTTTTGCTTGGTTGGCTGCATCAGAAAACTGTTCAGACGTTCTTTGCTCTAAGGCGACAAAAAACTTATCAATAGGCGCCATGATTTTTGCTTTTTCCTGATGATAAGCTTTACTGTGCAGCAGCTCTGCTGCCATTGCTTTGTCTGGCTCACCTCTCACGGTATAGTTACCGCTATTGTCTGGGAACAATCCTTTCACCGCATTCATCGCTTTAACTTCCATCTGTACGAGTGCGTCAGAATTGGCTTGAGCTTCTTTAAGCAATCTAAATTCTTGCTCGCTAAATCCTAACTCCTCCATCATGGTTTGCAACGATACGCGACCACCATCAGGTTTAGGTTTCTGACCGTAGTTGATGACCAAATCCCAATAAATTGTGTGGTAGTTTTGTGGTCTTGGTTTGTCACCATTTCGAATAGCTAAGATATCCATGTACATTTTTTCATAGCCATCATCCCCGGTAAGTACATAAGTTCGCCCTAAACGGGTTAGATCATCTGAGCTTTGGCGCAGTTCATCTGCTGCTTGATAAGATTGGTAGCGGATTTGTGCCATTTTATCTACTTGCTGCAATAATCCATTCAATTGGAGTACTGAGACGACACTAATGATGATACCAATTCCAATCACAGCAAAAACCAGCTTCATTGTGTTGTTTATATTCATTTCATTTTCCCTAACAAATATACCATTGCGATGTAAATTACTGTCTTGGTTTCGATCACTCCGTAGGCTTAGGAAACTCATCTAATAAGTTTTTCGCCAATTCAAAATCAAAATCTTCCACAGCAGCTAATAACTGTTTTTTCTGCACATCACTCCAAAAAGTACACCCTTTTGCTTTCTGTACTACAAGAATGGCTTCTGCATCAAAGTTTTCCACACATTTAACCAGCTTGTGGTATAACTCTGCAGCATCAGCGCAATCTTCATCTTCTTCTTGATCTTGCCCTGCTAGCCAATCACTTAACTGAGTGGACAGGATTTCTAAATACTGTTGCGCTTGCTCAATATGCTTTGTGGGCGGCCTTAGTTCTCTATCGACCAACTCTTCCATTTCTATAGCAAGATCTGCGATCCGGTTAACACCTAGATTGGATGCGGCGCCTTTTAGTGTATGAAGAAGCCTCGAAGCATCCTCCCATTGCGCTTTTTCTATCAAAACATTGAGCTTGTTAAGTTCCTCACTTTGCCCTTCAAGAAAGTGTTGCAAGATCTCTAAATAACGTTTTTTATTGCCCCCAATTGCTTCAACTGCTTCCACAACATCCATATCGGAAAGGATAGGTAAAGAAGAGTCCTCATTAGTTAATGCGGGTCTGTTTTCAGAACATATAGGGTGTTCTGAGATCATCGAGCTTTCACTAGCTTGAAGAAATTTATTTAACGTTTTATAGAGATTGTTGACACTGATTGGTTTAGCAACATGATCGTTCATACCAGCTTCCAAACATCTTTCCACATCTGAAGACATTGCATTGGCCGTCATTGCTATAATAGGCAACTCATTAAATTGAGGCATTGTTCGAATCTTTTTAGTCGCACTGATCCCATCAAGAATGGGCATTTGCATATCCATGAGCACTATGTCAAACGCTTGTTCTGATAAACGGTCTAACGCTTCCTGACCATTATTGGCAATGACAACGTTAACGTTCACTTCATCTAGTAAACCAAGTGCAACCTCTTGATTGACAACATTGTCTTCCACCAGCAACACTTGCTCACCTGAAAACCATGGTTTTTCGTTTAGTGCGCGATCTGTATTACTACGAACATGTTCAAGCCCATATGCGTTCATTATTGCATCGAGCAAGTTTGAAGGGTTTACAGGCTTAACAATTAAGCCATCAAATAGCTTGGAATTTTCATCACTGAGCGAAAGCTCACGACCATATGCAGTGACTAAGAAGATCTTGGCTTGCTCCCCGATTCCAAGGTTCTTCATTCGCTCTGCCGTCTCAATGCCATTCATTCCTGGCATATTCCAGTCTAGGAACAGTAAATCAAAATGACGGCTCTTGATTTCATCAATCGCTTCAAATGCATTGCTTACCGCTTTGGTTTTAAAATGCATTGCATCTAACAAGGTGGTTAAAATATTACGGGCAGAATCATTGTCATCCAAAACCAAAGCACTCTTACCAGCCAAATGGCTTATGGGTTTCGAGATATCCCGCATTTTTGCCTCTTGCAGTCCGCACAAAATGGTAAATTCGAATACAGAACCAACACCTTGTTTGCTCGTAACTGAAAGGTCTCCTCCCATTAACTCAACCAATTGCTTGCTGATACTCAGCCCTAACCCTGTCCCTCCAAATTTACGAGTGATGCTTGAGTCAGCCTGACTGAATGACGCAAATAACGAGTCAAGCTTGTCTTCGGGAATACCGATGCCAGTATCACGAACAGTAAAACGTAGTTTTACCGCGTCTTCTGTTCTTGTTTCACATCGAGCGGCTACAACAATTTCACCTTGTTCAGTAAATTTCACTGCGTTTCCGCAAAGATTCACAATGACTTGGCCAAGTCGTAACGGGTCTCCAACTAAACCTGGAGGGATTTTAGGGTCAATATCCAATAAGAATTCAAGGTCTTTTTCATGGGCTTTAAGGGAGATGACGTTGGTAACATTGTCGAGCACTTCATCAAGACTAAAGCTAGTCTCTTCTACATTCAGCTTACCAGCCTCAATCTTAGAAAAATCCAAAATGTCATTAATAATGCCCAGTAAGTTTTTCGCTGACTCGTTAATACGAGAAACATACTTATGTTGGTTCTCATCTAACTGAGTATTCAGTGCCAAGTGCGCCATACCTAAAATGGCATTCATTGGCGTACGAATTTCATGGCTCATATTGGCAAGGAAGTCCCCTTTCGCTTGGCTCATGGCATCTGCCGTTTCCTTGGCCTCTCTTAAATCTAACTCCATTTGCTTGCGTTCAGTTAGATCAAGCAGCAAACCGACAATACCAGACACCTTACCTTTGTTATTTCTAAATGACGCTTCGTACACCAACATATCTTTGCGTTCATTTTCAGCATCAACCATCGACAGTTCATAATCTTTATTTAGAGAATCTGCACTCAACTCTTTATGGGCAGTAGCAAAACTCTCAGCAGTTTCAGGGCTAAAAATGTCACTCGGTGTTTTGCCTGTAACTTGTTCTGGTACCAGACCGACTAAATCACAAAACTTCGCATTTACAGAGAGATACTTGCCTTCAGGAGACAAGCAATACATAGGGTTTGGTGTGGCATTAAGGATTTCTTGATTAAGTTGAGATTGCTCTAAGACTTTTTGCTCTGCCTGACGTTGTAATTCAGCATTTTGGCTGAGCTGAATACTGACAGATAAATCATCCAACATTTGGGTTAACCACTGGTACTGCTGCTCGGTTAAATGTTCAATGGCACCAATTTCGAGCAGAGCCACAGGCTGTTGATTCACGTACAATGGTAAATAGTAGAGTTCATTAAAGGAAAGCTGTCCACCATTCAATTCCACATAGTATTTTCCTTCCAGCCCTTTCATGGAATGTGGTTTCCCTGAGAGTAGTACGCTCATTTGAGTCGAAGCGGGATCAGTATATTCAGAGATAGCATTATCTCCGTAGCCAACTCCAGATACTCGATGAAGCTTTTCATTTTGGAAAATGTACACCCCCACCATTTGCACTGGAAATTGGTGAAGCAGAAACTGGCAAACTTCCTGACAAAGCGCTTGGGTCGAATGATTCGTGCGCATGATGATATTGAAGTCTTTGACCAACGTATTGTGACTTAATTGCTGACCTATATGATGAAAAACCACATTGAGGCTATCGATAAAGCGCTGTAATTCTGCATAGGCCGTTTGCGTTATGGTAAACGCATAGTTCTCTTCCTTAACCTGACTCACAACCGTTTTGAGCAGTTGGCTTAAAGGACTGATGTACAAACGCCAGAGCAGAATAAACGACAAACCGATCGTTGATAGCAATAAACCAAGCAGTCCATTATTCAGGGTTTGATAAAAGCGCTCTTCTTCATCGACTTCTAATATTTTGTTTTCAATTCTAGCAACAATGGATTTATGTGCTGATCCAATTGCCGCCATGATCTTCGACTTTTCACTAAAATATTGATCACCATATAAAAGCTGACGTGCGAGTACTAAGTCTGGCTTCCCTGTATCAATAAAACTGCCATTTTCAGATTTTTTGAAGCCTTGTATTGCCATAAATGCTTCACGTTCTAAATCCACTAATGCATCCGATAGTGCCAGCGCATTCTTGAGTTCCAAAAACTCTACGGCTTCGATGCCAGACTGGCGAATCCGATCAAGAAGCGGAATATTTTCATGAACAGGTGCGGCAATTTCTGCCTTCTTATTATGAATAATGACGTCCCAGTATTCATATTCATTCCCTTCCGGAATAGGGAGTACACCATTACGAACATCGAGGACTTTATTGAACATATTGACCCAGTATTCATCCCCGGTAGCACTATAAGCTCGTGCAAATTTCGTAAGATGATCAGAGCTATGTTTTAGCTCCTGAGAAAGCCGATAAAAAAGATGCAGTTCATTTTGATAATAGCGACTTTCGCTACGCAGATCCCCAACCTTCTGGTTGATTGCAAACATAGCTAACGAGCTTAATCCCATGGCTAAAAATAAAATTGTAAATAATGTGCGGATTGATCGCATTGAGCCCACCTAAACTTAATAATTATCGCCGCATTACTACTTAGGTTGTCTATAGTTATTGATAAGTGTAGTAAGTAAATGACGTTTAGATGATTTTTTCAGTAAATAATCGAGGGTGACACCAATGCCTATAGAAAATCTCAGCGATTGCACAGTGTTAATCGTCGACGATTCTTCAGACTACCTTGCATTTATGAGCCAAGGACTCGCTAATCGTTATCAGATTAAAGCAGCGAAATCAGGACAAATGGCGCTGGATATATTAAGAAAATTCGACATAGACCTGATCCTGCTTGATATCGTAATGCCCGAACTAACCGGATACGATGTAATACGGGTGATTACTCATAACCCCGATACACAGCATATCCCGGTTATTTTCTTAACCGGTAAAGACACACCTGAAGATGAAAAGCTGGGGTTTGAACTAGGCGCTGCTGATTATATACACAAGCCCGTCAGTATCCCTTTATTGCGTTCACGTGTAAAAACGCACCTTCAAAATAAACGTTCTAAAGATATTCTGCGCGATCAAAATGGTTACCTAGAAAAGGAAGTCGTAAAACGTTCGACGGAATTGGACAGAATGCAAGACGCAGTTGTGTTTGCACTGGCAAGTCTCGCTGAGACAAGGGACCCTGAAACAGGCAACCACATTTTAAGAACGCAACATTATGTGAAGTTACTTGCCGAACATTTAGCGACTAAACCGAAGTACAAAAATACGTTAACCCCCAAAGTTATTGATAGCTATTTTAAAGCAGCACCACTACATGATATTGGCAAGGTGGGCATTGCAGATAATATTCTGTTAAAACCCGGAAAACTTACCGATGAAGAATTTGAGATCATGAAAACCCATGCGGCACTTGGCCTACAAGCACTTGAAAAAGCAGAAACGCTCTCAGGTGCCCAAACCGATTTGATCTCCGTCGCCAAAGAAATTGCTTATGGCCATCATGAAAAGTGGGATGGCTCTGGTTATCCCCAAGGTATCTCTAAAGAGAGTATTCCTTTAAGCGCTCGAATGATGGCAATCGCCGACGTATACGATGCCCTTCGGTGTCGGCGCGTATATAAAGATCCTATGACCCATGAAGATGCACGCGAAATTATCTTGAAAGGTTCTGGCAACCACTTCGACCCTGAACTCATCGAAGCTTTCTGCGAACAAGAAGCGTTATTTGTAAAAATTGCATCAGAGTTTAGCGACAGTTGATATAAACATCTTGATGCTTGATCAAGATCAAGCGTCACTCTATTTCTCCTTCCTCCATTGCTATACCTTCTAAACTTATATTGCCACGTTCAAATAGCGTTTAAGGAGGAGAAGATGAGCTTAATACCAAGAGACTCCTGGGCTGACTTTTATCGCCTATTTGACAATGCATTTCCGGCTATTCGTCCTCGTCATGATATGGATAGTTTTTCTCCAAGAGTCGATGTACTAGAAAAAGAAACCGCTTTTGAGATCATCGCGGACTTACCCGGGGTTGCTAAAGAAGACATATCAATTACTTACCAAAGAGGTGTACTGACATTAGAAGCATGTACTAACAAGCAAATTGAAAGCTCCGACAACAACAGAGTAATCCATAAAGAACGTTATGAAGGAAAAATGATTCGAAGTTTCACATTAGGCGAAAATTTACTTTGGGAGGATATCTACGCCGAGTATCAAGAAGGCGTTTTAGTTATTGTTGTACCAAAACCAGACCATGTTATTGAGGAGCCAAATAGGATTGAAATTAACTGATATATCACTCCTCCTTCTCGATAAAAGAAGGAGGAGAACTTGCTACATTCTCGAACACAATTAGCATATCTGACCCAATCAAAACCAAAACCCAACACACTCCCCAATATTTTAGATGATTATGTGGTATTTTACTTACTCATGACATTTTGTCAGCATTTGTTAGGAATACACTTACACAAACTAGGAAAAACCTTACATACCTTGACTGATCCTTTACATTCTTGGGAGTAATATCTCTTCTGTCACTCGCACAGGAGAAATATTATGAAAAAGACAATCTTATTGCTTTCTGCCCTATTAATGAGCTCATCAGTTTTTGCGGCAATTTCAACGACACATTCGGATCGTTCTTTCAAATCAAACGAGTATCAAACTAAACAAGAAGCGTATGATGCTGGTTACGAAATGATGGATACTTTAAGAACCATGCCTGCATCAGAATTACGTAACAAACTCGGTATCATCGAAAATACGTTGCAGTACAACAGCATCAAGATCGATGACATGAAATTGAGCGTTGAAGAGTACTCGAAACAGCTCGGTGATATGAAATATCGAGCAATACTCAACGTCGACTACCAATATAAATACCGCGATAACGACTAATATCGTATCACCACAGCCTACCTTGCCCGTAGTCGCCGAACCTATCGGCGACTACCCATTCACCCGAGTTATCCATTCAAAAAGAATACATTCCCATCTAAATGAACCAATAAAAATCTCATTTTTAGTACAAACTTGCATACCAAAAACACTATAAGATGAGTTTAAGCACACTTATTTAGGTGAAATATGATGAAGAAAGTCTTACTTGTATCAGTCATTGGTACGCTGGTTTTGGCAGGATGCAACCAAAAAGCACCGGAACCCGCTGAAGTACAAATAACACCAAACAGACCAATGTGCCAAATAAAAGAGAACATGCCCGGAGGCTGGAACATTTCGAAAGTCACGCCTGAAGTACAGTCAGCGTTAGATACCGTTATGAGCCAAATGAATACCGCAGCAAAAGTAAAAGAAATCAATGAAGTTCGCACCCAAGTTGTCAGTGGTTTGAACTACGCGATTGAGTTTACCTTGGATAACGACGAAGTTTGGAATACCGTTGTGTATCGTGATTTGCAAGGCAATTACAAGATGATCCAAGTAGCTAAACAAGGTCACCTTTGCCCTTAGTTTTTAAATAAGAAAGGTTCCCAATGGAGCCTTTCTTAACAACTTACTGATCTCGTAACCCCTCAGGATTAGTTTGCCCTATCTAAAGATATGTCCATACCGTCTTCAAGATCGTCATCTTTGTATGTTTCTGCAATTGACTTAAATTGTTGCTCGATAGCGAGAAATGCTTTCACCATCACAGGATCAAAATGTTGGCCTGCCCCTTCTTCAATAATACTTACAGCTTTTTCGTGAGGGAACGCGGGCTTATAAACACGTTTTGAGATCAACGCATCGTACACATCAGCAATTGCCATCATCCTTGCACTAATCGGAATTTCATTACCTTTTAGTCCTTCAGGGTACCCACTACCATCCCACTTTTCTTGATGATAATGGGCAATCTCTTTGGCATACATTAAAAAATCACATTGAAAATCAATCGAACGCTCTACCGTTTCAATTACGTCTTTACCTAATGAGGTATGAGATTTCATGATTTCAAACTCTTCGTTAGTTAACTTCCCTGGCTTCAATAACACACTATCAGGAATCCCTACTTTCCCAATATCATGCAGTGGCGCAGACTTATAAATTGTCGCAATGTTCGCTTCCGTTAACTCCTCAAGAAACTTACCCTCAAGGACTAATTCATCTGCCAATGCTTTAATGTATTGTTGTGTACGACGAATATGATTGCCTGTTTCGTTATCTCTGGTTTCAGCTAAAGACGCCATTGCCATCATTGTCGCATTTTGGATTTCTTCGAGTTCATGAGTTCGCTCTTGAACTTTAACTTCTAGAACCTCGTTTTGCCTCGCTAGAGCAGTTCTGGCTTCTTTCAATCTAAGATGTGTCCCGACACGAGCCAGTAAAATAGGTGGACTGATAGGCTTCAAAATATAATCTACGGCTCCCATTTCAAAGCCACGTTGCTCATCTTCTATCTGAGATTTTGCAGTTAAGAAAATGATCGGAACATTCTCTGTTTCAGGATCTTGTTTAAGACGTCGACACACCTCATACCCGTCCATTTCTGGCATCATAATATCTAATAGGACGATATCAGGTAGGTGTTTTTTACATGCTTGTATCGCTTGCATACCATTGGTGGCAATGAGAACTCGAAACGTCGAAGCAAGCAGTCCGTTTAACAAAGCTCTGTTTTCTGAATTGTCATCTACCACAAGGATAGTTGCTTTTTCTTCATTCATACTCACTTCCATTTACTCTATCCAAGTCTAATGGATAGATACTGGCTGCTTTTCGCAGCGATTCACTCGCAGCAATAAAATCACAGTCATTGATGTGTTTGCAGCACAGCTCAAAATCCTCTGATTTAAGTAAAGTATTGAGGTGATGGTAATGCTCGTCAAGAAACTCGATTGCATAGGCATCTAAGTCATTGAGTAGCATATTTAGGCGGTGGATAATCGAAATCGCTTCTGTATCTAGCTCATCTTTTTTATCTACCGATGGTAGTGGACGACGGAGTACAGAACACAACTCACTAAAGAGCTGTTCGATATGTTTATTAACCTTTGTTAATAACGGTTTTACGTCATCAAATGTCGCTTTACGAGCGAACTCAGATTCAAGCCTAGCGGCCATATCGGCTAGCCTAACTGCGCCTAAATTGCCCGCAGAACCTTTTAAGGTATGCGCGGTTAGCTCTGCAAATTCATAATCTTCTTTCTCCAACGCAATCTCTAGCTTGTCAGTAAAATTAAACTCTTTATCAATCAACTGTGACAGTAGTTTCTTATACAGATTCTCATTACCTGCCACACGCAACATACCATTACGAAAATCCAAAGAGGTGACGTCTTTGAGTTCCAAAGGCGCATTCACGACTGGCTTTACATCATCAGCATTTACCTTTTCCGGTGCTATTTGATTAGCTGAACTTTCAAGTGTCACTGTTCCTAGTTTCGATTCACACCACTTGCGAATGGTTTGGAACAATACTTCTGGATCAATCGGTTTTGACACGTGATCGTTCATTCCCAGTTTCAAACAGCGATCTCTCTCTTCAACCATGGCATGAGCCGTCATTGCTATAAGCGGAATATCGTCATATTCAGGTTGAGAGCGAATTTGTTTACTAGCTTCATAACCATCCATCACTGGCATTTGTAAATCCATAAAAATGATATCGAAAGGTGGTTGCTTAATACTGGATTGCAACTGGTTTAAAGCTTCTTGTCCGTTATTTGCAACGGTGACAGATAACCCTTTCCCTTCCATCAACTCAATGGCTATTTGCTGATTAATCTCGTTGTCTTCAGTCAACAACACATTCACATTAGAAAAATCAGTATGGTCAAGTTCAGAAAGAGGTTTATTTCTTGGTTGATAAGCTTTCCCTTTTTCAGGTGAAAATAGGTTCATCAACATATCAAAAAGATAAGATTCTCCGACAGGTTTAGCCAAATACCCTGATAGATCTAACAGTTCATTGTCATCAGCAATGTCTTCTTTATCATAAGCCGTTACTATCACAACTTTAGGCTGATGCTCGGCAGGTAACTTAGAACGTATTTGTTCAGTAGTCTCAATACCGTTCATCACTGGCATGTTCCAATCCATAAACACTAAGTTAAATGGCTCTTGTTGGTTACTCGCTTGCTGCAAAATATCTAATGCTTGCTGACCACTATTGGCAAGCGCCGGCGCGAGAGGAAGAACATCTAATAGATCTTCCATAATCAGCAAAGCATGTTCATTGTCATCTACAACTAAAGCTTTCACATCTGTTAGGGTCTCTGGCACAATCCGAGGCTTTTGCACTACTTGTTGATCAATACCTAGCCAGATATTAAAAATAAACTGACTCCCCTCACCATAGCGACTTTCTACCCTTATATTGCCACCCATTAACTCTACTAAACGCCGACATATCGAAAGCCCTAAACCTGTGCCTCCATATTTTCTTGTTGTACTCCCATCCGCTTGAGTAAACGCCTGAAAGAGGTTCTTAGTTTGCTTCTCTGTCATACCGATACCCGTATCGGCAATTTCAATTTCCAGTTCGACTTTACTTTCTATGTGTTGAATAACCCGAACCTTAACGGTAATTTCGCCACTTTCTGTAAACTTCACGGAGTTATTAACAAGGTTGATGATGATTTGTCCAAGTCGAAGTGGATCACCAAATAACACTTTGGGTATCCCTCTGGGGATATCAAACAAAAGCTCCAACCCTTTTTCAAAAGCCTTCTGACCCGTCACCATAGACACATTGTGGAAGACATCATCAAGGTAGAACTCGATGGTCTCAATCGACAACTTACCCGCTTCAATTTTGCTGAAGTCTAAAATGTCATTAATAATGCCAAGCAGTAAGGTCGCTGAGTTATGAATTTTTGAGATGTAGTCATGTTGCTTTGGACTTAACTCGGTTTTAAGCGCCAAATGAGACATACCGATAATTGCATTCATCGGCGTTCTGATCTCATGACTCATGTTCGCCAGAAACATGGATTTGACTTCAACCGCTTCCTCCGCTTTTGCTCTGGCTTCATTGAGTTCATTCTCTACGACTTTTCTCGCCGTCACGTCACGCAAAAACATCGCCGCCTGACATTGACCATTTAGCTCAAATATCGAGATACCAAGATCGATGGGCACTTTTTTGCCCGTTTGTGTTGACGTTTCCACTTCAAAAAAGCCACCACTCACCCGCTTTTGGTCTTCGATTTTTAATGGTACATCGAGTACGCCTTTTAACATCGGAGGGACTTCAATGCTCAATAGTTCGAGTAAATTCTGCCCCACCGCTTCATCTTTTTCGTACCCGTAAATCTCTTGAGCTGTTTTGTTCCAAAGTAGCACAGTGCCTTGGCTATCGACGATTGCAACACTGGAAGGTGCTCCATCAATAATGGTTCTGGATAATTCTTCACTTGCTCGTAGATCTTGAGTTCGTAGCTCAATTTCACGCTCTAAACCCGCCTGATGAGCGGCCAATTGATCATTCTTAGACTTCAACTCAAGCATCAGCTCATCTCGGCTTTTCTCTACAAACCGCTCTCTAATAAGTAAAACATCCGATTCTTTCAGTGCTTGCTTGGCGGGGATATACCATTGAATTACTTCACCTTTACAATGTAAATCCATATATGGAATATCAAAAGATTGCGCCGACGTTCCTGCCGAATATTCAGAAATGATCGCTGCATGTGTAGTCAATTGAATACCCATGTTGAGTTCATCTACGTGCTCAAATAGGTGTGCGAGTAAGACCCCAGACAAAAGAACAAAAGTGTCCTGCTCTTCAGCAGAATAACCATAGACTTGAAGTAATTGAGTCAGTTTTCGCCGTAATGCGAGCTTACTCAACTCATCATTTTTCATCGAGAAATGTACATCTTCAACCATCGTGATACCTCACAGCGATTACCGTTGCATCATCATGTCGCTTGCTAAAGTTATCAATTAGAAACGCTGCTAGGTGACTAAGTGAGCCATGGCATGCTCCCCGTAGTTGGTCAAAGTCTAGATTTTCTTTAATGCCATCGGTGGTAAACAAATAAGATTCAGAAGAGCTAAAAGGAGAAGAAAACGGTCTTAAGGTGGGTAATAACTCGCCGACAACTCCCGGTTGAGCATGGAAAGATTGCATGGGTTCCGCACATTTCCGCAATAATGTATTTCCAATACCAACCCCTTTAAACGTCATGGTCTCGTGATTAAAAAATACCATCGTTGCAGCCGCACCAATGCTTCCAATAAAATATTTGTGCAGCTGGCTCATTAACCATTCGATATCCATGCTGGCTTTGTCTTGAATATAGTGTTCCATTTGACGCGCAAGCTGTGCTGCATTTTGCCCATGCCCCAAAACATCAATGACGACAACCAGTAACCCTTGTGGTGCCTCCCACACCACAACACCATCACCAGCTTCCAACTCTCCAAAGTAAGGTACGACTCTTACACAGTATTCAAACCCCATCAGAGCCTCCACTTTGTGACCGTCACAATTGTTCCAACGCCAAGTTCGCTCTCGATTTCAAACTGATCCGCCATGCGTTTCACACCTGGAAGCCCCATACCCAATGAGTTTCCAGTGGTAAAATGCTCCTGCATCGCTTCATCTATATCTTTTATCCCAGGTCCTCTATCTGCCGCCACAACCTGTATTCCTGATACTTCACCGCGTTTAACGACGGCGAGCTCAATCATTCCTCCAGGGGTGTACTTCACAATATTCATCGCAAGTTCTGAAACAACCGTCGCGATCTCACTGACCATATTTTCGCTAAACCCTTGATTGCGCCCCAAAATGTAAGAAGCCATCACAGTCGACATCGCCTGAGATTCACTTTCAACACAATGATTTTCTTTGGACTCAATATTGATGGCCTGCTCTGCTACCATAAACTGTCATCCTTAATTTGGCTTAATCCATCATCTAAGTTGGCGACACAACGAAGCTCTGGCAAATCCAGTCCTAAATTAACTAACCCAATTACTACACCCGGCCGTAAGCCGACGAAAAGACAGCGCCGCCCCATGACACACACTGTTTTTGCTACATCAAGCAAACGTAAAAAATCCTGTGGCTCAAAAGTCCGTACATCAGACAAATCAATCAACACGCCTTTAGCACGAGTCGATTGTAATTTAGTCAATAACTCATGATTAAACTCACGCAACGCAGACTCGGTTAAATCGATCTGAATGGAGGCAACTAAAGCGTGATTAAGTTGATTGATTGCAATGGATTGAGACATAACCAAACTCTACGATAGCTGTTTTAATGCCTGAACATTCAGGCCAACAATTTGGAAAGCCGTTTCTAATGCATCACGCAGTGTCGCATTGGTCTTCACTTCACCCACATTAATCCCCAGTTGAACCATAGTTTGAGCAATAGAAGGGGATACACCAGATACAAGGCAATCACAGCCCATCAATTGGGTCGCTTTAGTGATCTTAATGAAGTGGTTGGCTACGGCAGTATCAACAACCGCAACACCGGAAATATCCATGATGAAAATCTTAGCTCGATGTTCAGAAATTTTAGTGAGGACCGCACTCATAATGTCTTGCGCACGTTTTGAGTCGATGATGCCTACAATAGGCAGCATAAGGATGTCTTGCCAAATCATAGTAACCGGCGTAGACATAGCAAGTAGTGCTTCACTCTGCTCGGCAATCCGTTTATTAATCAGTCGAGAGTAAGTATCAACAACGATGGTCGTGTCCATATGGAGTAACTTAGTAAATGCTGTCACGAGCGAACTGTATTCGTCGCTATATAAGCTTCCGTCATACAAACGTTTAGTAAAAATCACCATCGACATATTCATGCCAGCAAAATAGCTGGGGAGCGACAAACCAACTCGAGCGTGAACCTCCCCAACATCTACCCTCTCTCTTAAATATTGCGTATCCACCTTTGCTTCAAAAAAGGTACGCCAATATTTCACCTGCGAGTCTTGTACTCTTTTGAGTTTATGGGTGTCATTAAAAAATTGCGTATATTCAGGTGTTTGCTCTAGCCAATCGTAAAAGTGTTTTACGTACTCATCGAGTTTTGGCACGATAATTTGACCAAACTTCCGAATCAACGCTAAATCCGCTTCCGTTAAGTCGTGCAGTTTCAGCATGTCATCAGCATTCATCGTGCTCCCAAAGTTCACTTGTTTGGTCATACAAACACTCCCTTTAATTATCGGTGGTCAGTTCTAAAACAAAACTAACGTCAAATTAAACTTTTGTACTAATAGTAGTTCATGAATATTTAAAAGCACTAACAAGTACTTGTAGTTGAGTTCGTTATCAACTGCGTCTATAAATATAGATGCGACCTAATAACAATTAATAAATAAAGGCTCATCTTCATTTGGCAAGCGGTGACTCTCAAAAAATAAATACAGTTAAGAGGCAACTATGCGTGTAAATCAACCGGTTACGCAAAAAGAGGTAACTTACCCACCAAGCTATAACCTGCTCTCTATCACATCACCGAGCAGTCATATCACTTATGCAAGTAAAGAGTTTTGTGAAGTAGCGGGATACACACTTGAAGAGCTCATAGGGCAACCTCATAACATTGTGCGTCATCCAGATATGCCGCCTGAAGCCTTCAAGGACATGTGGGAACACATTAAAGCGGGTAAATCTTGGATGGGGATGGTGAAAAACCGCTGTAAAAATGGTGACCATTATTGGGTTGATGCATTTGCGTCTCCGATTAAAAGTGACGGAAAAACCGTTGAATACCAATCGGTAAGGCTATGTCCAACAAGAGAAAATGTTGAAAATGCAGAAAAGTTATATAAGCGGATTCGTGAAGGGAAAACCCCTACCCAACTCAAACTACCACGAACACGTTTATGGCAACGCTGTGCTGCGATGATGATCCCTGCTGCCATCATCAGTTCAATTGTCGATGGCTTTTTATCTGGTTTGGGCGTGTGGGTGTTTTTGGCACTTAGCATCATGAGCGTTTTCCACCTAACTCGCCGCCTAGAAGCACTGTCAGGCGAGGCTCGTAAAGTATTCGACAATCCATTAATGGAACTTGTTTACACCAAACATGTTGATGACATCTCGGAAATACAACTCGCGTTGAAAATGCGCCAATCAGAAATCAATGCGGTTGTTGGACGGATTCAAGATTCCAATGAACAAGTTTCTCAAGCAGCGCAATCATCCACTGATAATTGCAATACGACCGCGGTTAATTTACAAGGACAAACCGCTGAAACAGAACAAGTTGCCGCGGCGATCAACGAAATGCACTCCACAGCCAATGAAATTGCCCAAAACGCTCAAATTGCTTCAGGAGCCACTGATCAGGCAAATCAAGCAGCAGAGGAAGGTAAAAATGCCGTAGAGGAAACCATTAACTCAATTAACATGCTTTCCCAGCAATTGAACGATGCATCTGATGTGGTTCAGCAACTTGCTGAGCATAGCCGCACTATTGGGGAAGTGCTCGAAGTCATTCAAGGGGTCGCTGAACAAACCAATTTACTTGCATTGAATGCGGCAATTGAGGCGGCACGGGCAGGAGAACAAGGTCGTGGTTTTGCTGTTGTTGCCGACGAAGTAAGAAAACTGGCACAACGCAGCCATGAATCAACCGAAGAAATTCAAAATATCATCACGTTGATCCAAACCAGTACCCAAAAAGCAGTGAGTGCAATGGAAGACGGCACTCAGCTTTCCAATGTATGTGTGGATAGCGCAACGGTATCCGGAGAGCGATTGGATGTCATGTTAACTCAAGTTTCCGATATTGCTGACAGAAACGGACAAATAGCCACTGCCGTTGAAGAGATGGCGAGAGTAACCGAAGACATGAATTCGAGCGTGCAATCCATTAGTGAAGTCTGTGCAGCTACCAATATTCTTGCAAGCGATACGAGAGATGAATGCCAAGGGCTGGTAGAAAATTTAGAGTCTCAAGGTAAGTTAGTGGGACAGTTCAGACGTATTTAGTCAAGCATTTAGAGCACAATTAAAGCCCCAAAACACGGGGCTTTTTCGTGATCTTTTAAACTCAATTGTGGTTATTCTGCCGAACCGCAATCTTATTACAAATGTACTCACCGATTGGAATCGCAGATGTCGCCGCAGGTGATGGTGCATTACACACATGCAAGCTACGAGGACTTTCTGCAAATAAAAAGTCATGAACCAAAGTGCCATCTTGTAATACAGCTTGCGCCCTAATTCCAGCAGGATATGGCTTTAGATCACTTATGGTTATTGACGGACAATATTTATTGACCAGTTTTAGATACCCCGCTTTCCACCAAGAGTTTTTCATCTCCATTAATCCAGTTTTAAAGTGCTTCGCTGTGACTTTCCAAAAGCCCGGAAAATTCACCATTTGCCAGCAATCTTTGAGGCTAATGTTGATACACCCATAGCCTTCGCGCTTCCACCCTTGTACTGCATTCGGGCCAACAGTCACTGAGCCATCAATCATGCGGGTTAAGTGAACACCTAAGAATGGTAAATCGGGATCAGGAATTGGGTAAATAAGGTGATTCACCACTTTGTTGTGGCGAACATCAAGTCGATAATATTCTCCACGATAAGGAATGATCTGGAAATCGGTTTTCAGTCCTAACATCTTCGTCATTCGGTCAGCCATTAAGCCTGAACACGTAACCAAAAATCGGGCGTTTAGCTGCATGCTTTGTCCATCAGAAATACAAGTAAGCTGAACTTCATCTTCAAGCTCATTCACTGCCACCACTTCCGTTCGCAAGCTTACACTGCCTTCTGATTGAGAGAATTCCTGAGCCATTTTTTCCGTCACTAAACGGTAATCAACAATACTGGTCGCTTTAACGTAGATTGCTCCCAAACCTGTAATATTGGGCTCTGCTAATTTCAGCTGGGCTTGGTCAAGTAATTCGACCTCAATTTCATTTTCTTGGCATCGTTGATACAGCGCTTCCATTCGCTCAACTTCCACTGCATTCGTGGCAACAAGCAATTTGCCGCAGTTTTCTACCGGTATTTGGTGTTTAGCGCAAAACGTTAATGTTGCATCCACCCCTCGTTTGCAAAATTCCGCTTTTAAACTGCCCGGAGCATAATAAACCCCTGCATGAATAACACCGCTATTGTGACCGGTTTGATGCTGAGCAAAGCCGGATTCCTTTTCAATCAATAAAATGGATTTGTCTGGAAATTGCTGTTTAAGTTGCCACGCGGTTGAGACACCAACAATGCCACCACCAACGATGATATAGTCGTATACTGCTTTCATTCTTTAACCTACTGCACTTCCTTTCGAATCGGTAGCTAGTCGCATTTGCTGCTCGTACCGACGGCCACTGTATATAAAAATCATGACAAATAATGTGCTTGCCAACACGCGCAACCAAATCGATACATCATGCCACACTAATACCGCACCTATCACAACTAAGGCGGCACGTAAGATAAGGTTTAATTCACCTTCAAGATAACCTTCGATCGCTGCCACAAAGGCATAAGTACCCACAATTGCAAACAGGCCAGTGATTAACACGGTACCAATGTCCCAACTAACTAAGCCAGTATAAGCAATTAATAACGGCACTAGATACAGCCCTTTAGCTACCTTCCATGCCATCAGGCCCGTTCTCATTGGTGGTGTTTTCGCAATAGTAGCGGCAGCAAAAGCGGTTAAACAAACCGGCGGAGTCACATTACTGTCTTGAGATAGCCAGAAGATGATTAAATGCGCAGCTAACAAAGCCAGCCCTACCGCTTCTATCCCTAAACTTTGCTCTAGTAATGTTTCCATAAAATCTGCTGGAACAACGGCGATCATTGCTTTGGCTTCTTCTATCGGCATCGGCGCGTTTAGTAAAGCGAGTTTATCAGGCGCCGCGAGCATGAAAATCGCTTTAGCTTGCTCTGGTAATTGCCCTGCCACCAGCATTTCTAAAAGCTGGTTTTCTGCGATCAATTTATACAATGCTGGCGCTGAAAGCGTTCCTAAAACGATGTAGGCCGCTGTTACTGGTAAGCCCATACCAAGCACCAACGATGCCAACGCAATTAACACCAACATAATCAACAAATCGCCACCCGCCCATTCATTAATCATCAGCGAGAACGTATTGCCAATACCCGTTGTACTGATCACATTGATCACCAAACCGATTCCAACGAGTAAAACGGCAGTTGTTGCCATGTTTTTTGCGCCTTGGGATAAGGCTTCAACAATCGCTTTAGGTCCCATTTTATGGTCTTTAGAAAACCAAGAAGCCACAACCACAGACACAATCGATAACCCGGCGGCATACGTTGGCGTAAAGCCTTGCACCAATAAACACACCAAAACAACAAGCGGAATAAGGTTATTCCAACCGGATAGCAACACTTTCAATAAAGACTGATCCGACACGGTCACTTTTTGAACCCCACTGCGCTTTGCTTCAATACGAACAAAAAAGGCAACTGACAGAAAATAAATCAGAGCGGGCATAAAAGAGACGGCGATAATATCAACATACGGAATTTGAGTGTACGAAGCCATAATGAACGCACCCGCGCCCATGACCGGAGGCATCAATTGCCCTCCGGTTGATGCAGCTGCTTCAACACCGGCAGCGAATCGCGATGGAAACCCCGCTTTTTTCATCAAGGGAATACTGATCACCCCGGTTGAAACGGTATTTGCCACACTTGAACCAGAAACGGACCCCATCAACCCAGAGCCAATAACCGCAATAAACCCAGGGCCGCCGATAATTTTTCCTGCTGCCGCTCTAGCGACATTGATAATGTAATCCCCAACACCAGATCGCACTAAAAACGCACCAAACAGGATAAACATGAAGACAAAACTCCAGCTAATGCGCGATATCGAACCAAACATTCCTTCAGATGAATAAAAGCTGCGATACAACAGGGTTTCTAGACTCAACCCCGGGAAATGGAATATTCCAGTGGCCCATTTCCCCCAAAGAACCACATAGCTTAAACACAGCACAATCAACACTGGGATAAACCAACCCATTGTTCGCCGAATTAGTTCAATAACTATCAAAATGGCAAGAATAGCGAAAACCCAATCACTGGTAACGAATTTAACCCCACGCTCGTACAAGGCATCTTCGGCGTAAGGGATGTATAACAAGCAGGCTAAAGCCGCGACAGCAATACCAACATCAAGTGTTAACGCAAGCTTACTGCGTTTTAATGAACGATGAGCCGGATACCACAATGCACAGATAGCAGCGAAGCCCGCAAAGTGAGTAGCAGAGATCCAAAGCTCAGGTAACGTAGAAAAGGTATTAAACCAAATATGCAAAACTGACAGGATCACCCCGAATAATGTGATCAATCGTGTGACCCACGGAAACTCCGTACGGGTGGGTAGCTCAAACTTTTGCAGTTCGTGCTCAATAGAATCGCTCATCGAAAACTCCAACATCCATATTTTATCATTGTTATTTCAGGCCCCGAATCCGAGGCCAGAAGAGCACGGGTTACATCAAAGCTTCAGGTATGTTGATACCCATTTCTTTGTAGTAGCGAGCTGCGCCGGGATGAAGGGGAACAGGTAGTCCAGCAATGGCTTTCTCAATCGCCATCGCTTTAGTGGCCTTGTGAATGCCTTGCAAGAATGGCAGATTTTCGTAGATGGCTTTCGTCAGCTGGTAAACATCTTCTTCAGAAATATCTTCTCGAACCGCAAGAAAGTTTGGCTGTGCTATCGTCGTAATGGGTTTATCAACACCCGGATAGGTATTGGCAGGGATAACGTACTTCGTCCACAACTGATAGTTACCATTGGCCTTTTTAATTTGCTCATCAGTGAATGACAATAACTGAATATCGCTCCCCAACGCCGCAAAAGCTTGTGTCACAGCGCCAACCGGAACGCCAGCGGGCGTATTCATACCGTCAATAGTGCCATTTTGAAGCGCACTCGCACTGCCACCATACCCCATATACGCGAGTTTAAATTTGTCTGGATTGATGGACAGTTCTTTCATGATCTGGCGGCCAGAATTTTCAGTCCCTGAATTCTTTTTACCGATAGAAAACTTCTTGTTTTCTAGATTATTGAGATCAGTCACCGTCCCCGTTTTTGCCAATTCTGCTCGTACAATAAAATGCTCGACGTTTTGCCATAGCATGGAAACCGAACGAAGTTTTTCCTGACGTCCCGTTTTACTGTAAGGGCCTTCACCAGACCAAGCCCACGCCCCATATAACCCTTGTAAGATCGCAAACTGTGCCTCATTTTCATTCAGCAGTTTTACGTTTTCACCAGATCCAGCAGAGCTGATAGCAGACAGAGAAAATTGATGTTTCGGTGTCAACTTCACCTTACTCAGTGTCGCTAATGCCACTCCTACAGGGTAATAGGTTCCACCAGTTGATGCGGTCGCTAAGATGTAGCTGCGATCTTGCGCAGAAACACTCGTTGCTACTCCAAATGATGCCAGTGCCACAGCTAAGGTTTTGACAATTGTCTTGTACTTCATTGTTACTCTCCGTGTAATACGTTCACGTTAAGGAATTGTTAACCAACACCTATAGAGCAAGCATAATGCCACATGATCTTTTTCATACATTTCATGTAGATAGGAAAAATAATGCTTTAAATCAGCAAAATTACGCCGATTTTCGCCTATCTCAGTGAGCAAGATTTTGCTCATGTCACCACCATGATTGAGCTTATCCAACTCACATTTACTACATTTATGTGATCAATTTAAATCAAATGTTATTTTTATGTATAAGCAAGTTCTTGCCGATCGTATTTCACTGGTCGATTAAACCTTGGTGTAATCGATACGGCTCAGACCCAATTTCTGCATCTTCTGATTCAGTGTCCTTCTCGGTAAATCCAATTCATTCATCACATCCGTGATCTTACCTTGATGCCGCAACAACGCTTCATGAATCACCTTTCGTTCAAAGTTCAATAATTGGGTCGCTAAGGGCACACCAGCATGCGTACTTTCAACGGTGCTATTTGGCCTTTGCGATAAGATCTCAACCACAGAAAGCGTGTCATCCAAAGCAAAGCGGATCGCAACATTTCTCAGCTCTCGCACATTACCCGGCCATGAATAAGCAAGGAGCGAACGAGCATCCGCATCACTGACTGAGCGAGTCTCAGGATTGGCTTGCAAAGCGAAATGCTCAAATAGGAGCAACGCATCATGATCCCGTTCACGCAATGGTGGAATATGAAGCTGCGCGACATTCAGGCGATAGTAAAGATCTTGACGAAATTCAGCGTGGTGCAACAAGTCTTCTTTGGCTGCGGCAATCACCCTGATATCTACCGGAATCATTGTATTAGCACCAACGCGCTCTACCACATTCTCTTGCAGGCATCGAAGCACCTTTACTTGCATGTTTAATGGCATGCTTTCGACTTCATCAAAGAAAACCGTACCTTTATTCGCATGTTCCAACTTACCGATGCGGCGCTTAACCGCTCCGGTAAAGGCTCCGGCTTCATGACCAAACAATTCACTTTCAAATAGGTTTTCTGGAATTGCGCCACAATTAAGAGGAACAAAGTGATGCTTGTGACGCTGACTCATCTCATGCAGTGCCGTTGCTACCAGCTCCTTGCCTGCCCCCGTCTCTCCATAAATAATAACGTTGGTATCTATCGTTGCTACGCGAGCAACCTGCTCACGTAGCTGTTTCATTACATCACTTTGACCAATCAAAAGTTGCTCAATACCTGATAGTGCTTGTAAATACTGCAAACGTTCGTCACAAGCGTTCTGATGTACATGTTGCTCTACCGCGCTTGCTACCGTTGTCGAAAGACGTTCTGGATTAAATGGCTTTTCGATAAAGTCATAAGCGCCTAATTGAAGCGCTTTGACCGCCATATCGACATCGCCATGCCCTGTGATCAAGATGACAGGCGCTATCACATCAGCATCACGTAGCTGGCTGAGCAAGTTGATACCGTCGATATCCGGTAATTTTACGTCCGAAATCACCGCTTGATGCACGCCATTTGGTAATGCCAACAGAGCATCAGTTGCATTGCTAAACACATCAACATGAAAGCCTGCTAATTCAAGCCATTGAGTCGTCGCTTGGCGAACAATATCGTCATCTTCAATTAATGCAATGAGAGGAGTGTGCTGTTTTTCCATAACGGTGTACCACTAATACCTATGCCCGCTAAGGTAGGCGAACCGCGCACAACAGAAAAGGAGCTGGATCTCACTTTTAGGTAACAATGCTTTAACAAGCATACTTGAACACGCAAGCTGTGCTGGCTATGTATAGGAGCCCATCATGTTGCGTAAGACGTTAATTGCCATCGCCGTGGCTATGTTTCTCTTTTTATCACAGTGGATAACAACGCAATTTGTCTACCAGTGGAAAACAGAGCAAACATTGGAAGCCAAGCAGCAAGACTTACTCAACTATATTGGTGACGTGCGCCGGGCACTTAAGCGGTTCTATCACCTACCCTACCTGATCACAAATAGCTCAGGCACGTTGAGGTTGGTGACAGGAGAAACACAGCTTAAGCCTACATTAACGCATGAGCTTACGTTACTTGATCAAGCAGCTAACACCAAGGGATGGTATCTGCTATCCAATACTGGGCAAGTCTTGGTTTCAAGTAATAAAAACAAATCATTACCTCAAGCAGATATTCAGTCGATCGTAGATCAAATCCACCAGCAAGGAGAAGGCGTTACGCTCGTAAGCCGAACTCGCGGTAGCACACCTTTTTATTATCTTGCGGCCCCTGTTTATCACGATCTCGACATCGCGGGGATTGCCGTGGTTCAAATTAACCTCAGCTTGCTAACCGAGCAGTGGCTCACCAGTGACGACCTTTTGTTTGTACAGAACCAACGGTTGGACTATTTCTTATCAACCTCGTCGCAATATCCTGTCAGTTGGCTCAACGACAATGCCGCAACTCTCAGCCTTACAGACCAAACCTTAAATAGTGGCACGCGAATAAAGCACCTCACACTAAGCCAACCTTATCTGGCTCAACAGGTAAAACTGGATGACCTTCAATGGCAACTCAGTTACCTCTCTCCTCTCGCACCCATCAGGCAGTTAGCAACCATTGCGGGTTGGAGTGTCGCATTGTTTAATTTATTGCTGATTTTATTGCTGATCATTATTTACCAGCGTCGTCAAAAGGCATTAGGTCAAATGCGGATTCAAAAGCTATTGCAAGAGTCCCAACAACGGCTGAATCAGATCATCAATAAAACCCAAGTGGGCTTACTTTTATTGGACAACAACGGACGCTTGTTTGAAATCAATCCCATGGCGCAGCGACTGTTTTCATTACCCGATAACCTTGCAAAACAGACTCCCGCTTGGCACTTGTTTGATGTCGGAAACCCAAATTCCACCACATTACAATTACTCAAAAACTTAAGCCGTCATCGAGAGCTCGCCGAAATTACTGGGGTTGAAACACTGGCCAAACGGAGTGACAGCAGCCTATTTCCTGTTCTTTTTTCGCTCACCTCTTTTGTCTGGCATGGTGAACCCTATTACTTAGCGACCGTCTTAGACATCAGTAAACGAAAAAAAGCCGAACAAGCTCTGCAACAAGCAAACCAAGCACTGGCTAAACGGGTAGAAACCCGCACAGAACAGCTCAAGCAAGCACAGCAAGAGCTTATTGAAAGTAGTAAGCTTGCTGCACTTGGCCGAATGTCGAGTGCCATCACGCATGAACTTAACCAGCCACTGACCGGACTTAAAACCTTGATTACCAGCAACGAAGTCTTGATGGTGCGAGGAGAAAGCCAGCTATTACAAGATAATAACCGCCTAATACACCAGTTAATTGAACGTATGACCCGTATGACGACTCAGCTGAAATCTTTCGCGTACAATAAGCCAGAATCATTGCATCCCGTCTCCTTAACCGATGCAATCGCCGAAACCCTTCGCATCTATCAAGCTGAATTAGCATCCATCGACGTTCATGTTCGGCTTGCAACCCAATTGCCTAATGTTATGGGCGAAGAACAACGCATCCGTCAGATACTTGGTAATCTAATCAAAAATGCAATCGACGCCCTTCATCAACAGACTCAGCCTCAGTTAGTCATTTCAGCCTGTCAGATAGACAAATGGATAGAAGTATCCATTACAGACAATGGTTGCGGTGCGGATGATAACCAACTGGATCATATGTTTGAGCCCTTTATGACGAGCAAGAAAATCGGAGAAGGGTTGGGACTAGGATTGTCCATCAGTGCCAATAATATTCGTGATATGCAAGGAATGATTGAGGTAAAACGCAATAAGTCGGCAGGTTTGACGTTTACATTTAGGCTACTTGCACAATAATCGGCAAAAAAAGGCAGCCATGTTGGCTGCCAAACGAGACACTAACCCAAGGGTTAGCCTTGCTGAGTTACCCCATTTTGTCGTTTTCTACTTCAAAGACGCATAATAAGCGGCGATATTAGTCATATCTTCTTCTGTGAGAGGGGCAATCATTGCGCTCATTGTCGGATCTTGGCGAGATCCTTCTTTGAACGCTTTCATCTGTTTCACCATATAAGCCGCTTTTTGTCCTGCCAAGTTCGGATAGAGGTCTGTGGGCGAAATTCCATTCGCGCCGTGGCACGCAATGCAGGTAGCCGACTTCGCTTTGCCAGCCTCGATATCGCCTGCAATTGCACTACCCGATGCGGCACACAACAGAACAGCACTTGCCATCACCAAACCAAGCTCTTTCTTCATCATTGATACTCCATTTTTGTTCGATAAAGTAAGTGCGCCGGGGTCCCTACTCCCCGACGCATTACTGAGTTAAACGATATTACGAGGGGCAAATGAGAACGCTCGGAACTCATGCTTGTACTTGGATTCCCCTAACTTCTTAATGTTGGCAACACCCATCTTGAAGTTGTAGTTCCCGGAGATTTGGTCCACCACCCGTGTTGTTAACGAATTAGATGGCTGACGCATATCGATCATATTGGCGTAAAGAGTGCCCTTCTTCACCGCAGGCGTCACAATCGCAACTGCCGTAACCGCCGCTGTATCCAATTTAATATGGCCATTCTCCATCAGCTTACTGAACTGGAAGTCATCACCATGAACCCCGAGAATAGTGTCCTTAAAGTTAGCCACACGATCGGAGTACATCATGACTTGGTCACCCGACTCTATTCCGCGCTTTTTAGCGTCATCAGGGTGAATCTCAACCCAGTTTTCTGGCCAGCGTTGAATGACGTACGCACGGCGCTCGACATCATCAAAACCGGATTGCCAGATCTCATTGATACGGCCATTGGAGAACCAAAGCTCTTCTTCTTTTGGCTGAAGCCACGCATAGAAATCGCTAAACAAATCCCAAGGGTGTTTTTGCAGATTCACTTTACCAGTTTGGCTGTTAAACGCAGTAAGCTGTTTCTTCAACACATTAGCTCCTTGAGGCCCATCGGTTAACCCTTTCTCTGCTAAGGTTTCTGCCGTCATCTCCGTATCATGAAGACGTTTAGTTCCCACCAGCTGCTTGGTGTCGTAGTTATAGAATACTGGCCCTTGAATGCCATCCGTGCCGTACTCCAATAACTTTTCATGCAATGTTTTGCCTTCAGCATGAGCCGCAACTTTGATCATATGGAAATCTTTACGACTTCCCCGACTAAAGCGAGACGCTTCTTCTGCAACATCGTTTGAGTTATTCCAGTCGAAACCGTCATAGCCTATGCGCGTTGCAAGCTGACTGATGATCCACCAATCTGGCTGCGCTTGCCCGGGGGCATCAGCAAACTTTTGATACAGACGTAATCGGCGTTCACCGTTAGCTCGCATAAAGTCCACTTCACCCCAAGTTGCTGCCGGGAAAACAATATCGGCAAACTTGGCACCAATGGGGTCACGCAAGTAAATATCTTGATTGATCACCACCATACCACCGGAGTCGGCACGCCTTTTCAAAGTGTCGATGATCTCTTGTTTGTCATAACTAAACACTTGATGCGGGTTAGCAACCGTCAGCTCCCAGAACTTCTTCTGTAGCCCTTGGCTACCACACATAGCTTGAATCCATGTCGTGCCAATCACATGGGCAAAGCGTGTATGGCCTGAGTATAAGTAACGGTCAGTATCAATTGAGCGACGACGACGTCCCGGTACTTTCTCTGGGGATTTGTTACGCGGAAGCTTACCACCGGACTGACCACCACGTTGGTGACCACCGAATCGACCAATGACGCGCCCTTCACGTCCTCCAGTGCCAATCACTGTGGCTAGCGCCGAAATAGCATTGGTATTACCGGTGTTATTGGACCAGTAAAAGCCTTTTTCGATACCAATTGAAGCTTTCGGGCGCACACCATCAACTGGTTTTGCTAACATTTCAGCCGCTTTGTAGATCTTATCGACATTAATGCCCGCCAGTTTGGCTGCATACTTAGGATCGTACTCTTTCTGTGCCAGATTCCATTTCTTATAGTCTTCAAAACCATTGGTCTGGAACTTGCCCCAAGTTGTTCGCCACTGCCAAGGCGTGTTACGTGTACCTTGACCAAAGCCTGAGCTGGACTCCCATTTGTTGTTAACCCAATTTTGCAGCCACTCGCTGTCTTCCCAACCTTTCTCCAAAATAACGCGAATGATTGCACCGACAACTAAATTATCCGAACCCGGATTCAGGTCGATATGCAAGCCACCTTGTTTCTTAAGCCAAGCGATACCTGCGGTTTCACGCGGATTAAGCATGATGGTTTTCATACCACGTTGTACCGCTGGCATGATGAACTGCGTAAAGATGATGGTTTTCGTCTCATACGGATCAGTACCACAAATCATCAGCGTATCGGCAGCGCCCCAATCGTCGTAGCTTGGCCCAAAGTTATCAAAACCTGCATCTCGGAATCCGGGGGTAGACGTTACGTCCGAAGGAGTATCGTGGAACGTAAAGTTCGCCGTATTAACATGGCGCAATGCGTATTTAGTGATCGCGTAGGTATTTTCAATATATTGGTATGAGAAGGTTTTTACCCCATAGGCATTGGCACCATGGGTATCAATCACATGCTTACCTACCTCCGCTGCAATATCGAGCGCAAACTCCCATGGCACAGGTTGTAAACTCCCTCCAATACGCACCAAAGGTTGCGTTAAACGGTCACGAGTTCCAGTTGATGGGTTGTAGAGTTTTTGTGCCAGCAACCCACCTCGCATCGAGGAGTCACCCGTTTTATTGACCGCTTGAGTATCTTTATCCGGAACCACCACAATATTGTGCGGTTTGCCGTTGTGCATCACCACATTGTGCTGAGCAGGAGCCACCCAAGCTTGAAGTGGCGCACTTGGGAAATTGACACCAAATGCGTTTTCACTCGCTTTCATACCACCGTTCGCTTGTTCAAGCGGCCAGCGGTAAACCTTGTAACCACATGCAACCACGCAGTAGTCACATGCCGTTGTCAGCACTTCTGCATTTTTAGGAGGCAGCGGCGCATGATCTTCAGGAATATAGAAGTTAGTCGTCATGATTACGCCTCCTGCATCGCAATTATGTTTTCAGTTCGGCCAAATAACAGCCCCATAATGCCCACGGCATATATTTCATCACCATCTAGCTCAAGCAGTACCTGTGGTAAGCTCTCATACGCTTGACCAGAAACGATAATGCCGTGTCTGCGCATATCAAAAGTAGACAGGTGGAATGGACACTGCCCCAACACCCGGTGTTCACCAACTACTTTATATTGACCATTGAGCGGACCGCCTTGGTGAGTACACATCAAAGAGAAGCCGACCACATCTTGTTTGGGGCCAATACCACCGCCTGCTGGAACATCCATTTTGACCAAAATACCTTGGCTATTTGGTCCATCATCGGGGTAGTTGAAATACACAGGTTTATTGGCTTTAAGATCACTCAATTTGCCAAGTAACTTTCTCGGATAACCCACGACCCGAGCATTGGTGTGCATAGCTTGTGCTGTTCCGGGGAACAAGGTGATCGGCATAACGCTTGCCGCCCCTGCCGTCACCCCGCTGTACATCAAAAACTTACGACGTGACATCATGCATTTCCGATGTTCTGTAGCACTCTCTTTTTTATTCGCTTTATCTTTACCGAAAATCATTTCTTCACCTCCGCCAATTCTTCTTCACTGAACAAGCGCTGATATTCAGGCAGCTTCGGATAATCCATGGTGATGCGCTCTCCCGAGAAAGCGTCAATAAACGCCAGCAAGTCTTGTTTCTCTTCAGCCGTCAACCCAAGTGGCTGAATAAGCGGACTTTTGGTTTGTGGGAAGTCTGTGGTACGTCCATCTTTTGCAATACCGCCTCGGTCATAGAAATCCACTACATCGGCCAAGGTCGCAATGGTGCCATTGTGCATGTATGGCGCGGTGTACTTGGTATAACGGATACTTGGCGTACGGAATTTACCTTTCATCTCCTTGCGTTTGCCGCGGAAATACACCCCGGGATCCGCTTTAGTCTCACGATACATCTTTTCGTTAGAGCCCTTAGCGTAGAGTTCATAACGGAAAGTGATCTGAGCAAGTGGGTCGCTTTCCCAGCGTTTATTGGTTGGCACACCTATGTTGTAGTTCTTTTGATCAGACGCCAGCGCACCATTGTGACAAGCGATGCACTTTGCTTTGCCTTCAAATAAGGTTTTACCTCGTAGCTGCGCTTCTGTAAGGGCCGATTTATCACCCATTAAGTAGTTATCCAGCGGTGTATCGGTTTGTACTAATGTGCGCTCAAACGCCGCAATGGCTTTCCATGCGTTGCTGACTTTCGGATAGTTGTCACCAAATACATGATTAAAGCGTTCAACATAATCTGGCACCAATGCTAACCGTGCTTCCATGATGTCATCTTCGCCGTTACCCGCAACACCCCCTTTCGCCGCACTTTTCGCTTGTCCTTCAAGAGACTTGGAAGAGCCGGCCCAGAATAGTTTCTGGTAGTAGGCGGAATTAATAATTGTCTGACTATTTCGCCAGTGCACCGTGCCCGGATAACCTAAAGACAAGTCCCCAGGGAAATCCCAACCTAGTGCAGGATTGTGACACGCAGAGCAAGGGGTTGTGGTATCACCCCCTAAGCGGCCATCAAAGAAAAGTAGTTTACCTAACTCAACTTTCTCCGGTGTTGTGGGGTTATCTTTTGGTGTTGGCACGTCACCAAGCGGTGCCAACGCCGGATAGCTTTTTCCATCCAGTTGCACTGCTGGCAGGCTGGCTGCAACTTGATCTGCCGTTAACGACTTATCGTCTTGTTTAGCGCAAGCTGGTAATGCGGTCAGAGATAAGGTCAGTGCCGTCATTGCAGACAAGGTGATTGAGTTCATTTTCATCTCGTCCTCCTCAGTTTTTCGCGTTGCGCCAATCGGAGATCAGCTTGTAGTCGTAATCGTTCGCCATCCAAACGTGTTTCTCGCTCGTCAGCGGTTCACTAGACAAAGATTTCAGGAAAGCCACCAACTGCGCTTGCTCTTTATCGCTGAGGTTCAATGGCTTAAGTCGAGCATCTTTATTACTATCTTGCCCACCACCAGCGCTATAAAATGCAACCACATCTTCAAGCGTCGCTAACATACCGTTGTGCATGTAAGGTGCTGTCTGGTTAAGCTCTCGCAATGTTGGCGTCATGAACTTACCCATGTCGGTTCCATCTGCCTTGTGCGTCTGAACGTGTGCACCGACGTCACGTTTAAGGTTCATGTAATTCTCATTTCCCATAAACATGTTGAAGGCAATGAAAGTTTGATGACGCATTGGGTCGCGGAAAATATCTAAGTTTTCAGGAACACCCGTGTTGTATGGCTTAGCATCAGTAAATAACGGGCCATTGTGACAAGAGGCACACCCCGCTTTGCCCTTGAATAAAGCAAAACCTTTTTTAGCCTCTGAACTGAGTTTGTTGTTATCAAAAGGTGTTGGGTTTGAAGTGAGTGTTTTCAGATACTCAGGAATGGCTTTGCGCACGGAACCATTTGATGGTTCACCATAACCGGCATCTTTGAACATTTTCACGTAGACTGGATCTTGCTTAAGACGCTCTTGCATCAATCGCATGTCCATATTCATCAACCAATCTTCCGTAATATTTTCACGCGTTACATCGTTAAGATTGGTCCCGATTCTTCCATCGTGGAACCACACTTTTTTGTAGGCTGTATTGATTAAAGTCGGTACGTTTCGAAAACCTTTGCTGCCCGTATAAGCAGGTGACAAGGCTTCCGGGTAAGAATATCCATTCTCGGGTTTATGACACGACGCGCAAGACAATGCGGTATTGCCAGAGAGTCGAGTATCAAAGAACAGGCGTTTTCCTAATTCTGCTTTTGCAGCATCGACTTTCAATTTCGGTAGAGGGCCAAACTTCGGCTCTCCCTGACTCCAAACTGAAAATGACACCGTTACGGTAGCAGCAAGGATCAGCATTTTTTTCATTGTTATGCTCCTTAGCTTCCAGCTAGTTGCTGCGCCATTCCAGTGTGTTATGTGCGCAGCGTTTTATATTCGCCACTACTGGTTGAGCATAAACCGTTCCAATTTCCCCCATTAAATTTTATTGTTTATAATCAAACAATTAAGAGCAATTTGAATCAGATCACATCGTATTTTTTTGAACGATTCGTTTAATTCACTCACATATAAGTGAACATATCGTTCAATCACTTCACGGCTTGCGTGCACCATCCATAAACCAAATTATGTAACCAACTGTTTTTAAGAGCTTTTTAACGGATAAACATTCAGGCATAAAACCTGCTAAACACCTTGTAAGCAAAAGAGAGAAAAGGATGTGGGCATGGACAAAACCATCACAAATCGAGGTGAGAATTTAGAAGCCGCTAAACAGTCAGCACAACAATTATTGATCGAGTTACTCCAACAAGGAGATGAAGCACAGCGCTGCTATGCGGCTGGCGTAGTAGCAGCAAACAAGATTAGCGCGACGGAGCCAGCTCTGAACGACTGTTTGTATCACCCCGACCCTGATGTCGTCATCGATGCGGCATCAGCACTTGCTCAGCTTCAAGGCGGTAACGTTGATTCACTGTGTGAAGTGGTGAAATATCACCCTGAAAGCGATGCTCGCATTGGCGCACTTCATGCTTTATCTCATCACTTAACGCTCAACCCTGTAGACAAATTGGTCCAGCAAATCGCTCAAGGACGGCTTGCGGATGATAAATGGGGGCTAAGCAGTGATTGGGACGATTGGTGGGATCTTCAGTTCGAAGCGGTCAGTATATTGGTTGAGCACCCAAGTCCTGCTTATCTCAAGCTGTTTCAGGAAGTGCTTGAACAAGACCCAGAGCCCGAACTAGAAAGCATATTATATCGGGGCATCGCTAAACTTGATGCCAGTTGGATTACTGATCGCCTACTCACAGCGCCGCTCACAGAAAGGCGCAAATTGCTTAAAGCCCTCAAATTTAGTGAAACTCAACTCGCAAAAGCATTTTTGTACAAACACCTCACGGATGACGACCCACTCTGTCGGCGCATTGCCATCGAGGCACTAACGAGCAAGCATGCTAGCGAATATTTTGGGGACATAGCCAAACGCCTTCAAGATACGGATGAGCAGGTGCAAAAAGCAGCAATAACCGGACTAGAACAACTGTCTCGGTATGACGAAATCGATAAAAGCCGATTATTAAGCTACTTGAAAACGGCGGCACCCGCCGCTCGAACACAACTGATTCAGTTGATGCACCAACAAAGTCTGGAAGAACAAGATTACCCGCTGATCATCGATATGCTTTGTGCCAATGAACCAAATGCTTTTGTGGCGTTTTTACAACAAGCTAATCCTGCTTTGCTCTCTTCCGCTCAGCAGCAACAACTTGTCTCCATTGCGGTTGAGTTACTTGAGAATGACCAGCTAGGAACCCACATACAAGCACCGCTTATACGTGCGTTAATTTCGTTAAACTCGCATATTGATGCTCTGTTGCCAGCACTTGAACAGCGGATTTTACGCTGCAAAGAGAACAGTGATGTACCTTTCTACGATACTTCAATTCGGCAAGCGTGCTTTGATCTAATAAGCCAGCTCTCACATCCAAACTGCCAGCACTTGATCAGAACCGCCATTTTTGGCCTGAGTGCTTACCCTGACACCATAGAAGTCAATGAAGCCGAAAAGGAAAACGAGCAAAACGAAGCGTTATTAGAAGCGTTGGCACAACACGATGTTCCCGCCCAATACCAAACTGAAAATACACCGTCTTCGACCATAGCGGCGATCACTCAAACCAACTTAGAAGCCAAATTAGATGTCCAACACCAACAAGACGATCAACAAACCAATATCGTTGAGATGGTGAATGAACTTGATGACGAACTGGCGTCCTTTGGTCAGGTGGTCAAAGAGCACTTTGACAGTGCAGACAACCTCAATTTAAATCGTAAGAAAATCGCCCGACTACCAGAATACGACAATAAAGTTCTCGCATTGCGTGCTTTAGGGCAAGCCTCTAACCCACAAGCGGTTGAGTGGTTAATTGAGGCCTTGTTAGGTGCCAATGACAGCGAGCTGCGTGAAATATTCCAATCCCTGACACATCAAAAGAAAGCACTTAACCCATCCAACCAAATTCATAATGCAATCGGCGCCGCAGCAACCACTATTTTCGGTGGTCACCCATTAACTCAGCAACATGCGTTGAAGTACCTCGCTTGTGTTCCAACATCCAAAGCCCTTCCGCTGCTACTCGAAGCGCTAAAAAGCTCAGATGAGCACGTTCGGCTTAGCGCTCTATTTACTGTGGAACAGCACCTTTCTAAATTGACGCTGCAATATAAGCCTGTGGTTAAAACCGCTATCTCAGTGCTACTAGATGACCCTGCGGGTGGCGTCCGTAAACAGGCGCTCAAACTCAGTTGTTTACTCAGGGAGCCAGATGAAAGCATTGAGTCGGTCATACTTCTTCCGATACACGATCAAGAATGTCACACCATCGCTTTTCAACACTTTAAAATGTTTCAGGCCCATGCCCTAAATTGGCTTACGCAACACTTGAATTCCCTATCGCCAGAGCAACAACCCAATGGCATTAAACTGATGGGTGCATTAATGACTTAGCTCAACGTAAGTGCTAGCTCCCATTCGTAACAAGGAATGCCCGTAAAAACGCGGGCATTCACACAAAAACATCAACCGTTAAAGACGCTTCAACACAACTTTTTTACCCTATAACTAACGCTCAATTTTTTAAGGTCTTCATGAGAAACATCCAACATAAGCCGACCAAGAAAGCCTTCTTCTCTGAATGGCTTCTCTGGGCAATTCCGGGGTACCTTGTTCTGGGAATCTGGATGAACCTACATTATCTGCTGAGCGTGGATAACGACAAACAGTATGCGCTTCACAACGAGCGGGTCATTGTTGGGCTAATTGAAGAGATGTTAGGGGAAACCTTAATTCGCATGTCTGCAGATGCAAAAAACCTTAGTTACGTTGCCAGCAATACTCTTTCTTCTCAAGTTGCCCCTTATGCCTCATTAAAAGCCTACTTTGTTCAGCTTAGCGTGAATAATCACAGTTATGATCAAATTCGCTTTCTCGATACTCAAGGTTTCGAACGGTTACGGGTCAACAATAACAATGGCGAAATCTCAGTCGTCCCAAGAGCTAAACTGCAAAATAAAGCTCACCGCTATTACTGGCAGTATTCAAACCGATTAAGTAAAGGAGAAGTTTATATCTCCCCCCTTGATCTCAACGTTGAAGAAGGTGAAATACAAAAACCAATTAAACCAACCATTCGAGTAGGAACTCCGGTTTTTGACGACCAAGGCAAACGACTCGGCGTGATCATTCTGAACTACAAAGGCAATCAGCTCATCAACAAACTTATTGCTGTCGCGCCAGAGTTCACTAACCACGTTTACCTCTACAACCCAGATGGTATCGCCGTCATTCATCCAACCGATGCCAAAGGCAGTAACTTTGCGGTTTCAAAAGACAAAAATATGCCCGAGGACGTGTTCGACTGGATAATTTCGCAAAAAGAAGGGCAACGCTTTTTAGGCATCAACTATTATACTTTTGCCCAAATTGAAGCGCCTAATAGCGGCAACTGGACCGTTGTTTCGGTGTTTCCTACCGAGCGCTTTAACCTTTCACGTATTGCGTTTCACAGCAACTACAGCTTGTTCTATTGTCTTCTATTTGTCTTAGTCAGTGTGGCGGCCTTTATTTTCAGCCGCTATCGCGTTCAAACTCGCTTTCTCCACCAGCAACAGCGTTATGAGCAGCAGTTTCGTCATACACTTGAGAATATCCAGTTAGCTGCGGTGAGCATCAACCGAGAAGGCATCATCACTTTCTGCAATGACTTTTTCCTGAGTATGGTGGGCTATCGCTCAGAGCAAGTTATTGGCCACCCTTGGGTCGAGCGGTTTATTCCCAAAGAATTACAAGTTCAAGCTCAAGAAGCCTTAGATGAAGCCATTCGCCAACAAACCCATCAGCCACATAGTGAAAGTGTAGTGCTAAGCCAAACAGGGGAAATCCACTTAGTTTCTTGGACATCCACCTTTACGGAATCAAACAACCAAGAAGTTTCCCTAACACTGCTTGGAGAAGATGTGACCGAACAGAAGATGGCACAAGATCAGCTTCAACGCTTAAGCCACGCCGTTGAACGAAGTCAGAACTCCGTGATGATCACTGACCTGACTGGACGCATTGTGTATGTTAATCCGGTGTTTTGTGAACTTACCGGATATCAACGTGAAGACGTTTTAGGGCAAACACCACGGTTTCTACAATCGGGAGAAATGGACAGTTCTGAGTACCAAAATTTGTGGCAAACCCTTGAGGAAGGGCAAGAGTGGCGTGGCGAGTTTCATAACCGCAAAAAGAACGGTGAACTCTTCTGGGAACGTGCACGTATTTCCCCGGTAAAAGACGTCGATGGTCGAACGCTGTATTACGTAGCGGTGAAACAGGATATCAGCGAAGAAAAGAGGCTCGCACAAGAAGTTGAAACACAAACGCGCGAACGTATTCATCATGAAAAACTGGCCGCCGTTGGTAAAGTCGTCAGTATGATTGCGCATGATCTGCGTAACCCACTCAGCTCGATAAAAATGGTGCTACAGCTCCAAGCCAGAACGCAAAAAAATGAGATGTTTGATATCTCCCTTGAGCAGGTGCGCTATATGGAAGCCATCTTAGAAGAGCTGCTGGCTTATTCTCGCCCTGATCAATGCAAACCAGAGTGGATAGATTTAAACAAGCTGCTTGAAACACTCGCCGCCAGTCAGCAAAAGCTTAGTAAACAAAACAACGTTAATATTACCTTGAGCCTACAACCTAATTTACCCACGCTTTACGCCGACCCAACTAAACTGCGTCAAGCGTTACAAAACCTGCTGCTCAATGCCATGCAAGCGGCACAACAAGAGACAACAGAGCCACCACAAGTGGTGATCTGTTCAAATATCATGATCACAGATTCCGAGACTCAACTGCTGATAGATATTGAAAATAACGGCCACTCCATTGATCCTTGTCTTGTAGACAAAGTATTCGAACCTTTCTTTACCACTAAAGCGAAAGGCACAGGATTAGGGCTGGCGATTGTGCAGCGTATCATTGATGCTCACAAAGGGCAGATTCAACTGATACCTTTACCTCAAGGGACACAGGCACGGATACGCATTCCCGCCTCCCCTTCAAATACAACACCCCTGCCGGCAACGGCTAATACGTAATACAGGAAGTCTTTGACCATGAGTAAGCTGTTAATTGTCGATGACGACACTGGAATTAGCCGAATGTTACAGCTGCACTATTCCGAGCAGCACGACGTTAAAACCGCCCACTGCGTTGATGATGGTGTATCCATTGCGCGAGATTTCTGCCCAGACGTGATCATCTTAGATATCCGCATGGAAGGAAAATCTGGCATCGAAGGAATTGCAGAGTTCAAAGCCATTTCATCGAGCGTTCGCATTATTATGATCACCGCCTTCCATGATATGGATAGCACCATTACGGCAATGCAAAAAGGTGCGGATGAGTACATCCACAAACCCATTGATATCGATGAATTGGATAAGGCCGTTGCTACCGCCATAGAGTATCGCGCTTCTACGCATCAAGACGCCCTGACAATTCCAGACACGTATGGCCATTCGATGGTAGGTTCTTCCCATACGATGAAAGAGATATACAAAACCATCGGCCGTGTTGCCCTTACGAATGCTTCCGTCATGATCACTGGTGAGTCTGGCACAGGTAAAGAAATGGTCGCTCGGGCTATTCATAACGCTGGACGTCCCTCAGGCTCCCCTTTCGTAGCACTTAACTGCGCTGCACTGGTAGAAAACCTACTGGAGTCTGAGATGTTCGGGCATAAAAAAGGCGCATTTACTGGAGCTATCTCCGAACAAGCAGGTAAATTTGAGCTGGCCAATCAAGGCACACTGTTTCTTGATGAAGTAGGTGAACTCTCGCCTCAAATCCAAGCCAAGTTGCTAAGGGTACTGCAAGAGAAAGAATTTACGCCACTTGGCGGCAAACAGCCCGTACGTACCTCTGCACGCATTATTTCCGCAACGAACATCGATTTTGAACAAGCCATCAATGATAAACAGTTCAGAGAAGACCTGTTTTATCGCTTACAAGTTGTCAAAATACATATCCCGCCATTGAGAGAACGCCCTGAAGACTTACATGATTTGATCCCCGCCCTGCTCGCTCGTGCGAACAAAGAACTTGGAACAAAAGTGACCAAAGTAGCGCTGGATGCAATGGATACCCTCTGTCGTTATCCTTGGCCCGGGAACGTACGTGAGTTGGAAAATACGCTGACAAAAGCCGTTGCATTGTGCCCGGGAGACATCCTCACAGCGGATCTATTTGAGGAACTCAAAACGGATTTAATCACTCAAGAAGACAGCAATACCTCAGCCAATCTAAGCTTGCAAGATATCGAGTACCACCATGTTCTCAAGGTATTAGAGTCCGTCAACGGTCATAAAGGAAAAGCTTGTGAAATCCTCAAGATCAGCCGCCCTCGACTGCAACGAATCCTTGAAAAAAGTGAACTTTAACTAGGGCCTGTTGATCTTTCGCGGTTAAATTTTGTTCGAACTCTATGCCTTTTAATCGCGACGCAAGGTGTGACGCCTGCTCATTCTAAGCAAATACCTTGCAACAAAGAGTAAAAGGCATAGAAACGAACCCCTTGGGCAGCATTTGGTAGACGTTGCGGCATTCCAATTTATTTACATCTTCTTACATACAAGCTATTTACCTTTGAGTTAACTCCAATGTTTATAATCCAGTTATGAAAACCGATTGGGTGATAACGAGTCCATAAGGAGCAATCTCATGAGCCACGTCCATGCACACAATGAAAATACGAGCACAACCAAGTTGATTGGTGCCGTGTTCATTAATGTTTTACTCACCATTGTTCAAGTGGTTGCGGGGGTTTTATCAGGTAGCCTATCTTTGCTGGCAGATGCCTTGCACAACTTAAGCGATGCAGGAGCCATCGTCGTCGCAATTATTGCCAAAGTGATCGGCAACAAACCTGCCAATAAGAAAATGCCTTACGGCTACAAACGAGCAGAAATGATCGGTGTATTAATCAACAGTTCCACGTTGATCATTGTTGGCATCTACCTTGTTGTTGAAGCTATAAATAAATACTTTAACCCAACCCCCATTAATGGGTGGATCGTATTTGGCGTCGCCGGATTTGCGTTAGTTATCGATATCATTACCGCTTACATCACCTACACCTCTGGGGCAAAAGAGAGCATGAACATCAAAGCGGCGTTCATTCATAATGTATCAGATGCTTTAGCATCGCTTGTCGTGATTGCCGCCGGGTTACTCATCGTTTTTTATCAGCTCTATATTGTTGATATTATTGCGACATTACTTATCTCGATTTACGTCATTTATCATGGTTTAGTCTTATTGCGTGACAGTGTTCGAGTGTTGATGCAAGCCGCACCAAAACACATCGATATTGATGACGTGATCAACACCATATCTGAGCAAAATGATGTTGAACGTGTAGACAGTGTGAGGGTGTGGCAATCAAACGAACACAATAACTACTTAGATGCGAAAATCGTCATCTCCAACCTTGAATTTGACCTTGTCCGAACTGAAGTCAAACAAGCACTTCACTACAAATACGGCATAGAAGATAGTGTTATTGAACTCATTCATGTGGATTCAACAAGCTAACCCAACCAATCTAAATAGCAATGTCTTACATGGCATTGCTGTTTTCATAAATTAAAAAGAATATTATATTTTGCTCATCATGGTTCTATGACAGCTAGACTTTATAAACACGCCATAGCTGGAGCTGATTTTGAATAAATCCATTTTATTTGTTGCAACCCTAACGTTACTCTTTGCATCGTCAGCATTTAGCTGCGAATTAAAAATGGGGTTTAGAACAACAGAACGCCTCCCCCTTATTGCCAAAGCGCCACTGAATGATGGGCTCTATTACGACCTTTATAGCCAAGCGGCTCAGCAGATTGGATGCCAACTGACGGTGGTAAGAAGCCCAAAGAAAAGACTCTTAAAGATGCTTCAAGATGGGGAAATCGATATTTACCCCGGCTTTATATTTAATATGGAACGAGCTGATTACGTTCTCTTTTTGGAAAGTGGTTTGCCCGGCGGGGAAATAGGCATATCTCGCAATGACCTTAAAGAAATCACAAACAAGCATCAACTCAGTGGCTTAACGTTAGTTCAGTCTCTCGGCGCACCAGACTTTGCTTCTGGCGTAGAAAACATTAGCTACTACACTAAAGCGGAGCTATCCATACCTGAAGCAATAGAACTTATTAGGAAAAAACGAGGGGATTTTTATATCTACCCTAGAGGGACACTGCTTTACTACCTAAAATTACATAACGCGAAAGACATCAAAGTACATCTCAATTGTTGTGGAGGTGCTACACCTCTTTATTTAGCATTTTCTAAGAAGTCGAAACATTTAAATGAAGGTATCAATCCACGCTTTGTTCCCGATGAACCATTAAGCGCTTCGAACTGGCCAACTCAACCTTTAAAAGGCACGGTTGCTTACCAGTTCCAACAACAGTTGCTATTAATGAAAGAAAGTGGCGAAACCATAGAACTGTATAATCAGTATTATTAACAACGGAATCACCAACTGATATTACGGAAACTAAAAAGACCGTTGACATCTAAAACGCTTTTAAACAAAACAGGTCTGGATCTTTTGAACACGCTGTAGACCCCGAATGGCTGTTTGAGGTCTACGAGTAAATTTAATGCACCAATAAACCAGCAAGGCCAAGCAGAATAAAGCATAATCCCGTTAAGCGATTTATGAGAATGATATGTTTCTTTAAGAGCAGCGACACTTTTTCTACAGACAATGAAAGTAAAACATGGATCATCAACGTAATAACTATCAATTCAAGCGTAAGAAGGCTAGCCTGAATAATAAAGCTATGATTGTTATCGATAAATATTGGAAATAATCCACCGAAGAAAATCAATGTCTTAGGGTTGAGCAACGATATTAACACGCCATTTTTGTATGTGTATGTACTATCTTCAATCATGGCTTCGCTACGAGAATAATAGATGGCCTTTCCACCCAAATACAAAATGTAGCTACTGCAAACCCAAGTCATTAGCCGATAGTAATGCTCATTAGTATTGATAATGGTAAACAACCATGAGTTCGACAAAATGGAGGCGATCATTAATCCCGTCGAAATACCCATAATCACAGGTATTGTGCGTTTTAAGTCTTGAATAATGCTATTACTCACCACAGCCAACATCCCCGGCCCGGGGGATGCTGCTGAAGCGATACAGATAGCAATAAATGCTATTTGAGTTTCCATATCTATGCTTTTGTTGTGGTCATTACTGTCATGGGCCAATTTAACGCCCAACCTGAAGGAGTTCGCTTGATACCTAAAAGTCTCTCAGCATCATCTAAGCTATGTTGTTGAGAAAATTCTGGCTTATTGGAATGAAGCAAGGAGAGAAACTTACCAATATCTTCCCTTTCTTGAAAATGCCACTGCAACGCAAGTTCGGAAAAACTTGGCTCTTTCCAACCTGTATTCAAACAAAGACTCTTCGCATAAGCTCGGCTTAAAAAGCTAACTTCGTGTCCTGTAGTACAAGAAATAGCCACATGCTCATCAAAATAATCTGACAATTTTGTACCACTAAAGATATCACAAATGACTAACCTAGTTTTGGCAGTCGAGTATTCAGCTAAATGGGACAAAACTGCTTCTTTACTTTTCACGTGGTGAAACGCTCCTCGAGACCAAATCGCATCAAGTTCAATATCACTGGGTAGATCTATATTTTCCGCTGGTTTCTGTATCACATGTATATTAGAAGCAGCCCGATCATAGATAGGTTGAAGCTGTTCAGGAGAAGGGTCTACAACAAACAAGCTGCCATCTGAACCAATCGCATCTGCGATATCAAATGAAAAAAAACCGCTACCAGCCCCAATTTCCAGTATAAATTCCCCTTTTTTAGGACAAAGAAAATCATACATCATAAGTTTGTCTTCATCCCAACAGCTTGGAAACTGGCTCAAAGCAAGCTTATAAGAGCGCGAACGCTCAGTTGAAAATTCAATGTCTTGTAATTCCATTTTTATGCTCCATTCACTGACGTTTTATATAACCCAGTCAATCTAGAGCGATATTTTTCATCTATCTTGTAAAAAATTGACGTTGATACATTGATGGAGTTACACCCATTGCGCTAACAAAAGCCTTATGGAAATGACTCTGGTCGTGAAAACCGCAACATAAAGCGACATCAATAGGTTTTATGCCCTGTTTTAGCATCATTTGAGAGTTACTTATTCGCTGTTGAATTTGGAATTGGTGAGGAGTCGAACCAAAATACCGTTTAAATTCATGTATCAAATGGTATTTATTAACTCCTGATAAAGCAGACAAATCATCCAACGATACTTTCTTTGTATAGTGGTCCGCTAAAAAATCTCTGACTCGTTGTATATTAGATTTCGCATCGGCTTCTTTTATTGGGGATAAGTTTACACTGCCATATCGCATAATCATTTTTACTAAAATCAACTCCAGATATATTTCAATTTCAAGCTGTTCTGTATGACTATTCATTTTTGAAAATAGCATCTGCATATAACTCTGAAAGCGAGAGTCTATGATCACACTATCTTTGAATGTAGGTAATCCATTTCGAGAGTAAATTTCGTAATAAATATTGCTAATATGTTCTTCTGTTGGATATATCGCTTTGTAGCGCCAACCTTGCCACTGACCTTTATTCCCTGTATGAATTTCATCAGGGCTAATCACTGAAATTGCCCCAACTCCAGCAGTATGTGTTTTTCCTTTGTGGAAAAACTGTTTAACTCCTTTTTCTACTAACGATATCACGTACTCACTGTGAGCATGTTTGCCAAATGATGTCTCTATGAATTGAGCATCAATTACATCGATACCATCAAAAGCAGTATGGTTTTTAATGTGGTAAAACTCGTTTTGAAGCACTGTAGAAACCTTTACATCCTTGTAAAAAATTGCCAATGTATTCTTTCAATACTTACCAAGTATGTGAAAAATATATAATATTTTCAAATATGGATTGTCAATTTTAGCTCTAAGGATTAACTCTTATATGCTTCTAAAGAGATTGAAGTTTTATTTCTACATCCAGTGCTTATTTGCGAGCTAAAATGGAGTTAGCTCCCCAAGGATCCTTCTTTCTCGTTGAGAATGATTTGATCACAAACCAGAGCAAACCGATAAAATTGGCTCTCATTCAGAATTCTTAACTAGATAGACAATAAGTAAAAGACGTATTAAAGATCCAAACCGACAAAAGCCCGCTGATTTCTCAGCGGGCTTTTCGAACGTGGCGGGAAGATAGGGATTTGAAAGCTATCTACACTAAAACCTATAAAAATTAAAGCCTTTGACTCAATGGAGATTTTTCCATCAAAACTAGAAAAATCTAAGTTACAATAATGCTTCACATTATATGATGCGCTATCAGGTATCATCTACAAATCTGATTGAAATGTTTGTGAAATTGCAACTTCCTCTTGGATATTGCAAGTGGTATCGAAAGTATTTCATTTTCATAGACCAAACCAGTTATTTTAGGTTGATGTAAGCATTTATTGACTTTTATCTTTACGACAAATAACTTCTATTAAGCACAATTATATTATTGATTTATATCAAAATTAATGTTCATTTAATCCATAGAATGCACTGAATTTTTTACAACTAAACTATTTGGTGCATATGAAAGCTAAATTACTAGCAACACTTTGTCTAATCCTTTCATTGTCTCTAACAGGATGTGCGAATATTCAGCATTATGAGAATATCAGCGTAAACCAAAACGTAAGTCTACAGACCTCTATCGGTGGTAGCGTGTTCCGCTTACAGAAGGCTAAAGATCTCCCTAACGCTTTCGGTGGTGCTGATATTTATGGCGGCAAAGTTAATACAGGTTATTCTGATTTAAGATTCATGGGTATGTCTGACAATAATGAAGTGGTTTTTCGATTCACAGATGTTGTCGTTGAAAGCAATGAGACAACGATGTCTCGCTATGGCTCGGATCGTACTTACATGACTGCTGACGCTTGGGGAAACGTATCAGCGACTACATACCGTAAGCAAGATGCTCAATCGACTCAACTACCACCAAATACAGTTGAGTTTAAAGTACCTATGACGACGAAGTCCTTCCCTATTGGTGGTTACAATATCGTGATTGAGCAAGCGACAAGTTACAGTCTGCAATACGTAGTAACTAAGTAAGGCTGATTGAATTAATGTTTAAGAAAATCATATTAGCGACTGCCTTACTTGTTATTTCCGGCTGTGCAAATGTTGGGCAGCCTGAAAAGATGCGTTCTAATGCGACTTTGGAGTGGGCAGACGGTCTCACTGAGCGTGCACTAGTCTCTGGCTCAAAGCGCTCTATTACTGTGCCATTTGGAGATCAAGTATTTGTTTTCCTCATCGATGAGCAAAGTATTGGTAAAGACTGCCTAGTTTACAGCTATAAACACGTTAGTGGTGGTGTAGCACAAGCAGATATCTGCTTTGGTAGTGAAATGACTCTATTTTTAAATGGTCAGGTGCTTAATAGTGGTAACATTTATCTAGATAACGGACAGACTTTTACTGAGGTTGCTCAGACTCGTGAATACGCTGCGAAATTAAAAGTTCAAGAACAGTTAAAACAAGAACAGGATGAGAAGCAAAAGGAACAAGCTGCGAAAGCTCTAGAGCAAGACTTAAAAGCTAAAGAGTTAGAGTTATTCATCATTGAGCAACAAAAAAAGCGTGTAATTGCTGAGACGAAGGCAATTGAAACTCATAGTGATAAAACTGACGAAAAAATTGATGCTACAAATGACCTAATCCGAAGTGTTGGAAAAGGTATTGAAAATCAAGGTGTTAAATAGTTAATAAAAGTTAACGAGTAGAGCCTCATCAAAAGATGAGGCTCAAAAATTTAAATCGAATTAATTTGTACGATTAGAATTTTATATTCTATTTCAATAGCACTAATCTAATGCATGTCCCATCTAACCAAGCATTAATGCGGAAATCTGTATGGCTAAGATCTATCCTTCCTGGAGTAATATTGAAAGACTAACTGTTAAACCAACTAAAGGTGAACTGTATCTCCTGAAAAAAATAGATGAAAGTCTTGATGAATCATATGAGGTGTTTTTTAACGCATTTCTTGATGGAGACAGACCTGACATAGTTATCGTAAAAAGAGATTATGGGGCTATTATTATAGAGGTTAAAGATTGGTCAATTAATAACTATATAGTAACAAAGGATAACAAGTGGTTAATCAAAGATAGCGTCATTCGCTCACCTCAAACACAAGTTTTCAGATACAAACAGAATATGTTTGAGCTGCACCTCCCTATTTTAGGTTTAAAAGAACTAGTAAATAGAAACTTTTATAATGTAATTGGTACGTATGTATATTTTAACTGCGCAAGCAAGTTAGAGATTAAGGAGCTATACCAAACTCCAGAAAATGAAGTAAGAATGGAGTTGAATTTATTAAATAATTCCATAAAGAATCGAGAGATAAAACATTTCGAGTATGATAAAAAACAAAAATATTTAAGTAATAAGATAAAACAAATCTCTCGTGATGCTTACATCTCTTATGGTAAAGATAATATTAATGATCTTGTATCTAAAATAAAGAGAATGAGGAAGAACAATCTTTTTACGAATGACATATATCTTGACTTCATCCGTAGGCTATCTCCTCCTACTCACATTTTAGATCAAGGTTTACCTATAGTATTTGATAGAAAGCAAGAATCTTTAATTAATAGCGTATCTGAAAAACGTAAGGTAAAAGGGGTGGCAGGTTGTGGAAAAACTTCAATTCTCGCAAAACGAGCGATAAGTGCCTTTGAACGGCATGGTAGTGAAGTTTTAATTCTCACATACAACATTACTTTGAGGCATTACATTCGCGATAAGATTTCGCAGATTCAATGCAAAGGAGCAGGTAATCAGTTTGAAATCATGCATTACCATGGTTTTATCAATAATAAACTAAATGAGTATGGTTTAGATGTAGCTCCGTTGTTAGAAAAATACCAAGGCACAGATAAAGAGAAGCTTGAAAAACTGTATAAGGATCGAAACTTATTTGAGTCTCTACCTATAACTGAAAAATATAAAACAATATTTATTGATGAGGTTCAAGATTATGAACCAGATTGGATAAAGATTATTCGAGATTGTTTCCTTGAACCTAATGGTGAAATGATTTTATTTGGTGATCAATCTCAAAATATTTATGAGCGTGATGATAATAAAAGAGAGTCAGCGTTAGTACAAGGCTTCGGACGTTGGTTTAAGTTGAGTAAATCGTATCGATCAGAAATTGATACACCTTTAATTCAGATGTTCAAAAGCTTTCAGGAGGAGTTTCTGGTAAGTAAATATAGTGATAGTGATGTATTTGAATCGAATTATATCCAAGGAAGTATGAACTTTGACTTACTAGCATATGAATCTTATGGTTCGAGTATTAATACAGAGGATGTTATTGACTTGATCAACTCCTATGTAAAAGAGAAGAGTATAAATCCAAATGATATAGCAATAATATGTTCTAAGATTGAACCTCTTATTGCCATCGAAAAGAAAATACGAGGTATTGAAAAAACTAAAATTATGTTTGAGGATGAAGATGATTTAAGGCAGATAGAACATATTACAGGAAAGGAACGAGTCAATAGAATAGAAAAAATCAGACGAAGGAAGAAATGCTTTTTCATGCAGAACTCTGGCGTTATAAAAATGTCTACTACCCATAGTTTCAAGGGGTTGGAGTCAGATACAGTATTTTGCATTTTGTTAAATGATGATCACGAAGAAATGGTATATACAGGTATAACTAGAGCAAGGAAAAATTTAGTTATTTTTGATTGCTCTGATAGTAGATACAAAGAGTTTTTCAGTAGTAATGTAATCAGGACAATAGGGTCAGGTCTTGTCTTTTGACCGCAACTAAACCCAAGTATCTCAAAAATTCAGTATTACGATGGAATAACTGAGAATCTTTCAATCCCTTTTCAAATTTTAGAGTGTCCGTACACGAAAAAGCCCGCTGATTTATCAGCGGGCTTTTCGAATGTGGCGGAGAGATAGGGATTTGAACCCTAGATACGCTATTAACGTATGCCGGTTTTCAAGACCGGTGCTTTCAACCACTCAGCCATCTCTCCGTTGCGGGGCGCATATTAGATTCTGGCACGACTCTTGTAAAGTACTAATTTGCTATCTAATGTTTAAGTGGTGACAAACTAAGCGAACGCCTTTTTAAGGCCAATTGGCTCGAATAGAAAGCGTTGAAGTAAAGACTCTATTAATAGAGGTTCTAATAAAATAGTGTTTTATTGCTAACTTGCTGTTTTAAAATGAAAAAGTAAAGTTGAGGAAACAAGTGTACGCCCGAAAGTCGTTGCACACTAGTGTGAAGTACTTCAAAATTACTAAGTTACCGCATCAATAGTTATTCTGAGGTGGAGATGAAAGTCGCGGATCTTTTTAAGCATAGAAGTGAATCATTGTCTAAACATCACTCTGAGTTTATGCAGTGGATGTCCCCTACAGTACGTGAGTACTGGGGTGAGCTCGTGAACAAAACTCACAGCCGTCAGCTATTAACTAAGCTTCGAGATTTTCAGCAACCTGCGGTTAACGATGAAGCAGCTGCACCTGCTCCTATTGTGATGAAGCCAGAAGCGCAACGACTTCATAGCCAACTGGTGCACCAGCTGGGTGACGTTATTCATGTCGGTGAATGGCTTGATGTATCACAAGAGCGTATCGATCAATTCGCACGTGTGACGGAAGACATGCAGTGGATCCATACCGATCCAGAACGTGCAGCGACTGAATCCCCTTTTAAAACCACAATCGCGCATGGTTTTTTAACGCTGGCTCTTCTGCCGAAACTGACAGACAGCGTTGATCCAGACAACAACATGTTCCCGACGGCTAAAATGGTCGTTAATATTGGCTTAAACCAAGTACGTTTCCCGTACCCAGTAAAAGCAGGAAATCGTGTTCGTGCTGTAAGTACGCTTTCTAAAGTTACGCCAATCAAAAAAGGTTTGGAAATAGAGCGCGAAATTAAAGTTGAGATCGAAGGCGTAAGACGCCCAGGGGCTGTCGTGGTTTCAGTGATTCAACTGCACTTTTAATCCCATATTGAAAAAGGAGCCTATTGGCTCCTTTTTTGTATTACTATTTCACCGCAATATACCCGTATTCCTCAATCAACGCTTTTGCCTTTTCACTCCCTAGAAAACTCACAAACATTTTTGTGTTCTTATCTAGTGTTCCATCTAAATAGAACACGAGGAAAGGACGAGAAAGCTGATAGCTGCCATTGGCTATCGTCTTCGCGTTAGCATCCACACCTTCAAATTGAATCGCTTTGACTGAATGGTCCACTGAGCCTGTCGAGATGAAACCAATTGCTTGCTTATTATGGTTGATTAACGTTTTCATCATGCTATTGCTATTCACCACAAGGTTATTCGGGCTGATCGCCGACACTTGTCTGTCTTTCACGACTTTCACCAGCCCTAGCAAACTCTCAAAGCTGTATCGGGTACCGGAAGAGGCTTCTCGCGTGACCACGGCAATTTTTTGGTCCGTTCCACCAAGTTGTTTCCAATTGGTGATCTTTCCTCGATAAATATCGTAAAGCTGCTCTCTCGTTAGATTCTGAATTGGGTTAAGCGGGTTTACCACGACAGCCAAACCATCGTATGCCAATGGCTGTACTTTTAGCGTTTCTTCTTGCTCTCTTTCTGTGAGCACTCTGGAGCTCATCCCCAACTCTGCAACACCCTTTTTCACCATGGCTATGCCTGCCGTAGAGCCAATTCCTTGCACGGCAATGTATGTTTCAGGATGGGAAAGATTAAATTGTTCAGCTAAAACATCCATGACACGTGCAACTGATGTAGAGCCGGTGATATTTATCTCATTGGCCCATGCCGTTACTGGCATCAATACAAATGAAAACAGCACCATCAACGTGGCTCGAAACATAATTTTCTCCATAACCAGATATTTGATTGCGCTCATCATATGTCTATCAGATGACAATTTTGTGAAATGCTATACAGACTTGCATATTTCTAATACATAATAATAGTAATGCGTGTTGATAAGATGGATGAATTATGAGCCTTGTGAGTTTGTTACAAAAGCAAGTAGAAAGCCGAGCGCAACTGGTTTGCCAAACTCGTAATCGCAGCCTGCCTGTTGAGTTGGGTAAATCCAGCTATGAAATCATCGAAGAAGGTGTCGTGTTCATCAAGCAGCACTACCTACTTGACTCATCGCATTGTGATTATATGAGCCCCGTCGCCAAAGTGGTGTGGGATCAACACTCTAACTTGTGGCAACTCTATGTTACCGATGACGGGGAAAAATGGCGCCCCTACCCTTACCTCTCTCAAAGCAACGACCTGACTGCAATCATGCGTGAGATCGATAAAGACCCTAAAGCGCTATTTTGGTGATTTGTCGTTATTTATGAGCCTAACCACCAGAAAAAAGACACAACCATTAGAGATGCAAACAAAATTGTTTGTGTAATGATGTAGATATATTCCAATAAGCCTTCTTTTTTATTTCCCATGTTTTGTACTCCTAAATAAAGCTTATTACGTAGCTTAAATACTGCGAAAGGATGTACGTAGTTAAAACTTATTATTATGTTTTAATTTCATGTATACAAAATTTATATATCTTTAATTTAGACTTTTGGCTCTCTCTTTCCATTTTTGTAACTCGGAACGGAAGTGGTCAATTTGTGCATCCGTCATATGATTGATTATCGTGACAGCGTAACGATGATTCATCATGCGGTTGTGCATTATTTTTGCTTCCAGCGGTTGTGAATACAATATTTCAGGCGTCAAAAGGAGTTGATTGAAGGACGGCATAAAGGTATCTGGCTGATAACGAGTGGCAAATAAGCGCTTTAATTCAACGCGAATTAAAGTCTGGTGCGCTATCCAGTCGAATGTTGTGATATTTAACTCAGTGACCCATTCTTTGGCAATTCGTTTTTGCTCTGAGCGAAGATCACCAATCCAGTTTTCAAATGACTCCGACACTCGCTCAAAATAACGGTCGCGAATTTCATCTTCACTCGAATTTTGGTATTTCTTTTTAAACTTACTATGTCGAACACGGATGCCGTTCATCAGCTCTTCTACTTGCTCATCATCTAACTGGGTTAACAATGTATGAATCTCTGGTATTAGCCTTTCCACCAATCGATCAATGTGTTGTTGGATTTGAGCTTCTTGCTGCTTAAACTCTTCAACCGTTAGTGTTCGTGGATCCATTTCGATGAGCGCATCCAGTTGCTGAATATAACGAGGTATCTCTTCACTTCGATGCCAAGCGGTCAAAACGTCAACTCTTTCAGAAACCCAATGTTCTTGCTCTTTGGTCAAGTCAACATAGTCTTCGATATAATCAATCACAACCCAGTCGATATGGTTGTATAGAAACCTCGAACTGCATCCAACCGCTGTTAACAACACCAGCGTTATGACTCCCCAAATCCTCATGTTGCAACTCCTTGCCACACTGCCGCTAAAGAAAGGATAGCAAGTTCAATGCCACAAAAAAATAAGCCGGATAAACCGGCTTATTTAACGTACGCATACTGCGTTTTAATCATTACTGAGATATTACGAAGTGATAGGTACTGCCTCCAAGTTGCTCAGTCGAAACCACAAAGAAACCATCTTGCCATTTGACTCGACTCTGCTCATCGCTACTGATGGTTGCACCAGAGAATTGAGGGAATTTCACCGCAACTGACCCGGCATCTCGTGTAGGTTGAGAAATCCAAACATGAAGTTTTCCATTTTGCTCCCGAGTAAGCAGCGACACTTTGCCTCGGCTTACTACCTCTGGAGTTGTCACTTCTTCACTCACCCACACATTCGCAGCATACAAACCTAGTGTCGATTCTTTTACCGCGTGGATTTGCGCATTCTGGTGCAATATCGTCACATCAGAATCATTGGCGTAAGCTTGCGTTTGAGCGGCACTGCTTTGTGGTAATAGCACGTAAGCGTAATGGTTGTTTTCCACGCTATGTTGAATGGTACTGAGCAACCGCCAGCCTGTCACTTGGGTATCATCCATCTTGTTGCTATTGACGATAAATGGGTCTGCCCAATCTCCAGTTTGCTGGCTTCGCTCCACACTCACCGACTGAACATACGGAAGAACAATACCCAGTTGACTCCCCTCGGTATTACCTTCGATGTGAATAGTACGCTCAGGAGCAACACCATCTTGCAAAGATACACCATCGACAGTCACCACGTTGTTACCTTGCGGGTTTAGTTTTCGACCATCAATACCCGTGACGGTTTGATTGACACGCTCCCCTTGAATATCAGACCCAATGGCAATTATTTCATCATCAAACATAAACCAAGATTTCTTCGCTTTTAAGCTGTTATCCCAGTTATAGAAGTCCATGCCAAAGGTGCCAAACTCTTGGTTTGATGTGCCACCGACCCAACGCAATGCGGTTTTTCGACCACCCTTATACGCTGCACGACGCCCATCACTACCGGTTAATACTCGCGTATCGGATGTGGTACCAGCTAAGCGTGTCATGTCCATCAAAGGCCAGTGATTATAGTGCTGAGCTAAATCGGCATCATACAGGTAGGTCATTCCGTCACCGGTATACCAACCACGTGCATTCTCGCCACGACTGCCTGTTTCATAGTTACCTGTTCGGTAAGAGTGTCCTGCAATACCAAACACATAGTTACCTTTACGGTGAATCACACGATCCATGTTATAGAACAAGAAGTTACCTTCCAGCTCACCACGAGGCGTTAAGGCATCATCTGCCAATATCTCATTGATAATCGGCAAGTACACCAAGTCTGTTGCAATCGCGTAAGCACTCTGCATTCGATTGTGTTGTAGGTGCTGCTTTAACATCGCGCCAAGACGCTGCTTTTCTGCCCCTTCAATTGCTGGATACAACCTTAATAGTGAACGTAAGATGCCCGCACCTTCACCGCTTGCCTGTGCCCATCCACGAGCAATGGCACGGCCATTCATCATGTCTAGCATTTGCCCTTTAAATAACAAAGGCTCATAGGCTTTATTAACTAAGGTTGAAATTTTCAACAGCTCCGTCGGAAGTAGATCTGAGCCTTGCAATGCAAAAAGCACTTTGCTCACACCAGACAACAACACACCGCCATACGTTCCAGTATAAGGAATGTCGATATGCTGTAAAAAGCTTCCGTCACGGTAGAAACCATCACCACGTGTGACTTCTTTCAAGACAACTGGCAATGATGCCAGTGCAAGATTGACTTCATCTTCACGATAATCCAATAACCCACGAATAAGGTTGATCAGTACCGTATCAGCTCGGTTGCCGCCCGTATTACTAAACTGTCTTCCTCTGCTGCCTTCACTGCCATATTGATAACGAGGATCAGGCAACATATAGCGAGAGACTTCAATGGCTTGTTGCATCAAAGACGCAGGTAACTGTTCACGCATCAAAACGAGGATATCGTTTAAGAACGCTGGCGCACCAATTTCCCACTCATGCCAGTTGCCAAGATGTGTCATTCCAATCGTGAAATGCTTAGTTAGCATCACGTCTAACGCATCATTTAACGCTTGCTTAAGCTCTACATTGTCTTTCAACTCACCCGGCATATGGTAAGCGATCGCCATGTATTTTAACCTACGGAAGGTTTCTTTGATCTTACGTCCATCACGTGCACCAGCAAGCGGTTGGTCACTCCATATTGCCTCATTCCATTCGCTTTTCGGCGCCATGGATTCAAATGCCTTTTTGCCGGCAAGCACATGTTTATCAATGATCGCCTGAGCATTAGGATCACTTGCTAGCGTATCACTACCGACTAGATGGGTTTGCCAGTTTTGTAAGGCATTGTCATAGGTAGCTAGAGTTGTTGCATCCATAAAGCCAGATGCTTTGTTCGTCATCACCAAATGTGCAGCATTCGCACCACCAGCAGCCTCTTTGGTTGCAAAGCTGAAGTAGGCAATTTGATCACTGCTGTTTGGATTTCGAAGTAATAGATCAAGTGTTTGCTTGCCGGTATTCGCATTCACTAAGTCTGTCACATCAAGATCTAACCAACGTTCAACACCTGTCGTATCTTTGTTGATCGTATGCGTTACAACAGCCGTTCCTGACGTACTTGCGCCTGTCATATCTGGAAGGCTATTCCAGTTCAGAGCATTCTCATCCCAGTCAAAACCTTGTAGTTCGACGGCTTGTACACCAGCAGAGTCCAACGTTTTGAGGTCAGCGACATTGGCATATACCCTGAGTTTGGCGGCGGTAACCGTTGCTCCCGCAAGCTGAGAGATATCAAAGCGTAGTACAGAACGTCGGTCAAACTTGCCCGGGCCATTCTTTACTGTCATATATCCCGATGAACCAAAGTTCGTGCTCGCATTTTCGCCACCTTCGACACGTGCATCTTGCATCACCGTCAACTGTAACTGTGAAGCAAGCGCTTTCTCGGCTTCAGCTTTTGCTGTTGAGTCAACGGCACCATCATTGCCTGAGTTGCCAGTATCGGTGCTACCATTTGTTGTATCACCATTGTCAGATACTGAATCCGAACCTGAACTGCTGTCAGTATCGGTATTGCTGCTACCTGAATCTCCAGTATTTGACGCATCACCTTGTACCCCTTGCAAAACAAGTTGCGGGCCTTTGTCACCATACTCTTTGGTTGCAAAACTAATGAAGTTTGCGCCTTGATTTGCCCCTAAATCGGCTAACTCAATCACGATATTGTCTGGTGTAGTGGCTGCGTTAATCACATCTGCGATATCCAGCTCAATCCATGTGCTCTTATCTGTATCAGAAACAACGGTTGCACTGGATTGCGCCAACATCGAAAGTTGCGGATACGTGTTGTATGTGAGATCGGCTTCTGACCACGCTTCACCTTCAACTAAGCGAGCGACAATTAAACGGTCAACACCTTCTGTTTTCACACCACGAACATATAAACGTAATTTGGCGTTTTCGACTTTGTTGCGGCCAATTTCACTAAGATCAAATCGAAGTAGAATACGACGGTCATAAACACCACTGCCGTTCTTGAGCTGCATGTAACCGCTGCCACCATACGTAGATGACGCTGAGCTCCCCCCTTGAACAAAAACATCTTCTTGTGGCGCAAGCGTTAAGCCTGCTTTTAGTTTTTCCGCACCTTGAGCTGTGTTTTGATCAACAATTGTTGCACCGTTAAAGATAGCAACCGCTGCTTCATCGTTTAATGCTGTGACATCTTGACCCTGACTAAAGATAAACTGAACGCTATTACCCATTTGGTCGGCCGTTCCCGGAGTGATCATGCGTTGTGTCGCTGTTTGACCATCACGAGTCACCGTGAGGTTGACCACACTATACGCATCTCCTGGCGTCGACGCCGTCACAACCAGATCAGAACCTGAGTTATCAAGCAATATTACGCTTGGTTTATCAACGGTCACACTGTATTGCGGTGAAACTTCCAACGTACCCGCTTGATAGAACACGGCACTCACCATGTTTAAGCCACTATGCTCAACCGCTTGAATGGTATTGGTGTTTTGAACCACACGTACAGGTAAGTTTTGTTGATATTGCGCGGTTTGCTCTGCTGTTCTTCCCGGAGCAATAATGTACTCATAAGAGGCATTTTGTGGCTTAACTCCGTGAGGAATCGACAGCGTAAATACCTCTTTGCTAATCACCTCATCGGAGGTACCACGTTTGATGACAGACCAACTACCTTGTTGTGCTTTGTTCGACAGCTGACGCTCGCCAGAACCTAAAAAGACATAGCCCACTCCATCATGGTGAACCCAATTGCTGCTGTTTACATCATGATCACCCGCACTCAGAATTTGCTGGCCATCACCAACGGTCACTTCACCATTCAGTAACGTTTGGTTTAGCGTGGTATTCACCGTTTCACTGTGCGTCGAACTGATACCAGCGCCTAATGCAACGATTTCGTCATTGAAACTAAACCATGCTTTTTTCGCTTTGGTATTACCGCCCCCTTCTGTGAGTGGTGTGCGCTTACCTCGTTCAAGTTTCCAATCAGATTCAATGCGCTCTAAGTGGGTCACATCCATGTCCATGTCCATGGTTGTAATACCGACCTTACCGTTACTTAAGCCACCAACAAAGCTGACAGATTGCATGATTTCTCCCCAGTAAGCAGGTGCTGCAATATACTCAGGTGACGTCACTCCCGGGATTTTACCCCAATCCCATACTGGGAAGATGTTGTAATACTCTTTACCACTTTGCATCAAAAACGTGGAGCCAAAACCAAGCCAATAACCGAGTAAGTTCTCTCCGTTACCATTTTCAGTTGGCTTCAAACGCTTGGAGTTCATTTTAATGCCGAAGGTAAAATCTTCAGTCGCTTTAACCGAGTAATCACTGCGCCAAAAATGCTTAAAGCCGTCAATTCCTGCTGCTCCGCCATCATAAACATGGGCTTTGTACGCCATTGCTTCTTCAGCGCGGTCTGGACTGAGCATTGCGACCATATCCATGTTAGTGAGCGATTTAGGTGTATTGACTGCACCACTTAACTCAGACAGCTCTGCTTTCGGACGCGTGATTCCACGACCAGAAACGTTATAGTCCAATTGACCGAATCGGCCCATCCAACGCATACCATCCAAAAGTAAACCCGCTAGCATATCGACTTTGTGCTGTTCAAACTTCCATTGCAGATCATGAACATGATACGCCCAACGCAGCACTGGATTTAGAAAGACTTCACCATAACCTCCGGTATACAGTTGAGTACCATGTTGTTGGAACGACCAGTCGTGCTGTATCCCCTCTTCTACCGTGATCTCAATGGTGTTCTCAATGTCTTTCAGTGCAAGCCCAACCATCGAGGCATCTTCACTCAATAAACCTCGGTACAACACCCCAAGAGCAATGTCTGTACGGTTTGCGCCTGTTAGTGCAAAAGATGGCTGAGAGCCAATGTCTTGCGGCAGGATTTGAATAACTTCTTGTTGAATATTACTTGGTAGCGCATCACCCAACTGAAGAGCTACAGGGCCTAAGAACTTCGGTTTCCCGATGTGTTCCCACCACCAATGCGCGCTTGGCTTCACAGCAAACCAGTGCTCTAATGCTTTGACCGTCGCACTTTCATAGACTGCTAACCCTGTTTTCGCGTATGCAGCCGCAACAGTTCTCAGCTTCTTAAGGTGAATTTCTGCTGGCCATCCACTTCGGCTGGTTGAAGCATAATCAATACCCGGCCAGCTACCATCCTCTTGTTGAGTGGCAACAAACTCATTGGCGCGAGCTTCAATCGTCGAGCCGGACTTACCCACTCGTTTCTCTTCTTGCGCAACAAAATCCGGCACGATTCTCTGCTGTAATTTTTCAAAATCCGTTAGCGGTACTGAGACATCAGGTTTGCTTGGTTTATCGATAACAACTGGTGGCAATTCTACATTATGCTGTTGTTGAATCGCTTGATGCTGCTCTTTAACCTGATCCGTTGTCTTATCCGCAACCGAGATTAGTTTTTCCGCTTTCTCAAGCTTTGCGTTTAGCGGAGCCACCGTCGCATTAAATTCTTGATTTAATGCACTCATTGATACTTTTACTGCTTCAATCTGTTGGGTTATTTGTTGCTTTTCTTCCTCACTGGCAGCATCGGATAGTTGCTGCTCTAAATGGCTTAGTTCATTTTCCGATTTAAGTAGCGTGATTTGATGTTCCGTTTCCAGGATCTGTTTTTCTTGGCGAGCAGCTTCTTGCTTTTCTTCTGCTTTTTGCTTTAGCAGTTGAGCACCTTTTATTTGGGTGTCCAACTCCTCTGTCAGTAGGTCAAGCACAATCTGGTTTTGATTGCTTGCATCATGTGGCTGTTGATCGGCTTTATCACCAATGCCATCACCATCCGAATCTTGAGTTTCTGAAGCATCTAATGGCAACGCGTCTTCTGTATCAACAACGCCATCACCGTCATCATCATCATCGAATCCATCACTAATGCCATCGCCATCCGTGTCTCGTAATGTAATCAGCTCAGTTAACAGTTCCGTGTCTGTCAGTACCTCTTCATTCGATGCGACGGAATTCAACTCAATCGCATTGTAATCCACAGCAATACCCGCATTTTCCTGCTGCTCAACGAAACTATTCATCGCATTTGCAACCGAAGTTAACGCTTGATTCGCTTTGGTTAACTCTTGATGAGTAGGAGCTTGTTCTAGATCAGACAACACAACGGCAAAACTGCGAGCAAAAGCGTGGAGTTGTATTTGCTCATCTTCTACATAATCTTGCAGCAAAGCATCAACATTTGGCATGTTGACCATTTCTGCAACCGCTGTTTGGGCTTCTGCTAGAGAAAGGTTTTCAGCACGTTGTTTACTATGAATGAGATGAGTAAGCGGCGTGATGTTCTTTACGCCTGCCGGCGCTGTCATTAAGTAAGATTTACGAACAACCTCCCCATGGTCTTCGTCCACCGTTTGATGTTTGATCACACGAGTAATGAGTGGATACTCTTCTGGGTCTCCTGCAATATCACTCACATCAAGCAGTGCAACCCCTCCTTCACCTGAGGTCGCATGAGGTTCACCTTCATTAAGCTGGAAATCTTGATTAAGATCCAACCATACTGTGGCCCCTCTAAGATAACCATCAATGGCTTTTGCCTGATAAGTTCTTGTTTCTACAGGGTCTTGCTCTGTTGTGCCAGTTGTATGGTCATCATGACACCCAACGGCGACAATGACAGAAGCCGCTAACAGAGATAATTTTGTTCTATTCAAAACAAACCGCCTTATATTGAAATTTATATTTAATATTTTTAAAACTTCGTTTCACAATAAGGCAAATTAAGACTACTCAATTTGTATGTAAAGTAGCCTCGTTTTATAAATTTATAAATGTCTCACTATCTATACACGACAATGATGAAAGTAAGATTTATTTCACAATTATGTTGAGCCCAAAAAAGCAAACCTAAGATACAGCCATAAAAAAAGCCAGCGACAACGCTGGCAATAAACAGGAAAGAAAACGATAAATTTAATGTGTTAGCGACCAAAGCCGTGCAACATTCTCCGCTAAATCAGCAAGATTAAAATCGGACTCTTTCATGGCATCTTGCAAAGACATCGCTCTTGGTACTGCGGCGAACACGGCGTCAATGCCACATTGATAAACCGCTTGATAGCCATGCCCTGTACACCCTGCAAGTGCGATCACCGGGATGTCATACAGCTTTGCGACCTGAGCAACTCCCATTGGGGTTTTACCATGAACAGTCTGTGAATCGATGCGCCCTTCACCGGTGAATACAATATCTGCATCCTTAACAATCTCTTTAAGGTTGACCGTCTCAAGCACAATCTCGATACCTGGCTTCAAAATAGCATTGGTATATCCAAGTAGAGCAGCCCCCATGCCACCAGCAGCACCAGCTCCGCGTCTAGAAAGCACATCTTGCCCCGTCACTTGCTCAGTTAACATACCAAAATTGTGTAATGCTTGGTCCAGCAACGCGATATCTTGCTCAGACGCACCTTTTTGTGGGCCAAAGATTGCTGAAGCGCCTTTCTCACCGCACAACGGGTTGTCTACATCACAAGCCACCAAGATTTCACATTGCGTTAAACGTGCGTCTAATCGAGATACATCGATCTGTGTTAATTCAGTGAGTCCACCGCCGGTGGGCATGATCGGCTGACCATCTGCCTTAAGAAATTGAGCACCTAATGCAGAAAGCATCCCCACGCCTGCGTCGTTTGTTGCACTGCCACCTAAACCGATAATGAATCGGCTAATGCCTTGTTCAAGAGCATGTAGGATGAGTTCACCCGTGCCATAACTGGTGGTTAACTTTGGGTCACGCTGCTCTGCTGGAACATGGTGTAACCCACTGGCTGCTGCCATTTCAATAACCGCAGTGCGGTCATCGCCCAAAATACCGTAAAATGCCTCAACTACGTTGTGTTGTGGTCCCGTCACTTTGACCTCAACAATACGACCATTGGTTGCATCAACCAACGACTGCACCGTACCTTCACCGCCATCTGCAACGGGAACAGAGACAAATTTTGCCTCAGTCCACTCTCTGGCAAGGCCTGCCTGAATGGCATCACATACTTGTTTCGCTGTCAGGCTTTCTTTAAATGAATCTGGGGCGATAACCACTTTCATATCACACTCCTGCTGTTATGGTTGTTATAGAAGTACTAGGCTAAGAATATATACCAGTGTCATTGCCGTGACACCCTGCACTAACGTTGCCATGGTTTGAGCACGGTACGCCAAACCCACTTTCATGCGGCTAAATTGAGACACTACCCAGAAGAAGCTATCGTTCGCATGAGAGACCGTCATTGCACCAGCACCAATTGCCATCACGGTCAGTACTCGTCCCATCTCTGAGTCCAAGCCTAGTTGACCGAGCAATGGAGCCACTAATGCCGAAGTAGTCACCAGCGCAACCGTTGACGATCCTTGAGCTGATTTCAAAGCAGCAGCAACAATGAATGGCATAAAGATACCGACACCGAGCGCCGACAATGTTGTACCTAAATACTCACCAAGTGGTGTTGCTTTGAGTACTGCACCGAATGCGCCACCGGCACCAGTGATCAATAGAATTGGCGCCGCAGCAGTAATACCTTGGCTAATGCGTTCGCCGAACTCTTCAATCTTCTTCTCTGATTTCAATAAACGAACTGACAAGAACAGGCCGATAACCAAGGCGGTCAGCGGTTGGCCTAAGAACGTCAGAACATCAAATACAAAGCCCTCACCTAGTGGGTGACTTGGGAACTTAGCAATCGAACCAAAACAGATCAAAATGATTGGCACAAAGATTGGGGCAAATGCTTGGCTTGCTGTTGGCAGCTCACCGTATGAAGCTTTGAGCGCTTTCCAATCTTGTTTCACTTCATCGAGCTCTTCATCACCATCAGGCTCAACATCTTTAAAACGGTTTGCCCACAGCATACCGGCAATCGCGGCCACACCAGCAACAAAGATACCGACACCAATCACTAAACCTAGATTTGACTCCAGCCCTAAGTTACCTGCTGCGGCAATTGGACCCGGCGTTGGCGGCACAAAAGTGTGAGTGGCGTATAGACCGGTCGCTAAGGCAACACTCATCGCTACGCTAGAAGTTTTAAGACGTTTCGCCAACGACTCTTTTAAAGAGTTAAGAATAACAAAGCCCGAATCACAGAACACAGGAACGGAAACAATGTAACCAATAATACTCATGGTCAACGTTGGAAAACGGTCACCAAGTACTTTAATCACGGTATCTGCCATGGTAATGGCTGCGCCGCTTTTCTCAAGTATCACCCCAATGATGGTACCTAAGACAATGACCAGACCAATGTAACCGAGAATGCCACCAAAGCCAGATGCTATGGTTTTGGCAATGCTATCGGCGGGCAAGCCATACGCAAATGCAGCCAAAAATGCCGCCATGATCAACGCGAGGAAGGGATGTAATTTAAATTTGGTGGTAGCGAGTACGATAAACGCAATCACCGCCAATAGGATTAGTATAAGACTCATAAAAACTCCATTTAGTCACTATGCCTTTTCGTTGTATTTACCCTCTTTCCAACATGGCTGGATAGAGAAGATAAAGAGGCTTTGTAGGGTAGAGTCTATTATCCGCATCAAGCTGGTTTATTCCTTTGGGCAATACAACAAATATTTTTATCAATTAGATAACATTTTTGTGCACTCGCACAATTCTAATTCAATTTTGAGATCTGTGACGCAATATAGAGTTCGGCTAAACCTATAAATTCCGTGGTTGACAACCCGGTAATTTCAGTGATTTTGTCCAAACGGTATCTCAACGTATTCCTATGAATAAACAAAGAGTTAGAACATTCAGATAAGTTCCCATTGCATTGAAAGAACACATCAAGGGTTTTCATTAATTGTCCAGAGCGGTCGTTTTCTCGTAACTTACGGATAGACAAACACATTTGTTCACCTTGCCAATAGTCATTGAGTGGAGCAAGCAATACTGGCAACCGCAGCTCTTCGTATAAATGCTTAACTTGTTCAGGGTTTCGCTGTCTGCCAATAAGTAGTACTTGCTTTGCGCTTTGATAGGAACGATATAACTCCGTGGGTGAGGTAAAGAGTTGGCCAAGGGCAATATCAAACCCATCAATATTGTGTTCTGATAAACGAGAAAGCAGCTTATCAATACGCACACTTTCTTGTTCGCTTTGCCACGCTTCCCCTTGGCGACAAGGTTTTAGGACTACGATTTCTGTCATGGATGAAATCGCCACTAAGTTGTCACGCTGAGGGTATTCAAGCAAATCGACCACTTTGCGAATACTTTGTAGGCTTTTGGGTGTCTGACCTTCCCTGAATTGGATCACGACAGCAACGCGAGGCTGAGAAAGATCGATAGACAATTTAGCGGCCCAGTGACTTAACTCTTGTGCTGACAGCTCATTATTGATCCACGCAGTGATGAATTCTTCTCTGTGCCGCCGATCCCACTGCAACTGTTCAACCAATGCTGCTTGGTCAATGATCATTTCCGCAGACATTTTAACTAAGTTGGCAAAGTCTCGGATCTCATCAGGCTCACCTGTGATGCCTACGATACCCACCACTTGTTGGTTGCTGTGCAGTAGCATATTAATGCCCGGCTTGACCCCTTTTAAGCTCTCGCAGCTCTGTTTGGTCAGTTCAATGGAATCTCCATGCTTTAGTGCGAGGATCGCGCCATCATGCACTTGCCCTAAGCGAGCGGGTTCTCCTGTCCCTATGATGATCCCAGCGTGGTTCATTACATTGATATTGTAGCCAATGATTGCCATCGTACGATCGACAATTTGCTGCGCCAATTGATTGTCCAGTATCACGTTTACTCTCCTGCGTTCCATCTGCGTTATAGGCGCAGTCACGCACAGAGTCGAGCGCGCTGTGTTGTTATTAGCTTCCAGTCACAAAAAAGCCCTTCCAGTAGGAAGGGCAAAGAATCATCCGCTCGCTATTCGATGATTCAAAACCGATTAATAGGCCTCTACATTCAGTAACGCACCATCGTCGGTGGCAGTTTCAAACGTCACTTTCAATCCAATGTCTGGAAGAACGAAATACTCCCCAACAGAAAGAGGCGCATCTTGAATGGTTGTTGTGAGTGGTTTGGTGTCAACGATGTAACTCGTTATCGTTGACCCACTAGATTTAGCCATTCGAACAATCAACCCATTGATGTATGGATCGTCTTCACTCCACTGTTCAAACTGGTTTTGAAGCTTTCTATATTCGACAAAAATCGAGCTGCCATCCTTGCGTAACAGCCGATACCCTTGTACCAAACCATCTCCCCACAGCGACGATAAATAGTATCGCCCGGGCTTAGTAATCCGTGGAAGCTCTGTTGAAAGATCTAACCACCCGGTATGCGCATGGTAAGTGATAGGAAATAAATGCACTCCTCCCCCATTCAGTGTATTGGAGGGATCTTTCTGATTTTTTTCCTCACATTGCTCATCAAGAATGATACCGCCCGCATCTCGTGAGCAAGATTCTAGAGAGCGAGCATGAAATCCCCCTAGGTTATGACCAAACTCGTGGTTCCAGAGCTGCATCTTGTGACCAGACGCATTAGCAATGGTCCATTTTCCGGGCGTTGCAGCTAATCCACTCCATGAACACTTTACTTTCTGAGTATTCACGAAGTAATAATCAAAGTCGTTTAGATCAACAAGGTTCTTCACCGCATCTTTTGCCAGCCCAACAACACTGCTGGTACACACATCAGGCTTTGGCCCCACATCAATGTTAGGAATGAACGTGCCAACAAGGTTTAAGCGGCCGTGAGACGCAATAGTGACACCTCTTGCAAGTGAATTGGCATCAGGCTCCTGACTTAACACCGTTTCCTTAACGCTTGCGGCATATGCTTCACTACTTGGCCCATTTTCAGAATAGTAGGTATCAATAAGCAGTATTTTCTTTGTGCCTAACACGCGTCTTTGTCGAAAATCAGCAAACTCGATATTAGGAATCAACCACGTTGTTCTGTCTGACGCATCGAGGACGTTTTTCACTACGATGTTGTCATTTTCAAGCATCAACCGGTTATATTTATTATCCCCACCTAAACGAGACGTGTAGTAGTGAGACAGCTCAGTGGTATTATCAAACTGATTCAACGATGGAGTTTGCCATAAACGGAAGCCAGTTAAGTCGCCACTTCCGCTGGCAATACAGTTAAGGAAAAACGGAGGGCCGTTTTTGCCTTTCTTCGCTAAACACGTTTTGTCCGCACCAGACTCAAGCAAAAACACATTCTCAATGTAGTACTTTGATGAACTGTCTTTAAACCGCCATTGCTGTTTGGGATTACTGATATCACACACCTCAACACGCACTTGATCTAAAGATTCGCTAAGTGTTAAACAGCGCTCATCGTTTTCACCTAGCTTAATTAAAGACACACCCTCATTGAGCATTGATTTTTCGATAACATTGAGCTGTTTACTTACAACAAGTTCGCCATAGGAAAATTCAATTGTCTGAGCCCCCACTTTTTCCCAAGGGATGACAAGCACGTCTCCTGATGGAATACCTTGGACAGGGATACCATCAATTTTAATTTTCAGATTCTGATAATCGATACTTTTTGAGGAATGACTAGCACGTGCCGATACAAGAGATGCTCGCACTTCAATGACTTCCCCTTGTAACAACGAAACATCGAGGATTTCTATCTGCAGCGCTTCTTTTGGGGGTTCTGAAGTGCCAGCCTCAGTTTCTTCTGTATCGTCGTTATCTTTTATGTCATCTGATATCTTTGGTGGCGAAGAAGTATCACTCAAAACTAGGCCTTGAGGCTTACATCCAGCAATAACAATGAGTAATACAGCCACTGAAAGCACGAAAGTCTTGGGCTTATCTATGTTCATAAATGGGTAGTCACCTGTTTACTGATGACAAACCAATCTATATAAATCTCTGTTTTTTAGTAGTTAATTTTACTTAAATTACCTTAGCTAAAATTAGCCATTGAAAAATTCCCCTAGCAAATAAACAGCATTAGGCATTAGTAATGTCTACAAGATGACTTAAGCGGGTCATATTTCGCTTTCACAATGCATTGAACAATAGGGATAAAAAAAGCCAGTAATGCTTTCATTACTGGCTTTGTTTTTAAACTATGGCTTATTTATGCTGCCGCGTTTTCTTTAGAGTCCGTAGGTTGAGGCTCAGAGAAAACCTGTGTTGGCTTAGCCACCAAACTCCGAGTTTCTTGGTTCACTTCAATAAGAACCACCTCTAGCGTGTCGCCCAATCGATAAACCAACTCTTTATCAATCGAAATCGTTCCGCTTTCACCATTCGATTCGATACGTTCTTTGTTATCAACAATCACAGAACTTGGAATAAACGCTGCCGCGCCGTTCTCCACTAAACGAACACGAGCCCCCGCGCGTGAAATATCGAAAATCTCACCTGTAAACTTCGTTTCTTTCGCTGGCGCATCCGCTAACGTGCGCGCATACAACCAATCGCCTATATTACGTTCGGCAATTTTGTGATGTTTACGGTGGATAGCGAGCTCTTCACCCACCGACTCATCAGCAGTCTGAACAGGCTCTTTACCTAAGATATGTGCCTTCAGCATACGGTGGTTGATCATGTCGCCGTATTTACGAATTGGTGATGTCCATGTCGCGTATAACTCTAAGCCCATAGCGTAATGCGGCAGCGGCTGATTACCAATTTCGCTGTATGCTTGCGCTTTACGAATACGGTTATCTAAATAAGATGTTTCTTGACTCGCTAACCAACGACGAAGCGCAGCAAAGCCGTCAAGAGTCGCAACGGATTCAGCAGTGAATGGCAAATCACCTTCTGGGTTCACAAGTGCTACTACATCTTCAATCTTTTCAGGTTTGAACCCTGCATGGGTATTAAACACACCAGAGTTAAAGCTCGCTTGAAGTGTTTTACCCGCACAAATATTGGCGGTGATCATCGACTCTTCCACCAAACGGTTTGCACTGCGGCGCATGTCTGCATGAATCGCAACCACATCATTGTCTTCACTAAGTTCGAATCGATAATCAGGACGATCTGGGAATACCACGGCATGTGTTTCACGCCAGTTTGCTCGAGCTAGGGAAAATTCATACAAGTCACGAACAATTTCGCCAATCGCTTCACTTGGTTCCCAGTTTTCTGATTTGCCATTTTCTAACCAATCAGAAACGTGATCATATACCAAGCGCGCATGAGATTTGATTTTCGCAGCGAAGAATTTTATGTCATCACCAATCACACCATCTTTATCGACGTTCACTGTGCAACATAGCGCAGGACGGACTTCGTTCTCCATCAACGAACATAACTCATCAGCAAGATCGCGCGGCAGCATTGGAATGTTGCGTCCAGGAAGGTAAATGGTAAAACCACGTTCTCTCGCAACCTTATCCATATCACTGTCCGGAGTGATGTATGCCGTTGGGTCAGCGATAGCAATCGTCAGGTCAAAACTACCGTCATCTAGCTTCTTCGCATACAGCGCATCATCCATATCTTTGGTCGATTCGCCATCGATAGTGACAAAAGGAACGTGCGTCATATCAACGCGCTCTAGCTCCACATCATCTATTAGCGCCCAGTTATCGATGCCAGCAGGCTCACTGTTTGGCAAGTCGTTCTCAGCTAACGTTACCCACCAAGGTGCAATTTTGTCGTCTGCATCGGTAATTTTTTCCGAGATCTCAACAAAGAAACCATTGTCACCTTTCAATGGATGACGAGTTAAATTGGCAACGACCCAATCACCTTCAGCAAAGTCATCCGTTTTAAGCCCTTTCGTTACTTTGGCTTTTAGCGATAACTTTTTCAGTAGCGGATGATCTGGCACAACATTCAACTTGCCTTTAAATAATTTGATGCGACCAATAAAACGCGTCATGCTTTGCTCTAAAAGCTCTTGAGGTTCCGCCACTTCACGTTCATTTTCGGTTCTGATGATCGCCACGACTTTATCGCCATGAATGCATTTTTTCATGTACGGTGGCGGAATGAAGAAACTGGTTTTATTGTCGACTTCTAAGAAACCAAAGCCTTTTTCAGTCGCTTTGATTGTCCCTTCTTTTTTAGGAAGGTTTTCTTGAATCTGTTGCTTTAGCTGAGCGAGTAACGGGTTATCTTGAAACATCTTTAATCGTCTAACATCAATAATTGGCCACACTATAACACCACGACTCGGATTTGCTAATTAAAACGGCACTCCAAACGAGCAATTTTTGGCCTTTCCGGACAGGGCTTTTTCCTTTGTAAAACGCTTCATGGCGGGAATTTCGCCACTTTTACCAGTTATGAGAAAAATATGTGATGAATTTCAATTTTTTCTGGCTTTTTTTATGCTTTTAGGGAATAATCCGCCCCCTTATTTACGTCCCTAGCGGCTTGATGCGATTTACGACTTATCCGCATCTGAACGGAATCAGCTCTTTTCTGGATTGGTATTGGAATTGGTAGAGCTCGTGGGACCTTTGTTGACATATATATAGTAGGATCCCAATGACAGATTCTGTAATTCAGTTTAGCGATTTAGCGCTGAACGACTCTATCCTTTCTGCTCTTGACGGAATGGGTTTTGTTTCCCCAACTCCGATCCAAGCAGCAGCAATCCCACACCTAATGGAAGGTTCTGATGCGTTAGGTAAAGCGCAAACGGGTACTGGTAAAACTGCCGCATTCTCTTTGCCTTTGCTCAACAAGCTTGACCTGGCACAACGTAAACCACAAGCAATTGTTCTAGCACCAACTCGTGAGCTTGCTATTCAGGTAGCAGCAGAAATGAAGAACCTAGGTCAAAACATCTCTGGCCTGAAAGTGCTTGAGATTTACGGTGGTACATCAATCGTTGATCAAATGCGTGCACTTAAAAATGGTGCTCACATTGTGGTAGGTACACCAGGCCGTGTTCAAGACCTTATCAACCGTGATCGTCTACACCTAGACGAAGTACACACATTCGTTTTAGATGAAGCGGATGAAATGTTGAACATGGGCTTCGTTGATGACGTAACGGCGATCATGGAGCACGCTCCTTCTTCTGCGCAACGTGTACTATTCTCTGCAACAATGCCTCCAATGTTGAAAAACATTGTTGAGCGCTTCTTGCGTGATCCAATTACGGTAGACGTAGCTGGTAAAAACCATACTGTAGATAAAGTAGAGCAACAGTTCTGGGTTGTTAAAGGCGTAGAAAAAGACGAAGCAATGTCTCGTCTACTTGAAACGGAAGAGACAGACGCATCAATCGTATTCGTACGTACTCGTCAAGACACTGAGCGTCTAGCTGACTGGCTATGTGCACGCGGCTTCAAAGCGTCTGCACTACACGGTGACATTCCTCAGTCACTACGTGAGCGTACGGTTGATCACATCAAACAAGGTGTTATCGATATTCTAGTAGCAACTGACGTTGTTGCTCGTGGTCTTGATGTGCCACGTATCACGCACGTATTCAACTACGACATCCCATTCGATGTCGAATCTTACATCCACCGTATCGGTCGTACTGGCCGTGCTGGACGTAAAGGTAAAGCGATCCTTCTTGTTCGTACTAACCAGCTTCGTATGCTTCGCACTATCGAGCGTGTTACTAAGTCTTCAATGGAAGAGATCCAACTTCCACATCGTGACAAAGTCGCTGAAGCTCGCCTAGCGAAATTAGGTACAGAGCTAGAAACGGAAAAAGAACATAAAGCACTAGATAAATTCTCTGAGCTTGTTGAAAAGCTTCAAGAGTCTTTAGAGCTAGACGCAGCAACACTTGCTGCTATCTTGCTTAAACGCCAGCAAGGTAAACGCCCACTATTCTACATTGGCGAAGACCCAATGATTGAAGCAATCGAGCGTGACAAGCAGCGTCGTAAAGAGCGCCGTGAGGGTGGTCGTGACGGTCGCGGTCGTGACCGTAACTTTAGCAATCAAGATTGGGATACTTACCAATTACAAGTTGGTCGCGAACAAGGCGTACAAGTTAAAGACATCGTTGGTGCACTTGCAAACGAACTTGGTCTAACAAAAGGTTCTATCGGTGCAATCAAACTTGCACAAGGCGAAACGTACGTTCAGCTACCAAAAGCTATGTCTTCTGAAACGGCAGGTAAACTACGCAAACTGCGTATCCGCCAAAAGCAAGTTGACGCTGTAGTATGTGACTTCAACGACTTCCGTGAGCCACGCCGCGGTGGTGGTCGTGACGGCGGTCGCGGTAATCGCGATGGTGGTGGCCGTCGTGAAGGTGGTTATCGTGGTAACCGCGAAGGCAACCGTGAAGGTGGCTACCGTGGTAACCGTGAAGGCGGCCGAGGTGGTCGCGATGGTGAACGTCGTTTTGATCGTAACCGTGGTGGTGATAACCGTGGTAACTATCGTGGTGAGCGTGGTCATGGCCGTGGACGCCGCACAGAAGCGTAATCTTCTATAAAGAACAGCAAAGGCCACCATACGGTGGCCTTTTTTATGCGCTGGAAACTTTAAATCTAAAAAAACGCGATGCTACCATCGCGTTTTTATTCGTCTTAACTTAGGCTATTGAACGTATCACAAACCTTCATATCGCCTGACTCAAATCCTCGTTTAAACCATTCGATTCGTTGAGCCGAGGTACCATGAGTAAAAGCATCAGGTTGAACAGCACGTCCAGCCATTTTCTGCAGATGATCATCTCCAACAGAATTTGCAGCACGGAGACCTTCTTCTAGATCACCAATGTCTAACATGTCCATTTTCTGATCAACTTCATGTCCCCATACTCCTGCATAGCAATCCGCCTGCAGCTCTAACATCACGCTCAGTTTATTCGCTTCCACTCGATTTGAGCGTTGCTGCAATTGATGGACTTCAGAGCTCGTACCAACCTGATTTTGCACATGGTGACCAACTTCATGTGCTATCACGTAAGCAAACGCAAAGTCCCCCGGAGCACCAAGCTTTTTAAGCTCATCCATGAAGCTGAGATCTAGATAAACCTTGCTGTCTGCAGGACAATAAAAAGGTCCTGTTTGCGCTTTACCTAACCCACACCCTGTTTGTGTCATGCCGTTGTATAACACAAGAGTTGGCTCTTGGTAGTTTGGGCCTAATTTCGATTTCCAAACCTGTTCTGTCGTCGCCAAGATAGCAGACACGAATTGTTTATTCTCATCATTTTCAACAATTGTCGACTCATTTGCTAGTGGAGACATGCCCGGCAATGCTCCTCCAGTAAGATGTTGGTACGCCATTAATGCGCCACCAGCAAGCAAAACGATTCGCCCAACTTTACTTCTCATTAAAAACGGCAGTAGCCGAATTAAGCCAGCAGCAGGTACACCTGCACTTACCGGACTTTGCCCTCTACGGTCGTCAATATTGTTACTTTGTTCAGAATTACGCCAACGCATTGGGGTGTTACCTCATTATCAATTCTAACGTAACAATAAGGCAAACGAGCTCTACAAAGTAGCAACAGAAATGCGAATATATGCATATCGATAAAAATTGACACTACTCAGACAAAACAGAAAAAAGTGTTATTTCCTATGATAAGGACAGCATAGAATACTGTTTTGGTTTATAAGAACAGCAAATATCTATGCGCAGTTTAAAAATAACAAATCGGCAAGGCACTGTGTGGCACCCATTTATCATATGCAAACGATTAACATTCGCTGTTAATTAATTCGAGAATTTTTGTTGCTGGTTCGAAATGATCTAACCTGTGAGTTTGAATCCACCATGTGGCAGCCTCCATGAGTAGCTCAGGAGTATCATTCTTGTTGCGAAAAAAAGCATAGAAGGAAACACCTACATTTTGTCCTTTCTTCGCGATCTTAGCCTCACAGACTTCAATCATTTTCTCTCTTAAAATCAAACGCACTTCTTTATCCCATCCAAGTTAGATTCAACTTTTTATACTTGATATAAGTGACAGAATTTGTCAGTAGCATCCACTCATTCGATGCAAAACTGTCATAAAGCTTGTTAAACCATGCCAGCCGAGAGTTCTAGATTTTTTTAATAAACCATGTACCGCGACACGGCCCATTGGTGAGGTGCCATTTCCCTTCTAATTTGTTCGGGGTTCCATTCGCTGAGAAGCGATAATCCCATTGACGATGATTCGCATATAAGACGAGCTCTCCAGACTCCGATACCCATCCTTGAAGTGCTGTTCCGTTATAGGTCAATAGAAGTGATGCTTTGCCCTGCTCAATCTTGCCAGTAATCGTGGTACGCTCACACATATTGTTATTAGTGACATTTATACGTCTTCCTTCCCATTGGCCGTCGTACTTCTTCGAGATAACAAAATCAGGGTGTGCTGGAAGCTTGGGGAAAGATTGAGGATCGCTACTACCAAACCAATTCTGTTTACTTCCTATGACAACAAATAAACCAAATGCGATAAATACCAATGTCCCTTTGTACTTCATCCTTGCTCCTTAATTGATGTGCCTAGTAATAAATGGTTTGATTTATTGTTGGTAATAACAACTCATTCTCTCCTGGATAGAAGTTGTCCATTAACATCGTAGAATTAAAATGAACATTAAGATCGTGAGTTTCTTTCGATTTTTGTTCTCCCTCATAACATGCATTATTAATCGTTTGATAGATGGCTTTCCCGGTCGAAACGTTAACATCAAAGCGAGTGTAATCGCACTCAATGAGGCCATACTCGACCGTTGCACCGATCAGCTGCCAATCACTCAGCTTATTCGAATAACGGAAACGGTGCACATAGCTCCATTTTTGGTTGCTGCCACCAAAATGACGGATGACTAATGCCCCTCTTTCTACATCAATTCCAATAAATGGGTCTCCCATCATTCCACCATGCAAGCTCGGTAGTACAGCAGAATCATTTGTATGCCACAGTTTCCAACCCTGTTGCATCTGTTTGTAGATCAAGATGCTCCTAGCCGTCCCCATGTCTGTCGGTAACCCGTTATCAATCACAATGACTTTTTCTTCTTTACCATCTTTATCAAGGTCACCAAATGCTTCAGCGAGCACTTTTGCGCTTTCTTGCCCAGGCTCAGCCAAACAGGTACCGCTAAGCAATGTAAAAGCCAATACTAAATAACGCGTCATTAAACACTCCTTTTCATAAAGCTTTGTTGGATAGGCGAATAGAGAGGCTAGGTTACCCATCTATTTATGGGTTAGGGATAAATGCGTTGTATATCCATATCATGAACTGAGGAATGATCATAATGTTAAGAAATAACTATAGAATTCAGAATCTCTTACAAAGCCCTGTGACTCATAAAGCCCTTGAGCATTATAGTTATCATGAGCTGTCTCTAATGAAAGCCCTTTCGCACCTGTGCCTCGCGCAAAATCCGTCGCTGCTTGTATCAGCATTCTACCAACGCCGTTACCACGTTCACTTTCTAGCACATATAAGTCGTTCAAGATCCATGTTCGTTGTAGAGAAATTGAAGAGAAGCTCGGATAAAGCTGGGTAAAACCAATCACTTCCTCTTGGCTATTTTTTGCCATGAATATAATTGATTCATTGTTGGTTAACCTTTCTTCAATATACTTTCTTGCCGATGCCAGATCACTTTCCTGTTCATAGAACACTCTATACGCGTCAAAAAGAGGCGCTAGTAACTCCACATCCAGAGAGGTTACTTTTTTAATTTCCATATACAAATTCCTATTCGATTAATACGCGGTCGTTTTATTAAGAGGGATTAAAGCATTGAGGCTTATGCTTTCTTGACAAACTTTGCAGTGACCATCATCTCTCCTGCACCATCCACTTTGCAATCCAATTGATGATCTTTGCCATCAACAATCCGTCTTACGATAGCTTTGGTACCAATTTTTAAAACAAGAGAACTGCCTTTCACTTTAAGGTCTTTCGCCAAAGTGACTTTGTCACCTTCAGCGAGCGCAGTGCCATTTGCATCTTTGACACTAATTTGTTCTTCAATAACGGAAGGATCCCACTCATAAGCACATTCAGGACATACGAGGTGATTTTGATCTTGATATACGTACTCAGATTGACAGTGTGGACAAGGAGGGAAAGACATAAGCTACCATTTATATGTTGAGATTTAATGCTAGCTTCATAGTAATAGTTCACGCACGCACAATCGAGCAGATTGTCCCATTCGTCTCATATTTTAACAAGTTTACTGGCAGGCTTTAATGCTCATATTGAAACAACATAATGACCATACCCAAAAATGCGAGGGCTCATCTTTAAGTTGTTTCGAAGCAATAGCCAAAGCGGTCCATTTTCAACCGAAACATTAAGGTGTTTTATCTCAGAGGAATTTCTACTTTATGTCAGTTAACCATATTTCCTAAGCTTATATTCTAGGTTTGTTTTAACAGACAACCACTCAGTATTGATAATCGAAAAAACAACGGTATCTCGATATCCTCCATTGGGAAGCTTTTGATGATTTCTTAATACGCCATCTTGTTTAGCGCCTAATCGACTAATTGCTGTTCTTGATGGGTGGTTATGCCAATTCGTACGGAGTTCTACCGCAATCGCGCATAGAGTTTCAAAAGCATGGGTCAAGAGCAGATATTTACACTCACTATTGCACGATGTTTTCTGGTACCTTTTGCTGTACCACGTATAACCAATTTCTACGCGATGGTGCACTGGGTCCGCGTTGCAAAAACGTGTTGAGCCAATGATGTCTCCGCTCATTTTATCTACCACAACGAATGGTAGAGACAAGCCAAGAGATTGTTGTTCAAGCGCAGCTAAAATGTACTTTTCAACATTCTCTGCATTTGGAACCGATGTATACCATAGGTTCCATAGTTCTCCGTCTGATGCGGCTTTAACTAACGCTGACGCATGTTCAGCACGCATCGGTATCAACCTTATTGTCTCAGATTCAAGCTCAACTTCTTGTAACCACATCGTACTGTCCTTGTATTCGCATTTTAGTAAGGTAGCTTGTACAGCGTGTAAAATTGACAGCGCTATAAACAAGAAACCCAACGCGAAGGCAAATTGCCATCCGTTGGGTATTCAGCTTCCCTTGACTTGCTCATAGGGTTGTATAAGCAAGGCAGAGTGGAGAGTCAGCACCGCAGACCCTCCATTTAAGATATCAGGTTCAAACTTACTTATAGAAAGCTTCCACTTCACCTTTAAGCTTAATCAGCATTGGTTGACCCCAACGGTCTTTTGCTTTTGGTGAAGCGATTTTCACCCAACCTTCACTAATGCAGTATTCTTCTACGTCTGTACGTTCTTTACCGTTTAAACGAATACCAATTGGGTGCGCAAAACACTCTTCTACGTAATGTGGACTACGTGGGTTACCAGCTAGGTGATCTGGCAGTTCTGGTTTTGACATATTATTGTCGCTCATTTTTATGACCTAACATTTGATTTTGAACGCCTATTTTAGGCTACTGAAAACGCTAGCTCAACTATCAAATCAGATAATACGTCATTCCAAACCTAACTGCAGGTGATAAAGTTAATCGATGTCCCTTACAATACTTTCGACTAATACCCCAGAAGCAAAATGCAAAGTGACCGCTTTTGTATATTTAAGCTGAAAACCTAACTCTATATTGCAGTCAACCAAGTCTCCTTGGGGTAATTCAAAGTCTCCTGTAAACCAGTTCGCCACAATAGGCTCCCCATTAACTAGACGATACTTTCCTTCAATTTGGACTAGAAACAGTTGGTTATCTCGAATCTCCCATGTTGCTACATAGTTGCGCCAGCAAGCCGTTGAAAGATAGACTCCTTGAGTATCATAATCTGCAAGCTCTGCATTGCTTAACTCTTCAATCTTGACGCCATCAACAGGAAAGCTCAAACAAACAGGCATTGGATATTCACTGCCTAGGTACTTGCAGCTGTCTTTTATTTGGTCCGTCATATGTCCTCCAATTTAGTTGCAGCTTAAGCCCACATTAAAACTTGCTTACTTCCTTTCCTATTCAAGTCATGCCCCTAAATGGACAATATCAGGCTAGATGCACGTTTCAGCCATCAAAATTTCTGTAATGTATTGAGCGTTACTCTCTAAATATTCAATATCTGCCATATATGCTAAATGGTGTTCATCTTCAATATTCTGGATAAAAGCTTCATGACCTAACTTTGCTTGATTGTGCATATGATCAATCAAGGCTTGCACTCTTTCTATCATCTCCATCACCAGAGGTTTACGAGCACCAAGACTTAAACCATACGCATCGCAAAACTGTTTTGCTCTCAAGGACTGCGATGCTATATCACCCATAGCATCATGTTCATGTGTTTTAAAAGGAGCCCAACAATATAGAGCATAAGCGATATCCCAAGTTCTTGGTGCAGGGTGAGCGGTATCAAAGTCAATGATCCCTACTACCTGAGAACCAACCAATGAGACATTATAAGGCCCATAATCACCATGACATATCACCTCCGCCGGTTCTTTACGCGGCAGCATCCACTCCAGTTTTTCGAACGTGTGTTTTGAAAGAAATGAACTAGATGCATCATGATATCGGCGTAAAAGTTTAGCCGCAGTAATTAGAGCTTCTGTGGTAGCAATATTGCCCTTCAGTGGATAATTGACAACATCACCGCAAACATACGAAAGAATTTCATTGTTATTATCATCAAAACCATACGGCTTAGGCGCTGAAGTAAAACCCTCCGCCGCAATATGTAACAGTAAGCGATGCACCGTTTCAGACCATTTTCCACGAGGTCTGTAGACCTTATTTTCAGAACGAAAAATTGAATTGTCCCGACCACCTTGAAGTATTTCCATTAACTTCCTTATTCATATTTTTGGGATTATGGTACCTATTAAAATAAACCGTACGCAGCTTTAGGAGGTTGATACCTCTCGCCTAACACACGATTAACAAGCTTAAACTGAAACCGCTAAGTGTTTTGACTCTTTTCTAAATGCTTTGTGAGCTATACTACTCTCTGGGTAATCTAACGTCATACAAAGCCTCATACAATGAATCCTTACGACAATATATCTTTGTAATAAGCGTATCCTTTGACCAAACTCCAATACCACTCTCAAACTTACCTTTGGGAGTTCTTTCACGTGAAATAAATACTTTGTAAAAAATACTGTTATTAGGAATTGTGACGTCGTAATATTCACTCACCCCTGCACCTAACCACTGAAATGTATAAGTTTCTTCTCTTGGTATTACTAGTTCCATCTCTGGCTTATAAAGCTTATCACCAAAACGATATTGAACTAAATCACCCACTATCTGTACTTCTACTTGCTTCCCATTCATGGTTTCACAATAAAAAATAGTTTCTGCGTGAACTTGCGATGGAAAAAATTTGACTAATAAAAAGTACGCTATAAATAACACTCTATTTTTTTTTACTAGAAAAAGCATTTTGTTACACCTATTGTATCCTATACCACAGTTTCTATGGATTATCCTTCCCATGCATTTTTATCCTAACCCCGAACTAGAAAACTAACGCATTGCTCTCCTTTTGGAGTTATTTTTAATGATTATTACAATGTAGAATCACAAACTTAGCATTATTCAGAAACCCAGATCGTTGAGTTAGAATAACTCCTATCAACATAAAGTTCTTTACAGAACACACTATTAAGTGTGTCTATGATAACTACTCTCAGATTCACATTACGACCTACTAATACTGAGATTACAACTGTTCTCTAATCTCTAAGCTGAATTAATTTTTTAACGTCCAAAGTCTCAAAGTCTCAAAGTCTCAAAGTCACTAATTTGACTAAGTTTAAATCGCTCATCAATAATGAAACTCTTCCAAGTTTCCCTAACCCCCTCTTCTCCGGAGCGGCTTTGTTGCGTAATTAGAGGGAACTAAATCAGATACTTACGTTCTGTTCGGCTAAGTAAGTTAATTACGCTAGTCCCATGCCGAAACCTCGCTACAAAACAACGAACTGGAAATAGTACAACAAAGCCCTAATCAACCGTGGTTCACTCACTTTCTGGATTGATGAAAAAACCATTCGCAAATGGAAACGTAGTAGACCTCGTCAGTTCAGTGACTTAGCCATTACTACTGCGCTTATGGTGAAACGAGCTTTCTCAATGCCGTTGAGAGCATTGCAAGGGTTTATCGATTCTGTTTTTTCATTGGCTAACGTCTCAATAGTCTGTCCACAATACAGTTGTATCAGTCAAAAAGCTAAGCAAGTCGAGGTTTCATTTAAACCAAAGATTAGAGGTGCAATACAGCATCTAGCCATCGATGCGACGGGTCTCAAGGTTTATGGCGAAGGTGAATGGGAGGTCATGAAATATGGCACTGATGGGAAGCGTAGGGTCTGGAGAAAGTTGCATTTAGCGGTAGACACCAACACTCACGAAATCGTCGCGGCAGAACTGAGTTTATCTAATGTTACCGATGCAGAAGTTCTTCCTAACTTGCTCAAGCAAACGCGCCGAAGAACTATCGAAATATTTGGTGATGGCGCTTATGACATAAGGGATTGCCACGATGCCATACGGTTCAAGCGAGCGGTTCCACTCATCCCACCAAGAGAAGGGGCTGCGTTCTGAGAGAATGGTCACCCTAGGAATTTAGTGGTAGGTTGCCAGAAGCTCTGCGGCTCCAATAATAAGTGGAAAAAGCGGTACGGCTATCATAAACGCTCACTATCAGAGACAGCAATGTGTCGAATGAAGCAGTTGTTAGGTGGGCGGTTAAGCCTGAGAAACTACAATGCTCAGGTTGGTGAAACTTACGCCATGATTAAAGCACTGAACAAACTTACAGGGCTTGGTATACCTGAAACTCAGTATACTGTATAAGAATCGCTCAATTGCAGGCAGCTTGGTTCTCTGACCGAATTACGCAACAAAGCCTTCTAAAACATGAACTGTACCAAATACGCCCCCATAAGTGAATATAATTCAAGAACTGAAACCACATCACCAAGTATTAAGCGTTATCCTAAATATCCTTGTTGAAAGAAATGTTAACGTCGATGTTTTTCATATAAAGACTCAAGTGAATATTCAAAGAGTTCTTTCGTTTTTTCTTTTAGCTCAGATATTGATACTATATCAAAGCTTTTTGAAACAGATTTTCGTCCAAATAAACTTAATACCCCTGGACTCAGCACTAAATCAAAGTCCAATATTCCACTACTTAGGTCAATTGGTACAAACTGATAGCATGCATAAACTTTATTATCTCCGAGCAAAAAATGGAAACCGCCACCAACACCATACTTATCACATAACTCAATTTCTGATTTCCAAGGATACGAGTCAATAATTTCACAGAGATCTTTGTGTAGGTAAACTTCCTTTTCATGAGTTATCAACTCTTCACCACCAACTCTATGATCATATATAATTTTAACTAAGCTCATAATAACTTCCACAATTCTATTATTGCCACATTGAAGTACGAATAACACTTAATACTTTATCTAACCACTGTACTTTAAATTTCTAAAGCTAGTTTAAACTGAAATCATTAAATGCGAAAGTCACTCTTAAGTAGTTTTCCTAACTATATGTATTCAAATACAAAATACTGCTCTTCTAAAGATTAAACACGAAGACGCGATAATCATAACTGTTTATAACAAGAATAAAGTAATATTAAATCAAAAAAGGGAGAGTTACTCACTTTAATTGAAGGAGTTTGACCACTAAACAAAGAGAAGTAAGAGACAACTCTCACGCTTCATAAGAGCATGGACGTATTAAGAGGTATATTCTCTTGTCAGCAACGTGAAAAGAGGTTGGGCTTATCTATAAACAAACGTTGTAGATACCTATAGTAAAATCACTTTCGCTAGACTCTCCCCTATCACCACGATCGATATATTGAATGACAGGGTTCTAGCTTTCTTTGGAACAAATAAAGCTATAACCTTGACCGACTGAGGAAAACAACACCACAGTCAAGTCAAACAGCATAGCAGTTACCTCTACTTATCAGCCTATGACGTCGACCCGAGTACTCATAGGTATAGTTTTCAATGAACTCGTACTTCACTCTTGCTGCTTCGCGAAGTACGCCGAGACCTTTTTTAGGAATTCCATTTCATCTTTGAGTCGTTTGTTCTCGCGCCTTAGCGTTCGAAGCTCTTCAGACTCTTTCTTCGAATAATCGACACCGTCCAAATTGTTAAACTGTTTATCAGATATACTTGTGAACTGACGCTTCCAGTTCCGGAACTGTCTTTAATGCTTTTTTATGTGTTTATTTCGGCTAGTCCCACTTTCCATGCTCACTAACTAAGACCTTTTCATCTTGGGTTACAGTCAGAGCGCCAAAATCTGTAACCATGTAAACAACATTACCATTAATAAACTTATAACCTAAGAATCTTGCTGGGGTGCCATCTGATAAATGAGTATGTAGTGTGCGCCCCTTAATAATGATCTCGCTACCTGATTTCTTTGACTTACCATGATATGTTACATCATCACAAGTCACTTCACCTTCCACACAGTTTGATGTTATTGATACGACATAGTTTTTTGTCACTAAGGTTGCTGAATAACTAGAGAAACTAGCGATAAGCAACATAAACAAAATTCCATACTTAACCATTATTATCTCCAACACCTAACGTCCAATTAAGTAATGAGCAACGTTGCCACTAACCTGAACCATTGTGCCGTAAACACTAAAGCAGACTCAAACTAAAAATGCCAAACGTTGCAAATCTGCTTGAATTGCTTTGTAATGTACCTTGGTCAAAATGTACAGACTTTATCGACGATTGATTTCGTAATGTCAGTAGTGAAATAATCTTGGGCTTCTTCCTCAGATAAAGTCGTAGAACCATAGACCAAGGCTGTACCCTGAATTGTTATCGTTTGTAATTTGCAGTCAACCTCAATAGTAACCTCCAACGAACCTGACTTACCTTCACGATATACTTTAATACTGTTCAGTTGGCCCATATCTCCACTAACATACCACTCGTCAAAATATGGACCACCGACCATATCCTTATAAACAAACTCCCCATCTAAACCAAAAGAACCTTCTTCGGAAAATACTGAAGATTGAAAGCAATTGAATACAAATACTGCCACACCCAACTTGATTACTTTGTTCATATTTTATCTCGACTTTTGATGACACATAACGCCACATTAAGGCGATAGTATAAATCAACTTAAATATTAATTATCAATCAATTAGATAACAAATCTCACCTGTCTATATATTTCATGTGACAAATCTGTAGTTTATAACTCCTACAGATTCACTCCTCCTAACAAGGAGCTCAAACTCATTGTTGGACAGAAATCGTTTAGTGAGCTTGATCTAAACGACTCGAGACAAATTAACTAAAGTACCGTAAAGCCTTAAATACTTGCATAACTTTATTTCCATAGTTCTGCTTCTATGAACGACTTGAGTTCCAATGCCAATTTATCCAGTTGTTCGTAGTTAGTTAAATCAATAAAACCTTCAGATGTATGTATAGAAAGACTTGACACCTGACCAGATTTCAGATTTTGTGCCACCTGAGTAAGGTTACTCCAGAGCAGAACACTATATATATCTGCATCTTTAATCTTCAATCCTTCGCCTGTCACAAATATTTCATGCTTTGATGCATACTTAATAAAGTGCTTTGACCCGACTAGATTTGCGCCTATGGCAATAACACTCGTTAAACCAAAAATAAGGGAAAACCGATCCAGTCGAAATCTTCCCCATATGTTGGTAAAGAAAACACAGCAGCAAAACCTTGTCAATTTATCAACAGAATTCCAAATTCGCTTTTTGTTATAAGAGCTATCGTAATGGCTGACTAAACAGTTTGAAATATTATAACAACCTTGTACTCATTATAATCCTTACCTCAAGATTAAACTGACGTACGGTTCAATCTTTTAACACGTTAGAAAATAGCTAAAAATAATTAATCTGAACCCCTTCATCAAATATGTCCTCATTAGTTAATAATATTGACTCTGGAATAGTCGCATTGATTAGGCGATTACCAACAAACGCACCTTTTCCGATATGAGCGATTGACTGTGAAATAGCGACAGTTTCTTACGCGTTATCCATAAATGCCCCCTCATCGATAAAAGTTACAGAGTCGGGAATAGTGATAGCCTTTAAATAGTTACCTTCAAAAGCGAAGTCTCCTATATGTTCCATTGAATTTGGAATATCTACATGTGTTAGATCATTAATAGCAAATGCTGCACCATGGATTTTTGTTATAAAATTAGGCAAAACAACATTAGTCAACATATTGTTTGCAAAAGCAAATTCACCAATAAAAGATACAGTATTTGGGAAGGTCACCGTGGTTAGATTGTTATAAGAGAATGCACTTTCTCCTATGGCAATGACTGAGTCAGGGATTATTACGTTCGTTATTTTTTTAGAGACAAAAGCTTTACTCCCTATCGCGTTAACTGGAAATTCCCCGAAACATTCAGGAATTATTATATTTTGATAGCCAGATGTATAAGCGCTAATTTCTCCTAATTGTTTATCATATTTCACATCACTTAAGGTAAGTGTATGCACAGTATTGGTAATATTGGAAAACCAACAATGAATAGCAGACCTTACGGAGTTTATAATTTTTAGAAACATAACAACTCGCATATCAAAAAAACATTGGGTGAACAGTTTCACGTTAATACTGTGGTCAAAAAGGGAGACTGTACGGTTCAATCTTCCCCCCTACTCAACAAAACTCCTTAAAGAATCCCTTCAAGTTCTAATTGATGGCAGATCACCTCTCGACCATAATTGTCCACCTCTTCTTGAGTCGCATACATAGCGAAAGAACCACACGGCACACTTACTGCTTTGGGGTCATCATAGGCAGCATACGTCGAGTAAGTATGAGTCATCGCATAGTAAATTGAGCCCCCCCAAACAGTGACACTTAGTGCTAGGAACCACATAACACTGGATTTATTACGCCACCTTACTGGTACCCAACCCCACAGCACCTCATCATGAAATGTTTTTCGATATAGGTCATAGTTAGCCCACTGAGAACATAGGCAAGCGGATAATGCCCAAAAGACCGCATCAGGAATAACAACACCACTAAAAAACTCAATATTCGATAAAGCTGTTACCCAAAGCATCGAAAAAGAGAGGATAACAAAGCCTTTCAAGTGCATACTCTTGTAGAAGTAGTATAAAAATCCTCCAAAAAACGCAGGAAAGTTGGACATCATAGAGAAAGACAGTCGTTCTTTAAAAGATGATTGCCTATAGGCCTCGCTTTTTAAAATCATCGCGTGACTAAGCTCGTCGGCTCCAAACTTTTTTAATAAATGAAAACGACGCTTCCATTTATCGCTAATCTCCAAGCTATCGATCTCACACATATTACTTTCCAAACTATTTTCCTTTTAGATTACTATTAATACCATTACTTAAATTGAAACGACTTAACTGCGTGGGCAGTCCTCTTTTTATCACCCAGTTTGACTACTACCATTGCTGTGTAAGAGGCTCTCTGCATATCAGTAAGCAATGTTTACTGACATGCAGAATAAGCTGTCACCAGACAAAAAACTTAAAATAGCTAAGAATCAAAAGTGTAGTCGTCAATCCAGCCCAGCCTATGGTTTTAGTGACAACTTCAGGAGCGCTCTTGTTGAAATGCGGAAACAATATGGCTCCAAACGATAGCGCTGGCAAGAAGCCATAGAGTTGCCCCATATACTTAGACGTAGCCGCTGGAAAAGGCTCTATCAACAGGTAAACAACCAGATATATTCCATACAGTCCGATAGCAACGCTCGCTTCCTTGAGGGATGTGTCACTACCTTCAACACAAAAGTAAAACGAAACTAAAACAATCAGCGTTATTATCTCAATCAAATTGCCCCCTTACTTCTTCGTTGTTCGCAACACAACTCGATTGTGACAGCGATGCCGTCTAACAGAAACACCTCAAAAACGGGCTCCTTATTGAACTACTCCGTAGCCGTCTCTTCATCTTGCTGGTAAATCGGGTGCTTGTATTTATCATTCATTTTTTTGATTTCGACAATTTCAATTTCAGGGAAAGCCGACTGTAGATGAGAAAGTAACACTGTTTTTTGAACAAGCGTCGAAGTAAAAACAGTGCCTATATAGTCAAGTGTTTCTCGCTTAAGGCTTCCAAATGAAAGCACCGAGTCATTAGTAATGATTAAACACCACACTACATTCATCAACCCGTACATAAGACTTATTAACTGTTGGCTGAAAATTGGTCATCCCAAATGACATCAACGCAAACGCCCCCGCACCGACAAGCGCCAACGGACCAAGTAAGAAAACAGCAATAAAACACACCACAATTCCCACCCACGCAAAACCACGCACGATTTTATAAGCCATCTCTGGGATCATATCTTGTTCTGTGTAACGAATACCCTGTGCAGTTAGGTGATAACAGCGATGTTTATCAGGTAAATATAGATACCTTGTCATCAACATCATCATCGTCATCAAAACAAAAGCCACCCAAAACATGGGGGTGTCTACAGTAAAATCTTCAAGAACAAACAAAAAAAAAGCCAAATATTGAATAGTTGACAAAGAACGCCACTCCCCACCTCCACAAGTGTTCGTATTTGCCACCCAATCCTTTGTGCTCCCAAGAGTAGGCTACATCAGCGTTATAAAGTTGTTCCTTGAGAGACTCTAGGCTTTGTTCATTATTCATTAGTCGATTCTCACTTCAATAATACGAGTAGCAAATTCTTTCGGTGCAGGCTCTACGGTTAAGTCACCTTGGCTACTACCAGTTGTTACATAGCCAAGTCGTTGCTCCTCATCCGCTTGCCAGTTAAACGGCATGCGGACGAGGACAGTAATGGTATCGTCCGTGCTACCGCCCAAGTCTAAACGATAGATGACAGGGCTACCGTCTTTTTTATCTTGACTCCACGTACCGTTCTGTTCATTAATCATGACTGCGGGCTTCGCTTCAGTAGGGGCATAACTGTAGGCTCTATCTTTAGGCTTACGCGTAATTTGTAAGCCAATTGATTGACCTTTGGTAAATGCTGGGAGCGTTAATTCTAACTGCCATTGGTTCGTGCCAGAGTCCATCCATTGGGAAGGTTTTCGGTTAGGTACTGAGTTAAGTTGAACTTGAGGTTGATGAATAATGTGCTCTAAAAGTGTTAATTCCTCGATAGGCTTCCATTGCTTTGATTCGTTACCCCATGTGGAATGAAGCAGCCATTTCTCAAGCTCAGAGCGTTTAAAGACATTGATAATGATGACAGCAATCAAATACACAATACCTGCAACCATTAACGTAGTTAGCATCCAAGAGGCTATTATGCTACTTATACTGATTTTTAATAGGCTAGTACAACTTAATAAATTTAATACACCTTGGACTCCAAATACAGCAATTTGAGCCAAGGTTGCTCCCCACTTTAAGCCATAGCCGAACCGTTCCATTGGCGCATGACTTGAATCAGTGAATTTATCGTAACTTTCCCATGTCTCCAGTCCTGTAGCAATTAGACCAAACAAGGATACCGTCGCCGTGGTTTTCGCAAAAGTTTTGAGTGTTGCCGCTTTTGAAGCATTACTGTTTTTTATTGCTTCATTTAAGGTTTCACCAAGTAACTTCGAATCCTTAGCAAGAATTTCCCATTTCGCATCTCGCCACACAGCGGTAACGGCGGAGACCGCATAACTAGTCGCATAGGTCGCTTCTCTAATTGCAGGGTTAGTCCACAAGCTAGTATTCGGGTGTTGCGCGACTTTATGGCGGATGTCTTGCAGAACAACCGAAACATTCCAAAGGTTGAGCATCGCCACGCCCCCCCCCATTTTGCCCAATTTGTCCCATGAAGCTTGGGTGAACTGCTTACCTTGTTGCCAACTCCGTTCTACCGCATCGTTAAGCATTTGCTTGGCGGTGTTATTGACCGCTTCATGCTTAAGCATTACCATCATTGGCAACTCACTACTCAGAAGTTTCTGTATTTTCTTCTGAGCGCTTTGCATGTTCTTTAACTGGTTGTTTGCTGGCGTTACCTCACCCGAATCCAGCAGGCTAACACGACGAACAATTTCTGATTCTGTACGGAGTTTTTGTTGCCATGCCGCAATTTGTGCTGGATAGTCAGGATTATGAATCACGATAGCTTCTGGGTTCACGATGGCCTCTAAGATAACCAGCCGCAAGTTACTGACTAAGCCTTTCGGTGTTGCGGTGGTATTCATCTGGCTAGGGAACAGAAAATTAGAGACGGCACGCCAACTGTTATGGGCTTGCCCTGAGGCGACATTTTGTAGCGCAGTGAAGCTTAACTGAACAGGCTCTGCTAACACTTTAAACCATGCTTTATCATGCATACGTACGTCACTGGTGAACCCACCCCAGTTCGCAATCGCACCCGATACAGTGACCATGTCACTGGGGTTCTCCATTGAGAGCAGACTGTTACCAAGTTCATCGACGTAAGCGTTCAGTGCTTGCCAGTTTTCCAACTTAGAACCTAGAGAAGCTAGTGCGAAAAGCGTTTTAGGTGAATCCAGTGAAAGCGCCTGCTTCAACTGCTCATTCGCTTGTTCAGTATTTACCGCTTGTTTAACCACCGCTAGATACTGGCTGGTTAAGCTAAGTAGATAAGCTAGGTGAGCCTCGTCTTGATTATCTAAACCAAGGACTAGCGGGTCAGTACCCAGTTGCTCAAATGCAGTCATAAAGTCTTGATAAAGCACGTCGATACGCTCATCTAGACCTTTAACCTGAGTGTAATACTGAGTAAGGAAAGCATCGAGTTCATCCCAGTTCACTTCGTCACTAAAAACAGTATTACGTTGCCAAGTTTCTTGCTGCTTATCAGTAGGAGTAAAGCGATAAGTCTTTTCTAGCTCAGAAAGCTTCTCAAGCGCTTCTTCTTGAAGCTGAGTAAATGGGGCGTTGCCGACATTAGGGTTAGCTTCTAGGGCTGTACGCTCTTTATCTGCCAGATATTGAGTGGCGACATATTCAGTCAGTTGACGTTCAAACTCCATGACCTTGATGGGGTCATCTTTCACTTGCTCTGGTAACTCATTATGCTCGACTTTTACTCGCCCCAGTGTGCGAGTCAGTTCGGCCATTTGCAGCTTGTGAAGGTTGTCTTCATCTTGGTAGGCAGTGCTGCGGGCCGCAACCTGTTCGGAGAGAGGTAAGAACAAGTCGCTCACATCCGCTAGAGGGTCATCGAGCGCAATAAACATCCCGCAGTCTTGAGCCGGCAAATCAGCTCGATAATCTAAGTCCCAACACCCAGCCTTGTCTGCCACATGTTTGAAGTCATCAACTCCGTCTTCAATTGGTGTTAATGGTGTACAAGTCGCGTCAAACACACCTGTCGGCGCACCATCGGTGCCAACATCCGCCACATACTTGCCAAGTTGGGAAGAAAGACCAGCATGAGGATGATTCAGTGTTGACTGGAATTGTTGTAAGTTGACCTTACGCATCCATACCGAACGATTAGGGGCGTGAGAGCGCATGTGTTCACACAGTCGCCATGTCCAGCGCTGATGGGCAAACGTCATATAGAGTGTATTTTTCGCCGGGTAGACCAAGCAACTTTTCGTTTCACCTTTGCTGCCACGCTCATTCGCAGGTTTATCCGCTTCATCGCCTGACCAATCAATTTTAGTAAATTCGTACCCTTCCACTTGATACTCATGAAAGGTCTTATCCGTCTCGTCATACACATACAACCAACCATCACGTAATTGCCTTAACGTATACTGACGCTGCTTTGGGGCAAATCGACCTTGCCACTGCGTATCGGTCGTAGGCAGTGGGTGGAGTGGTTGACCTTGTTCATTCATATCATCCAAGGCATAACGCACAGGGATAATCCCTACGTCATTACGTCGAAAAGGGCATAACTTTTGCATCGTGGGTGGATGCGCATTTCGCGGCTTTATTGGGGGTACTCATGCTTAGCTCTCCCTTGATTGGTTAGCAATTTGTTCGGCTAAACTCGCCGCTTGTGCAATACGTTGCGATGGAGTGTGTAATGACGGTTGCTCAATGAGTTGAGTCAGGCTTGGGTAGGTATTATTAAGCAAAGCCTCTTCGCCGACATACCCAAGGATATTGAAGTAATAGAGTAAGTCTTGCTCGGTCTCAAAACCTTTGACGTGAGCCGCCTCCATATGAGTACAAACCCAGTCCCTTAAATCGTGAACCTGATGGCTGCGCTCGGGATACCAGCGCTGCATGTGAGCAACTAATGTATTGGGCAGTGCGTTCTGCCATGGAATAAGCGAGAGCCTTCGCCACTGCTCATCGGTAATTTTCAGAGTTTGATTGTGTGTTTCCGGCGGTATCATAAAAGGATTATCAAGTGTTTGCCATTCACCCGCTTGATGAAGCCAAACTCTGCTCATTGGCTGCCATAGCATGGCGCATTGAGTATCCAATAAAACAAAAGCAACATGGCTATCTGCAAAACGCAAAAAGCCCGTATTGCCCTCTGGCATCTCTGCCATGATCAGTCGCCTTAGAGATTCAGCAACGTCACTTAACGAGCCGCTTGAAGAGAAAAAATACCCACGCTGATATTGGTTAAGCTCTAAAAACCAGTGTTGAACTTCTGGGGTTGCTTTCACCAATCTCGGAGAAACGCTCATTAACTCATCATAAGGGGGATACAAAAATAGCGGTTCTTGTTCAATTTCCCCTGATAGCTGATAGAGCTGTTGCGCTAGATCAGGAATGCTGGCTCCTTCAACCAAAAGGAACAGTTGCTCTGATTTTGACAATTCAAATGACGGTTTCATAACGTATTACTCTAGCCTGACGTAAGTACTTTTTTCTTTTGTACCGAGAATAGCGAACTCAACCAAAGTGAGCAATACCACAACAATGAATCCCTAAGCTTTTGACTTAAAAAGAAAAGCCAGGCAAAAACCTGCCTGAAGGAAGATCACATTTTTCTTTATCTATAGCTAGCAAAAGAAGATTAGAGTGTGACGTTGGAAGCCTCAAGTTGGATCGAGAGCACCACTATCACTTATGGCGTTGGTTGTAAATTTTCCGTAATGTACAGCGGCTAATCCCAAGCATCCTTGCTGCATGAGCTTGGTTGCCTCGGGTATGAAGTAAAAGTGTTTCCACAAGTGCAAATCTCAATTCAGGCATTAAATAGCTCAGATCGGGTTTAGCATGTTTTTTATCTGCAATCCCCGTCAGTTCAAGCTCTTACTTAATACATCGGATCACTTCAGCACGTGTCATTAAGGCTGTCATTTGTTTTTGTCCTCTTAATTTTATTTCAACCAAGCAACGGTACTTCGGCTAAACACTACGTTCTATTTGGCTCTGAATCTTCTCAAAGCACAGTTCGACACTAACAAATGTCCCGAAGTGGCCTGGCTTATATGGAAATGCAACTTTCCCGTGTAAACACGACTGTCTCAACATGAACTGTATTTGTGTAAATTACAGCTGTACAAACGCAAATTTATTTGACGAAACCAATAATGGAGCAAATCTAAGTTATATCCCTACAATAAAGCCAGTGAACTAATCATCATATCTCAAAGAGAAATGCCTAACACCTTGTTTATATAAGTAAAAAACCACAATTATCCAACTCCACATTCCTAAGGCATTGACCTACATAAATACGTAAAACTTTCTAGAATCTGTAGTTGTACGTTTTCGAATGAATGGGGACATAAGCCAATAATCAAAACAACGACAGCTAATCGCCCAAAACATTTGATATTTTCGGACGCATAACGCCCTGTTAAGGTGCGAACAACGCTAAACACCCAGCCCAAACTATTGCACCTTAAGCTTAAACTGAAATTGCCAAGCGTTGTGAGTCACTCTTAAATGCTTTGTTAGGCTACGATTAAGGAGCATTACTTTGCATTATTTCAAGTTGCTCAATACACACCGACCGACTTTTAAAAAAGATATACTTCTCGAATTCAGAGATCATACAAGAATAGGAGGTTACGTCTCCGGTATAACCATTACCCCTAATCCACTCACAGTAAACTAGCTTACTCTCAGACTCTTTAGTGGAAATACACATAGTTGACTCTGGTAGCATATAGTTAAAGCCAAACATAACCTCTCGAACTTCATGAGTAGCTTGAGCATATAATGGAAATGATAGGGCGAGCAAAAAGAAAACTAATTTCATATCACTATATCCTCTTTAATTAACCTAACTCCGCATTAACGTGCGAACAACGCTAAGCATCTAACCCAAACCATTGCATCTTAGACATTAAAACCAAGTTTAAACTGAGATCGCTAAGCGTTGTGAATCACTCTTGAACAGTTTGTTATAACTCTTGGATTCAAGTACGAAGTGCGACACCCCTGAAATTTAAAACAGTGAGATGTGCTATTCATAAATTTTACTCCCGC